>CBFHWB010000005.1:0-50470 GCA_965659285.1 Planctomycetota bacterium | reverse complement strand
CATGGGCGGCCAGACCCGCGGCGAGACCATGGGTTTTGAACGGCTGGCCTGCCTCGGGGCCGGGGTCAACCGGTTCAATCTTCACGCCGAGACCATCGACGGCAACAACCCCCTGGCCGTCATCGATGCCTTCCGCCGCAAGATGGAGGTCATCAAAAACGGCGAAGGTCCCGTGCTGCTTGAGGTCATCGCCTATCGCCAGAGCGGACATTCGCCAAGCGATGCGAGCGCCTACAGGGAGCGTGAAGAGATCGAGATGTGGAGGAACATCGACCCGATCAAGGAGTTCGGAAAGCAGCTTCTCGAGAGCTCCGCGGCCAGCGATGATGAACTCGCCGGCTGTGAAAAGCACGCCAGGGAGAAGATCCTCAAGGCCTACCAGCTTGCCACCGACCTGGAGATCTCTCCCCGCCTCGGCGGTGAGCCGATAGCCCGCTTCATGTTCTGCCACCAGGATGAAGAGGATCTGCCGGGGATCAGGGAGGGCGATGTCCTCAAGCCGCTGGAGGAAAACAGTCGCGTGGTGGCGCTGGCCCAGAAGAGCCGCGCCGGCATCGATCCGGAAACCGGGGCGGCACTGCCTGAAGGAAAGGCGATCTCCTACCGGGACGCGCTCTTTGAGCCGATCATCCATCATTTCTACAATGACCACCGGCTGATCGCCTACGGCGAGGAAAACAGGGACTGGGACGGAGCCTTCGCGGTCTACCGCGGAATGACCGAATCCCTCCCCTACCATCGTCTCTTCAATTCACCGATCTCCGAAGCAGCCATCGCTGGAACCGCAGTCGGCTACGGCATGGAAGGCGGCCGGGCCCTGGTAGAGCTCATGTATTGCGACTTCCTCGGCCGCGCCGGGGACGAGATCTTCAACCAGTTGGCCAAGTGGCAGGGCATGTCCGGAGGCGAGATACAAATGCCGGTGGTCGTGCGGGTCTCGGTCGGCAGCAAGTACGGCGCCCAGCACTCGCAGGACTGGAGCGCCCTGGTCTCGCATATCCCGGGACTCAAGGTCTGCTTCCCGGTCACCCCCTACGATGCCAAGGGGCTCATGGCCTCGGCCCTCAGCGGCAACGATCCGGTCATCTTCTTCGAGAGCCAGCGCGTCTACGGCGCGACCGAACAGTTCCGCGAGGAGGTTCCCCAGGAGTATTACAAGATTCCCATCGGCCAGCCCGACATCAAACGCGATGGTGACGACCTGACGATCCTCACCGTCGGAGCCACCCTCTACAAGGCCGTGGAGGCGGCAAGGCAGCTCGAAGCTGACCACGGCCTGTCCGCCGAGATCATCGACGCTCGCAGCCTGGTCCCCTTCGACTACAGCCTTGTGCTCGACTCGGTACGCAAGACCGGGCGGGTCCTGCTCGCCTCCGATGCCTGCGAGCGCGGCAGCTACCTGAA
The DNA here is from genome assembly GCA_965659285.1 of Planctomycetota bacterium. Lineage (GTDB taxonomy): Bacteria > Planctomycetota > UBA8108 > UBA8108 > UBA8108 > UBA8108. The sequence goes on along the minus strand of CBFHWB010000005.1, from coordinate 49,066 downwards.
CACCCTGGCGGCCAACATCCAGCAGCTCGCCTTCGACTATCTCGACGCGCCTGTGACCATTGTCGGAGCCCGCAACTGGATCACACCCTCGGCCGAGCAGGAAGATCTATTCTTCCCCACCGAGAGCTGGCTCCTCGACGCGATCCACACCCACCTCGTCCCACTTGACGGCTACACACCCTCGACCGACAGGTCCGGCTCCTACATGATCCGGTGCAATCGAGAGGGAGTATGAGCCCGGCGGCAGATAAAGATCGGGAAGGCCTCAACATCGATGAGGAGCCTCTGAAGGACTGGATCCTGAAGGCCTACCATGAGAAGGCTCTCGACAGCGAAGAGCACGCCCGGCTGGTGGATGCCGAAAGGCTACTGCTCTCCGGGCCCAACGCGCACTACAATTCGACGAGGTACTACTTCGAGACAGACCCCGGACCCCGTCTCAAGGCCTTCGCGCACCAGCTCGACGAGGTGAGCGAAAACCTCGCCGCCGCTCTCTTCGAGCCGATCGAACTGGGGCTCAAACAGTCAGAGCCATCCCTCGAGACCCCGAAAGAAAGGCCCAGGGGAAGAGCCAGCGCGACCTCGGCAACGAACCTCTCGCTCTACATCGCCTCCCTCGCGGGACCGATCGCCATACGCGCCGGGATTGACGAGACCGTGGCCTGCTCGCTGCTGTCGACCGTCCTGCTGGCGGTCTCGCGAGTCGGAATCACCCAGGTCCGTGAAGCTCTCGGCTGATCAGCTCGACAAGACTCAACCCCGCAGGTCAATCTCCTGCATGAGCTTGTCGGTGGCATCGTAGGCCTTGGTGACCCACTCGACGATCTTCTCGGGCTCGGGCGAGTACTCCAGTTCCAGGCTGATGGCGCCGTCAAACTCGAGGTCCTTGATCGCCTGCAGGTAGGGAGGGAAATCGACCACGCCGTCGCCCGGAGGGAAATCCCCGTGTACCTTTCCATCGCAATCGGAGATATGCACGTGCCCCGCCCGTCCGCGCAGGCTCGCCAGTTCCTCCGGCTTCGAGTCCGACAGCAGCATGTGGCTGATATCGATGTTCGCCTTCACCGCGGGAACGTCGACATCAGTAAGGAACCGGCCCATCTCGCTGAGGTTGTTGACGAGAGCCATATCGAACGGTTCGAGCTCGAGAACAATCTCCAGATCTCGTTCGGCGGCGTAATCGCCCAGGGTCTTGAGATGCTCGACTCCCCACTTCCATTGCTCCGCAGGAGGAATGACCTCCTTCTGCCAGATATATTCCCCGATCACCAGCAGGTAGTTCTTCGCGCCCAGTTGCTGAGCCATGTCGAGATACCTCTTGCAGCGGTCGAGGTGAAACTCCTGCACGCTCGGATTGAAGTCAATCAACCCTACGCTGACGCCGACCACGCTGATGATCGGCAGCTCGATCTCATCGCATTTGGCCTTGATGGCGGTGATACGCTCATCGGCTCCGGGATCGAGGGGATCCTGGAAGATATCGACGCAGTCGAAACCGATCTCCTTGGTGCGTTCGAGGCCGCTGAGAAGGTCAATACCATGCTGCTCCCAGGCGGAGTTGATCATTCCGAGTTTCATGTTTTCCTTATTCCTCTCGAATTCGTTTCCGTATTTCGAAGTCCGCCGCCGCGCGGCAGCCCCTCTTCTTATCAATTATCCAGTTCCGCCGTCAAGCGGACCGTATCTCATCTATCGTAAAGATCCTGTGCTCCAGAGCCCCGCGATAGCAGGCCTCGACCAGCGCGACCGTGTCGAGGTTGTCCTCACCATCGATCTCCGGCTTCTCGCCGGTCTCCAGAGCCACGAGTAACTGCGCCATGGTTCCCTCGAAGGCGTCGGGGAACCAGACCTTATCCCACTTTGGCTCAACCCAGGTCTCGCCGCCCTCCTTACAGGTATAACGCAGGGTGCTGGGGACTGCATCCGGATAGCCTGGCCAGCCGATCGTCCCCTCGGCAAGCCCATCGGTTCCCTCTACCCGCCAGTTGATGTAGATGTCTCCGCCTGAACCCTCGCGGCAGGGACCGGTCCACACATCATCGAGGCTGGTGCAGCGCAGACCGCTCGAGTACTCGAAGATGTACATGTTGATTCCATCCTGGTGGGGAAACTCGGTGCGCGGATCGGGCCGGCTGCTCGAGAGTACTCGCTCGGGATTCCCGAACAGGTAGCGAAAGGTGTCGATGTGATGGATGCTCATGATGTAGTAGGAGAGCTTGCCGTAGGGAACGGCCCAGTCCGACCAATGCGGAATAGCCCGCATATCGATGGTCGCCAGGACGGGCTCGCCCAGGAGCCCGCGGCCGAGCAAATCCTTGAGGGCGCGGATGGACTGGTCGTAACGCATGTTCTGGTTGACCGCGAGGGTGATGCCGGCCGCTGAGCAGGTCTCCACGATATGCCGGGCATCCTCATAGGTCATGGCCAGGGGCTTCTGGGCCAGGATTCCGCGTATCTTACCGGCATAGCCTTCGCAGATCCGGTCAACCACGCCGCGTTGCAAATCAGGCGGCAGGGCGATGTCGACCACCTCGACCGCCGGATCGGCGAGCAATTCTTCATAGTCCTCGTATACTTTATCTATGCCGTGGCGCTCGGCCGCCTCCTGGGCCCGTGAGAGGGTTCGATTGGCGATGGCAACTGGATTGAAGCCGGCGTTCCGGTAGGCGACCAGGTGACAGTCCGCCATGATAAAGCCGGCACCGATACAGCCGATCCCGGGAGTTCGATCGGCCGGCATGACAGGCTCGTAGCGCAGGTCTACAGGTAGTTCGCTCATGGTTCCATCCCTTATTCATAGTTTCGACTCGACCGGGCATGATGCCTTGCGGTCCGTCAGATGTTCAACGACAATTGTCGCCGCGTTGAAAACTCTTCAGGCCCGGCAAATAGATCCGGAATGAAAACACCCTTGCACACCACAGTCTTCCTCACCCTGGCGATGGCTCTCGGCAGTCTCCCGGGTTCGCTGGCCGGGGACACCGCGGCGCTTGAGCTGCGGGGAAAGTGGGTTCTCGACTCAACCGGAACGGCCATCGGACCTGATTCCTTCCGGCGCGGGCTGCAGCCCTCGGCCCTCCTCTGGAGAGGCTCCTCACTTCTTTCCGCGGGCGACCAGCGCAGCCAGTACCCCGGGCATCTCTTCAACATCGACCCGGTGTCGGGGCGGCTCATCGGCCCTCCTCTGAAGATCACTCCCCCGGACGAAAAGCCTGGAGAGAACCGGCACTTCAAAACCTATCGCTCGATACCGAACTCCGATTTCGAGGGTCTGGCCGCCATCCCCGGAGGCCGCAAGCTCTACGGGATAACCGAGGACAAGGTTCCCTGGATCAGCGTTCTCAGCCTGGAGGAGCCCACGAAGAAGCCAATGGTGAAGCTCGAAGCCCTGGTCGAGATCCGCTTCCCGCAGACGCTCAGACCCTGGCAGAACGACAGGAACTTTCGCCTCGAGGGAATTGCCCTTGCCGACACTCCCGGAAAAGCCTACCTGGCCTTCGAGAGGGCCGACGACGATCTTCCCCGCATTCTCGAGCTCTCCCTCGCCGATCTCGCGACCAGCGAATCGATCACCGCGAGGGATCTCGAAATCTCCTTCGGTGACGTCAGCAGGCGCAAAGACAAGAAAAAATCTCTCCTCAACATCAACGACATCCAGTTCCTGCGCAGGGACAAGCGCGCCTGGCTCCTGGCCCTTGCCCGTGATCAGGAACGAATACTCCTGATCGACCTTGAGTCAGCCCGGGTAACCCGGGGGCTTGACCTCGACCGTCGCGCCCCGGCAGGAAACCGCATCCACTGGGTCTCGCCCGAGGGGCTCGCCATCGATCAAGAGGGAGAGCGCCTGTGGATCATCAACGACCCCGACTCGGTCAAAGGCAACTACCGGCGCCGTGGCAAAAAGAAAGCCTCCGGCCCCTACGCCCTCTACACTCCCCTGCTTTTTGAGCTGAAGCTCTCAGAGCTTTTCCCCGGCCAGAGCGGGAAATAACCATGAGCGACCCCAAATCCCCATCCGAAGACCGCCTGCTCGAATTGCCCGTTCTCGGCGCCGCGGAGACCCCGGCGGAAGAGGGTCCGGTTGAGACACCCGAAAAAATCCGCACGAGACTTTCGAAGACCATGCTGCGCACCATCGGCGCCTACGGACTGATCGAGGAGGGAGACAGGATCCTTGTCGCCGTCTCCGGCGGCAAGGACAGCTATACGCTCCTCGATCTCCTCCAGGCCGCCCAGCGCAAGTCGCCTGTTCATTATGAGCTGGTCGCCGTCCACCTTGACCAACAGCAGCCCGGCTACGACGGCGCCGAACTGGCCGCCTGGCTCGAAGCATTTGACGCGCCTTACGAGATCATCTCCGAAGACACCTACTCTACCGTTCTCGAGCTGACGGAAGGAGACGACAACGCCACCTATTGCGGACCCTGCTCGCGGCTCCGGCGCGGAATTCTCTACACCGCGGCCGAGCGCACAGGCTGCAACAAGCTCGCCCTCGGCCACCACCGCGACGATGCCCTCGAGACGCTGCTTCTCAATCTCTTCTACGCCGGCCGTCTGCAGGCCATGCCGGCGAGCTATAGAACCCAGGACAAACGCTTCGAGGTCATCCGCCCGCTCATCGAATGCTCAGAAAAGGACATCGAGCGCCACTCACTCTCGAGGGGCTACCCCATCATCCCCTGTAATCTCTGCGGCTCCCAGGACAACCTCAAGCGAGTAGAGGTCGCCGAGCTGCTCACCGAACTCGAAAAAAACAATCCCGGACTGCGCCAAATTATGCTGGGCGCGCTGCGGAACGTCCGCCCAAGCCATCTCCTCGACAGGGAGGTGGCCGAGGCCTGGAGCGAGGCCGCTGACCGCTACAAGCCCAGGCGCTGAAGAGTTCCTGCGGATCGCCCCTTGATGGACGGCTCCCGCGGAAAGAAACTACTTTCCAATGGCTACCCCAAAAGAATTCAAGAACCGGCGCGCCTACCACGACTACCACGTGCTCGACAAGATCGAGGCGGGCATCGTCCTCATCGGCTCGGAGGTTAAATCTCTACGCGAAGGAAATCTCAGCTTCGCCGAGAGCTACGCCCGCATCGAAAACGGAGAGGCCTTCATCCAGGGTCTCCATATCTCCGAGTACAAGAACGCGCGCATGTTCGGCCACGAGGCGACCAGGCGCCGGAAGCTGCTGCTGCACAAACGGGAGATCCGTAAGCTCTACAAGGCCGTGTCGATCAAGGGCCAGACCCTCATTCCCCTGAAGGTCTACTTCAACAAGCGCGGCATTGCCAAGGTCATGCTGGGGATCTGCAAGGGAAAGCACGCCCACGACAAGCGCGCCGCCAAGCGCAAACGCGACAGCGAACGCGAAATCCGCCGCGAGATCTCCAGGTATTCCGAATAGGCGGCGGCTCAGAGAAGGATTCCCGCGATGCAGGCGGTCATGAAGGCCGCCAGCGTACCGCCGAGCATAGCCTTGAAACCGAGCCGGGCAAGGTCTCCCTGGCGCTCCGGAGCCAGGGGGCCGATTCCACCAAGCTGGATTCCAATACTGGCGAAATTGGCGAAGCCGCAGAGGGCGTAGGTGGCGATGATCTTGGAGCGCTCGCTGATCGCCAGCTCTCCGCCGGCCTTCAGCCACTCATGCATCTTGATATAGGCCACCGCCTCGTTGGTGACCATCTTGATCCCAAGCAATTGTCCCACCTTGGAGCAATCAGCCGTCTCCACACCCATAAGCCAGGCGAAGGGCCAGAACAGGTAGCCGAAGATCTTTTCAAGGCTCAACTCGTAGCCAAAGTGGCCACCCATCCAGCCCAGGAGGCCATTGACGACAGCGATCAGCGCGATAAAAACAATCAGCATCGCGCCAACGTTGATCGCGAGCTTGACACCGGTAACCGTGCCCCTGGCAACGGCATCGATGATGTTCACAGCCTGGTCCGGAGACTCGGCCGGCTTACTCGCGCTCGACCCATTTTCAGCCTTCCCATCCGCATCGGCATCGGCCGGCCCGGACCAGGAGGTCACGGGTACATCCACCTCCGGCTGCAGGAGCTTGGCGATGAGCAGGGCCGCGGGCGCGGAGATGATCGAGGCGACAAGCAGGTGACCGGCATCGATCCCCAGCGAGACGTAAAAGGCGAGCACTCCACCGGCCACGGTGGCGAACCCCCCGACCATCACCGCCATGAGCTCCGAATGGGTCATCGTCGCAACATAGGGCTTGATCACGAGCGGAGCCTCAGTCTGCCCGACAAAGATATTGGCTGCAGCTGAGAGGCTCTCGGCTCCCGAGGTGCGCAGGGTTTTCTGCATGGCCCAGGCCATGGAACGGATCACGATCTGGACCACCCCGAGATGGTAGAGAATCGACATGAAGGCGGAAAAGAAGATGATTGTCGGCAGGATCTTCAGGGCGATGAGACCTCTCTCGCCATTAACAAGTCCACCGAAGAGGAACTCCGTCCCCTGGTCCACGCAGCCCAGCAGCTTCTTGAAGGTGTCGCCGAGAAACTGGAAGAACTCTCTTCCGGGATCGGTACCGAGAATCAGGAAGGCGAAAAAGAACTGGAGCAACAATCCACCGACGATCACCCGAAGCGATACCTTGCTTCGATTGGAGCTCATCAGCCAGGCAAGCCCCATCATCACAAACAATCCAAGCAAGCTGATGAGCTTCTGTTCCATAACTCCTACCTCCCCTGCGCCACCGGGTTTTCCGAGCGGGAGTCCGCTCCGGCCGCGGCCTCCAGCAGCAGCTCAGAAAGATCTGCCAGTTCTCTGCAGGCCCGCGAGTGACGCGGATGAATAAACACCCTGACCCTCTTGACAAAATCATCAAATTGTTCGTGCGCCAGGGTGCGAACTACCGGCGAGACTTCCTCTAACGGCCGGTAAGTTTCTCTCTTATGATCAAATACGTCGATCTTGAACTCGACCTCCTTCTCGACCGGGGGCGCGTCGATGAGTACCTCGTGGCCGCCGACCTCCGAGCCGATCCGGCCGCTGAGCAGCCGCGCGAGCTCCTCGGAACAACCCACGAGCCAGTCGTAAGAGCGCCGGGCCACCTGCTCGTAAACCTCCGGTCTCTCATAAAAGCTGAACTGGGCCAACCTCTTGTAGAGTACCCGGCGATGCCCGAAGAGACCGTCGAGAAGATCCCGCGCTTCGGGCTGCCTGGCCACGTTGCGCATCTGGGTCACCATCCCGTCCTGGGAGAGGCGAAAGACCTCGTCCCGGGCGATGTCACGGTGCAACAGGTAGAAGGCCCGCTGCAGCATGGCCGTGGCGGCGCGAACTCCGTGATGCCAGTAAACCTCGCTGAACATCACGTAGCGCGCAAAGACCATCATCTCGGCAGCCGTCTTGCCCTTCTGCGTGATGGCGAGCCCATCCCCTGCCTCGTTCAGGCACAGGCTGCCGATCAGGCGACCCTGGTCATAGTTGCGCCCGTAGGGAACGCCGGCGTGAAAGCTGTCGCGCATCAGGTAATCGAGCTTGTCGATGTCGATCGGCCCCGAGAGCATGCTGGAGAGAACGCTCTCCGCCGGGTTGGAAGCCTCCCCCGAAAGAAGAGCCAGGACAGCCTGGGGCTTGATTCCCCAGTCCTTCTCAAGATAATTGCCGAGCTCTCCATCGAGGAGAAAGCTCGCCGCGAACTCCTCGTGCCGCGGGACACCATCCAACCTGATATCCTCGATCGGATGACAGAATGGCCAGTGACCGATATCGTGCAGCAAGGCGGTGACGATAAAGAGCTCCGCCTGCTCCCTGCTGATCGTTCCAGCGAAACGATCATTGTGCGAAAGGTGCCTGAGAAACAGCAGCCCCAGGCGATAGACCCCGAGCGAATGCTCAAAGCGGCTGTGAGTAGCGGCCGGGTAGACCAGGGAGACGAGCCCGAGCTGCGGAATTCCTGAGAGACGGCGAAACTCCGGGCAATCGATCAGGTCTCGCACTCGCTCGGTGAGCGGTACATCCAGCTCCGGCGAGAGACGGATCACTCCTCCGGATGAATCCAGCCCGGCAACCTCGGGTATCGATCGGATATCCGACATCAGCTACATCACCCCTTCAGCCCGATCTCTCGCAATCTCTGATCGAGATACTCGCCGGCGGTTATGGGCTCAAAATTCGGCGGACGGTCCTCGCTCACAAACCTGTCCATGACCGTCAGGTCGCAGGCTGAGAAAGGATGTACGAAGAAAGGAATCGAATAACGCGACTCGTTGACGGCGCGCTTTGGATTAGAGACACGGTGGGTCGTCGCCGGAACGATTCCGTTTGTCACCCTGGCGATCATGTCACCGCTGTCGACCACGATCTGGCCGGACTTCGCATCAACGGGAATCCACTCGTTCTCGCGCGTCAGGATCTCGAGTCCTCCCTGGGTCGCCTCGCACAGGAGCGTGATGAGGTTGATGTCCTCGTGGGGAGCAGAGCGGAAGGCCGTTGGATCCACCTCTCCGGACAACGGAGGGTAGTGGATAATACGGAGCACGTGATTTCCGGCAACGATCATGTCTGAGAACGTCCCCGCAGGAAGCTCAAAGAACTCCGCAAGGCTGTCGAGCAGGTTGCGGGCGCAGTCTTCGAGGCGGCGGAAGATCTCCTGGGCATGCAGCTGGAATTCAGGAATCTCCGCCGGCCAGACATTACCTGGATATTCAGCCCGGTAGGGATGCCCCTCGGGAAGATCCTGCCCCACCTGCCAGAACTCCTTGAGATCCGGCTTGTCGTAATCCTTGGCGTGCTCGACTCCGAAGGGAGTGTAGCCGCGGGCGCCCGCCTCGGCTCCCGCGTATTGTTTCTTGATGTCTTCATCGAATGCGAAAAAACTCTCGAAAGCATCGTAGCCTTCCCTGACCAGGGAAGGCTCGATCCCGTGCCCTTCGAGCTTGATGAAGCCATAGTCGAGCAGACCCTGCCCAAAGGTCTGGACAAAGCTCTTGCGGCGCTCGGAATCATCCGACATGAAGTCACCCATGTCGATGGTCGGTATCCCGTTGTATTCTGACACTTGAACCCCCGCGAGAAGTAAATAACAACGAGCCGGGCAGGGCTCATCGGCAAAGCAGATTATCGAAGTGAATAGCTTGCAAGATCTCAGAGCAGGAATCTATCATCACTTATCGATGGGGCATAGTTTGTAACACCCCTGGATCGAAGACGAGGTTGAACAAATGACCACCCGGAGGACGATGGCCTTCCGCATTTTATTCCTTTTCGCATTCCTGGCCTGCACCCGGGCTCAGGCCGGTTCCCAATGGATTTTCAACGAGATCCTCGCGGATCCCGGCCGCGCCAACGATTCCAACAACAACGGTAACTTTGATTCCATCGAGGACGAGTTCCTCGAGCTTGTCAATCTGTCAGGAGAGGAGGTGGACATCAGCGGTTGGACCATCTCCGACCTGGTGCGAATTCGTCACATCTTCCCGGAAGGTTCGCTGGTTGCCGACGGCTGCGCGGTGGTCGTCTTCGGCGGAGGACCGCTCGGACCATCGGCCAGCGGGACGCTGCGGCTCGCAGCGAGCTCGGGAACCCTCGCCCTCAACAACAGCGGCGACACCCTGACCCTCAGCACGAATGCCGGCATCGACATCGCCACCGCGACCTACGGACCGGAGGGCAACAACGACCAGTCGTTGACCCTCGACCCTGACCTTGATGGCGCCTGGATCCAGCATGCGGAGGCCGGCGCCGCTGGCGGAACGACCATGTCTCCGGGAACTCTCACGGATGGAACGTTCTTCGAGGGCTGCACCCAGGGACAGCCGGAGCCGCCTGCCTCGGGCTGGGTCATCAACGAGCTCCACCCCTCGCCGGAACAAGATGCGAATGGAGATGGGGTAGTTGAAGATGGCGCGGATGAATTCATCGAGGTCGTAAACCTGACGGGAGTCGAGCAGGACATCTCCAATTGGGCGCTCGCGGATGGAGCCACGGTCCGCCATCTCTTCCTCCCGGGAACGATCGTCGCGGACAACTGCGCTGTGGTGGTCTTCGGGGGAGGCGGCGCGGACCTGCCGGAAAGCGGCGCGCTCATCCAGGCCGCCTCATCAGGCACGCTCGACCTCGATGATGACGGCGATACCGTCTCCTTTTCCAACGAGGCCGGCGAGACACTTGCCCTGGTCACCTATTCCGGCGCTGACGCCGCCGGCCAGTCCCTGGTTCGCTCACCTGACCTGGAAGGAGATTTCCTGCCCCATTCGGAAGCCGACGGCAGCGGCGGCGAGATATTCTCCCCCGGCACGCTTCTTGATGGAGTCCGATTCCAGGGCTGCCCGGAGATAGCCGGCGTTCCCGACAGCATCGAGATCTGGGAGATCCAGGGTCCCGGCATGTCCTCTCCCCTGGAGGGAGAAAACGTACTGACCAGGGATAACGTCGTGACTGGAGTAATCTGGAACGGCTTCTTCCTGCAAACGCCTGACGAGAGAAGCGATGGCGACCCTGAGACCTCGGATGGAATCTTCGTCTACACCGACGCGCCTCCTGATGTCCAGGCCGGCGACCTGGTAGACGTTGTCGGCACCGTCCAGGAGTTCTTCGACTGGACCGAGCTGAGCAACCCGCGGGTCACCACCACGCTGGCTGGACAGGAACTCCCGGACCCGGTGATCTTCGATGACACCCAGCCCTCTCCCCTGAGACCCCAACCCGAAAACGAGCTGGAACGGTTTGAGAACATGCTGGTTGAGTTCAGCGGAGGTATGGTGGTCAACCCGCTTGACCGCTACGGCAACTGCCTCGTCGTGGCGGGCGAGCGAAGACCCTATCGCGAGCCCGGACTCCTGTTCCCCGGACAACCCGACCTGCTCACCTGGGATGGAAACCCGGAAATCTTCGAGGTGGATCCGGATGCCATGGGCCTCGAAGACGTTGACCCGGCCCCCGGAGCGGTCATCAAGTTCTGCCGTGGACCACTGGCCTTCCGCTATGGACGCTATCGTCTCCATCCGGAGGTTTTCGAGCTGGATGACAATACGGAGGCCGTCCCCGTCAGGAACAGGAACCCCGGAGAGCTCGCCATCGCGACCCTCAATCTCTACCAATTCATGGATTCCATCGACGACCCGATGCTCGAGGAGGTAATTCTCGACGCGGGCGAAGAAGAGAATCGCCTCGCCAAGCACTCCCTGCTGATTCGAGAGATTCTCGGGAAGCCTGACATCCTCTGTGTCCAGGAGGCCGAGAACCTGGCTGTTCTTCAGAACCTGGCCGATCGGATCCTGCTGGATGACGACACCGTGCTCTACACGCCCTACCTGGAAACAGGAAGCGACCCCGGCGGACGCAACAACGGCCTGCTGGTCAGGGACACCGTAGAGGTAGAGAGCGCAGGCCCATTGGGTTTCGAGGCGACCTTCCGCTTCGGCGGGCGTGACCTGCAGACCTTCTCGCGACCGCCCCAGGTGCTAACCTGCTATTACCTCGGATCCGATGAGCCGTTCCCGCTGACCGTTCTGAACCTGCATCTTCGCTCCCTGCTGAACATCGAAGACCCCTCACAGGGAAACTTCGTCAGACGCAAGCGGCTTGCCCAGGCCCGGTTCGTGGCCCAGGCGGTTCAGTCTCTGCAAGAGGAAACCCCGGACATCCACCTGGTGGTCGCCGGCGATTTCAACGCCTTCGAGTTCACCGATGGATATGTCGACGTCCTCGGCATCATCACCGGGCTCGAGGAGGAAGGAAGCGCCCTGCTGCCGGGCGAGTTCGCCGTGGAACCGGCGCTGAGGAACCATGTCCTCGACCTGGACCCTCTTGAACGCTACTCGACCGTGAACCTCGGCAACTCCCAGGCGGTCGATCACATCCTGACCTCTTCGGCGCTCGAAAAGATGACCCGGGGCGCTCAATACGGCCGCTCGAACGCTGATGCTCCAACCGGCAGGGACAACGACCCAACGACAGCCCTCGGCGCCTCGGACCATGACGGGCTCGTGCTTTTTATCGAAACGGAAAACGCGGCGGCGGGCCCGACCCCCTTTGTGCGTGGAGATTTCGACACGGATGGAGCTCTCTCCATAACTGACGCCATCGCCCTGCTGAATTTCCTCTTCCTCGGAAATCCTGATTCGAGCTGCTCCCAGGCGGGAGATGCCAACCGGGATGGCCGCGTCGACATCACCGATGGTATCAGCCTCCTGGGCTTCCTCTTCCTGGGACAGGAAGGCCCGCCGGCGCCGTTCCCGGCCTGCGGAATCGATCCAGAGACAAGCGACTGCTCCGGCTACCCGCCCTGCGGATAAACCAAGGGGCTATTTTCTTGCGCCCCCGATAGAGAGAGCGATAGAGTCTTGAATCCGCTTGAAGGGGTCAGGAGAAACGATGGCAAAACTCTATTTTCGCTATGGCACGGTTGGCAGCGCCAAGACTCTCAACCTGCTTGCGGTCGCCCACAACTACGAGCGGCAAGGCAAGGGCGTTGTCGTGATGAAGCCCTCCGTCGACACCCGCTTCGGCCCATCCCGTGTCGCCTCGAGAGCTGGACTCGAACGCGAAGCCGACCTTCTGCTCGAAAATCAAACCGAGCTCCCCCCGGAGCTTTTTGACTCCTGCCACTGCGTCCTGGTGGATGAGGCCCAGTTCGTCTCCGCGTTCGTGATCGACCAGTTGCGCGAGCTCACGGCGGCAAGGGACATCCCGGTTATCTGCTACGGCCTGCGCAACGACTTCCGGACCCATCTCTTCGCGGGGAGCAGGCGGCTGCTCGAGCTGGCCGACAGCATCGAGGAGATCAAGACCACCTGCGCCTGCTGCAACCGGAAGGCGGTCTTCAATCTCAAGTCCGTCGACGGCAAGCCAACCCTCGCCGGCCCTTCCAGGACCCTGGGCTGCGAAGAGCTCTACCTGCCGGTCTGCCATGCTCACTACCTTGAGAAGCTCGAGCTTTCCGCCGACCAGCTTCACGACCTCCTGGCTGAACCCGAAGAAACCATCTGAAGCCAGCTATCCGGAGCCTGCCGGGAAAATCACAGTAGCCATGAAAGCGGCGTTCGTAGTTAACTATGCAGTTCCCGGATGCGAAAAGGCCGCTCGGGACCGGAAGAAACCAGAAACTCGAGAGCTCGGAGAGACAAGACAATGAAGTTTGGCATGAACCTGCTGTTGTGGAGTGGAGGCATTGAAGAAGAACACTACCCGGTGCTCGAGATGCTGAAAGAGGCCGGATTTGACGGAGTTGAGATTCCTCTCTTCGCCTACGATGTCGACCAGTGCGCCGCTCTCGGTCAAAAGCTCGACGAGTTGGGACTCGAAAGAACCGCGGTTACGGTAAGGAACGAAGAAGACAACCCGATCAGCCCTGATGCCGCGGTCAGAGCGGCGGGCGTCGACCTCAACAAGCAGGCTCTTGACTGCTGCCAGGCTCTCGGCGCCGACTTCCTCTGCGGACCTTTTCACTCCGCGCTCGGCGTCTTCAGCGGCGCCGGCCCAACCGACGACGAGCTGGGCTGGGGAGCGGACAGCATGCGAGCGGTCGCGGAGCACGCCGCGACCTGCGGCGTAACCCTGGCGGTAGAGTACCTCAACCGGTTCGAGTGCTACTTCATCAACACCGCGGCTGACACCGCCCGTTTCATCGAGACCGTCGACCATCCCAACTGCAAGATGATGTACGACACCTTCCACGCCAATATCGAAGAGAAAGGTGTCGCCGAGGCGATCCGTGCCTGCAGCGAGCATACCGTCCACGTTCATATTTCAGAAAACGACCGCTCGACACCCGGCAGCGGCAACGTCGACTGGAACACCACCTTCGACACCCTCAAGGAAACCGGCTACGAGGGCTGGATGATGGTCGAGGCCTTTGGACTCGCCCTGCCTGAGCTGGCGGCCGCCACCAAGATCTGGCGCCGCATGTACGAGAGCGAGGAGCAGTTGGCCCGGGACTCCCTCAGCTTCATGAAGTCCGAGTGGGCGAAGCGCGCCTGAGATGAGTCAACCCGCAAGGAACCTAATACCGCTGAGCGCCTTCGCAGGCTTCCTCGCCGCCCTGCTGGTGGCCACGGCCGCGGCGGGGGCTGAACGCCCGAACATTCTCATCATCCTCGCTGATGACCTGGGCTACGGCGACCTGTCGAGCTATGGAGGAAAGGATATCCGGACCCCGAACGTCGACGGGATCGGCGCCCGCGGGATGCGCTTCGATAACTTCTACGCCAACTGCCCGGTCTGTTCGCCAACCCGGGCATCGCTGCTGAGCGGAAGGTACCCGGCGATGGCCGGAGTGCCCGGGGTCATCCGGACTCACGCGACAAACAATTGGGGCTACCTGCGCCAGGATGCGAAATTGATGCCCGTCCTGCTCAAGAAGGCGGGATACCACAGCGCTCTTGTCGGCAAATGGCACCTCGGCCTCAAGGAAGAGAACCATCCTCTCTCACGAGGCTTCGACTTCTTCCACGGCTTCCTCGGCGACATGATGGACGACTACTACAAGCATCGCCGCCACAACATCAACTATATGCGCAAGGGTCGCGAGACCATCAAGCCCGAGGGGCATGCCACGGACCTGTTCTCAGACTGGGCGGTCGATTACATCCTCTCGAGAAAGGGAGAGAAGGAGCCCTTCTGCCTCTTCCTCTCCTACAACGCCCCGCACACCCCGATCCAGCCTCCGAAAGAATGGGTCGAAAAAATCACCAGGAGAGAGCCGGGAATCGGTAACAAGCGAGCGAAGCTGGTCGCCCTCATCGAGCACATGGACGAGGGCATCGGCAAGGTGCTCGACGCCCTCGAAAAAACCGGCCAGGCGAAAAACACCCTGGTGATCTTCACCTCGGACAACGGTGGCCAGAGCAATGTGGGCGCCAACAACGGACCGCTGAAGGCGGGCAAAGGAACGGTCTACGAGGGAGGCATCAAGGTTCCCGCTGTGGCTTCCTGGCCCGGAAAAATCGCTCCCGGCAGCGGCTGCGAGCGGGTCTCACTGACCATGGACATCCTGCCGACCCTCCTCGAGGCCGTCTCGGTATCAACCGAGGAGCCCTTCGATGGAGTGAGCTTCCTCAGTGAGCTGATAGGGAAAAAACGCTCCGAGCCAGAGAGAGAGCTCTACTTCATCCGCCGGGAAGGAGGCACGGCCTACGGAGGCAAGACCATCGAGGCTCTTCGCTGGGGAAAGTGGAAGCTGCTGCAGAACAGTCCCTTCAAGCCGCTCGAGCTCTATAATCTCGAGGCCGACCCCCTTGAGACCACCAACCTCGCCGGCAGGGAACGCGGTGTTTTCAGGGATCTCTCCGCGAGGCTCCGCCGCGAACTGCAGCGCTATGGAACCGTTCCCTGGCAGAAACGCTAGGTCGGACGGGGACAGCCTGCTGATTTCATGGCTTCCCGGAAAACGGGGTGATAGGATGGTTCCCAGGCAGTTCCGGGAAATTCATCCAACGCGCAGAGAGGATCGCTGGCCGCCCCTTTGACCAGGCCGGGATCTTTGAGCCGCAGATCGACAGGACAGACGGACTTGAAAAAAACAGCGGCCCGCAGGGCGATTTCGTTTCTCACGATCCTCACAGCGATCACTGCAACGCTGCTTCCGCTCTCCGCCAGGGGAGACGGCGTGGTCATCAACGAGTTCATGGCCTCCAACCAGAACGACATCCAGGATGAAGATGGCAGCCGCCCGGACTGGATCGAGCTCTACAACTCAGGCACCGACACCTACGAGCTCGAGAACCACTTCCTTACCGATGACCCGGACAATCTCGACAAGTGGAGATTCCCCGCTGTAAGCCTGGGCGCGGGAGAATACATGCTGGTCTTCGCATCTGAAAAGGACCGCCGCGACCCGGCCGAGGAGTTGCACACCAACTTCCGCCTTGACGGAGACGGTGACCAGTTGCTGCTGGTCACCCCGGACGGATCAACAATCCTCTCAGGCTTCTTCCCTTCCTTCCCCCCCCAGGTGCCTGACGCGTCTTACGGTGTGTCGACCAACAGCTCCTTCAATGAGCTTGCCGGACCTGACGCGCCTCACCGTGTTCTTGTGCCCACCAGCGACGCGCTGGAATCCACCTGGATGGGCCTGGGCTTCAACGACAACTCCTGGAGAAGCGGCCGGGGCGGCGTCGGCTTCGAAAGAGGAGCGGGGTATGACGGGCTGTTTTCCACTGATGTCGAGGAGGATATGTACCAGCGCAACAGCAGCGTCTACATCCGGATCCCCTTCGAACTGGAAAACCCGGAGACCATCGACCGGCTCAGGCTCCAGGTCCGATACGATGATGGCTTCACCGCCTACCTCAACGGCAGCCCGGTGATCTCGGCCAACAGCCCGGCCGCCGAGGAGCTGTCCTGGAATTCAGCTGCCTCGCTCTCTCACATCGATGCCCGGGCCCGTGAATACGAAAACTTCAACCTGACACAGCATCGAGGCCTCCTTCGCGAGGGGAGCAATGTTCTCGCGATCCAGGGACTCAACAGGACAACGACAAGCAACGACTTCCTCATCGGCGCGCAGCTGGTCTCCACCTCGATCGGTGAGGTTGTTGATGATTCCTACCAGTACTTCTCCAGTCCCACACCGGAGGAGATGAATGGAGTCGGTTTTGATGAGGTCTCCGCAAACGTGGAATTTTCCATCGAAAGCGGAGCCTACGTCGCCTCGAGCATCTCCGTTGAGCTGTCCGCCCCCGCGGCCGGCACGATCCGCTACACAACCGATGGCTCGAGGCCGGAAAGCAACGACCCCGCCTATTCCTCGGCCATCAGGATCAGCAACGCTACGATGCTCAAGGCCAGGCTCTTTGAGTCCGGCAAGCTGCCGGGTAAGACTGCCGACAAGAGCTATATCATGCTCTCAACGAACCTCAGAAACGTCTCGTCCAATCTGCCCATCGTCCTGGTCGACACCTTCAGCAACGGCGTAGGCCAGAACAATTACACCAGCGCCTTCGTGGAAATGATCGAGACCAGCAACGGGCGCGCGGCCATCACGGACGTTCCTGACTTCTCGGGCCGGGGAGCCCTGAAGATCAGGGGTTCCAGTTCGTCTGGATTCCCGAAAAAACAATACGCCCTGGAGATCCGGGATGAGCTCAACGAGGACCGGGATGTCTCGCTACTGGGAATGCCGGCGGAATCCGACTGGGTGCTCTACGCCCCCTATTCCGACAAGTCCCTCATGCGCAATTACCTCAGCTACGACTGGAGCAACAAGATCGGACGCTATGGACCTCGTTGCAGATTTGTCGAGCTCTACTTCAAGACCTCCGGTGGACGAATGAGCTCGAGCCACTACGCGGGCGTCTATGTCCTCATTGAGAAGATCAAGCGCAACCCGGACCGTGTTGACATAGCCAGGCTCTCACGCACCGACAACAGCTCTCCCGAGATCACCGGAGGCTACATACTGAAGAAAGACCGTCTCGACCCCGGCGACAGCGGCATTCGCACCAGCAGGGGGCAGACCCTCGGCCTGGTCGAGCCAAAGGAGGACGAGATCACCTCGGGCCAGAGGAGCTATATTCTCAATTACATCAACCAGTTCGAGTCCGCCCTCTACGGCAATAATTTCGCTGACCCGGAGAGGGGCTACCGCCAGTACATCGATGCCGGCTCGTTCATCGACCACCACATCATGGTCGAGCTCTGTAAGAACATCGACGGCTATCGCCTCAGCGCCTTCTATCACAAGGACCGCAACGGAAAGCTCCACATGGGACCGGTCTGGGACTTCAACCTGGCACTGGGCAACGCGAATTATCTCAACGGCGGCAACCCACAGGGCTGGTACTATCCGTTGATCAACGCGGACCAGTATCCCTACTTTCCCCGCCTGTTCCAGGATCCGGAATTCCAGCAGCAATACATAGATCGTTGGGCCCTGCTGCGCCGTGGTCCCTTCCAGACCCAGGCGCTTCTCTCACAGATCGATGAGGTCGCGGCCTATCTCGACCAGGCCCAACGACGGAACTTCCAGCGCTGGAACATCCTCGGCTCCTATGTCTGGCCCAACTTCTTCGTCGCCGACACCTATCCTGAAGAGCTGAACTTCATGAAGGGCTGGCTCGAAAACCGGCTCAACTGGTACGACTCCAACTACGTCTCGACCCCTGTATTCAACCAGGAAGGCGGCGGCTTCGACTCACCCTTCGACCTGCGAATCGGCTCGATGTCCGGCACAGTCTACTATACGACCGATGGAAGCGATCCCCGACTCCCCGGTGGAGCGGTCAATCCTCGGGCGGTGGTCAACGGAGCGGGAGCCGTCTCGGGTCTCGTCTCACCCGCCCGAAACAACGGGGTGAGAGCCCTGGTGCCGACCAACGGCGGCCTTGGCAGGACCTGGACAGAGATCGATTTTGACGATTCCGGCTGGGCGTCCAGTCCAGATGGAATCGGAGTCGGCTACGAACGCGGAGATGGCTACCAGGAGTTCATCGATCTCGATATTGAAAGCCGGATGTACAACCAGAACTCCAGCGTCTTTATCCGCATCCCCTTCGAGGTGGACGACCCGGCGGACATCACCCAGCTCACGCTCAACATGATGTACGACGATGGCTTCATGGCCTACCTGAACGGACAGAGAATCGCCTCAGCCAATTCGCAACCCCTGGTGTCCTGGAGTACAGCGGCATCGGCCCAACACGACGATGCCGCCGCCCTGCAGTTCGAGACCTTCAGCGTAGCGAACGCGGGGGTCGAAGCTCTTCGCAGGGGGACCAACATCCTCGCTATCCAGGGCTTCAACTTCACCATCGACTCCAGCGACCTGCTGATCGTGCCGATCCTCAGCGCGAGTTCCACCAACGAGGGAGAGGCGATCGTCCTGACCGAGCCCACGCAGATCAGGGCCAGGGCGAAGCTCGGCAACGAGTGGAGCGGCCTCGCCGAGGCGACCTTCGTCTACAATTCGGACCTGCCGCTTCGAATCACCGAGCTCATGTACCACCCGGCCCGCCCGCAAAATGCCGGGGAATACAGCGCTGACGATTTCGAATTCATCGAGATCCAGAATGTTGGCGCGACTCCAGCCTCCCTCGCCGGAGTCTATTTTGACAATGGAGTCCAGTTCAACTTCACCTCCTCCGCGATCCAGACCCTTGACCCCGGAGAGTACCTGGTGCTGGTTGAAAATCTCGCGGCCTTCTCCTCGATCTACGAAACCGAAGGACTCAACATCGCCGGCCAGTACGGCGGCAACCTCGACAACGGAGGCGAGAGAATATCCCTCACCGATGGCAGAGGCGAAAAAATCCTCGAGTTCCGCTACGAAGACGATTGGTTCGTCGAGAGTGATGGAGGCGGCCACTCGCTGAACATCATCGACCCCTCGGGCAACACCGAGTCCTGGAATGATGAGGCAGGCTGGGCTCTCAGCGCCGAGCCGGGGGGAACTCCCGGAAGCCCGGGCGGAGGGGACTTTGTACCGAGCGGCTGGCAACTCCCCGGAGATGCCAACCAGGATGGAGTTCTCGACATCTCAGATCCCGTGCGGCTCCTGCGACAGCTCTACCTCGGTGTTCCCGGCGAAATACCCTGTGACAGTGACGACCTCGCCGCCGGTGGAAGCCTGGTTGTGCTCGACGTAAATGGAGACTCGATGGCCGATCTCTCCGATGCGGTCTACAGCCTGAACTACCTGTTCACCAGGGGACCTGAGCCCATTCTCGGAAGTGAATGTGTCCGGGTTGAAGGTTGTCCGAGCAACTGCCGGTAGCCCCTGCCCTACATCCAACTCCACGCGTATAACCCCGCTGGAGGTCTGTTCCTGCACATTAACGCCATTATTCGCCATATCTGGCAACTTCAGGCCATAAAATGGCTTTATTTGGGTTCACGAGCAAGGAATGACCCAAAACAGGCCTCTATAAATGCATTAAATAATCTCATCTTCTATAAATATGGCCTATTTTGGCCAAAAATAGGCCTTTATTGGAAGCCGACTCTTGAACAACTACAAAATAGACGATAAATTCGTATCTTTCGTTAGATAAGGCTCCAAATACTGGGCAGAATACTCTGGCTCAGGATAGAAGGCCTTAAAAGACCCATTTGGATAGAGGACCTCTCTCGAGGAGGCAGTTTAAAATGACAACAGGTGCCGACGTCATCATTGAAGCCTTCCGCAGAGAAGGAGTGGAATACGTCTTCGGACTGCCAGGCGGCGCTGTGATGCCGATCTTCGATTCCATCCTGGACTCAAAGATCGAACTGATCCTCACGCGCCACGAACAGGGTGCCACCCACATGGCCGATGGATACGCCCGCACAACCGGCAAGACCGGCGTCGTGATGGTAACCAGCGGCCCTGGCGCTACCAATACCGTGACCGGCCTCCTGACCGCTCATATGGATTCGGCCCCGATGGTCGTTGTCTCAGGCCAGCAGATCACCCCGATGCTCGGCAAGGACGCCTTCCAGGAGGCGGACATCTTTGGCATCACGATCCCGGTGGTAAAGCATTCCTACCTGGTAAAGGACGTCAACGATATACCAAGGGTCATGAAGGAGGCCTTCTTCATCGCCTCCAGCGGCAGGCCTGGCCCCGTCCTCGTCGATGTACCAAAGGACGTCGCATCGGCTGAGTGCGTAACCACCTTCCCGGAAAATCTCGATGAGCATCTCCCCGGCTACAACTTTCCGCAGATGTGCGACATGGAAAGCATCTACGCCTGTGCCGACCTCCTGCACGCATCGAAAAAGCCGCTGCTTTACGTCGGCCAGGGCGCCAGGATCGCCGGAGCAGCGGAGCTGGTAAAAGAGCTCGCGGAAAAAATCCAGGCTCCCGTGACAACAACCCTGCTGGGCAAGGGCGCCTTCCCTGAAACACACGATCTCTCAGTTGGAATGCTGGGAATGCATGGGACAGCCTACGCCAACAAGTCCGTGGTCGACTGCGACCTCATCATGGCGATCGGCGCGAGATGGGACGACAGGATCACCGGAAAACTGAGTGAGTTCTGCCCCAACGCGAAAAAAATCCACCTGGACATCGACCCGGCGGAACACGGAAAGATCATCCAGCCGGACGTCTCCATGGTCGGTGATGCCAAGCTCGTCCTCGAGGAGCTCATCCAGCATGTGAACGGCCTCGACACGAAGAACTGGCTCAAGCAGATCAACGCCTGGAAGAAAAAGTTCCCCCTCAAGTACCCCAAGCGCGGTGGCCTCAGAGCCCAGCACGTGCTCGATTCCCTCAGCGACCTGACGGAGGGACAGGCGATCGTCACCACAGATGTCGGCCAGCACCAGATGTGGTGCGCCCAGTTCTACAAGACAAGCCTCGACTACCAATGGGTCACCAGTGGTGGCGCCGGAACCATGGGCTTCGGCCTGCCGGCCGCGATCGGGGCGCAGTTCGGAAATCCGGACCACCAGGTCTGGGCCGTGGTGGGCGACGGAGGCTTCCAGATGACCATGCCGGAGCTTGCTACCGCGGCGACCTTCAAGCTGCCGATCAAGGTGCTGATTATCAATAATGCCTACCTCGGGATGGTTCGACAGTGGCAGGAGATGTTCTTCGAAAACCGCTATTCAGGCGTCGATCTGGAGGGCAACCCCGATTTCGTCAAGCTGGCCGAGAGCTTCGGTTGCAAGGGCTTCAGGATCCGCAGAAGCGGTGATGTTCGCCGGATCCTGCAGCAGGCGATCGACTACAACGATGGTCCCTGCATTGTCGATGCCTGCGTCGAAAAGGAGGGCAATGTCTTCCCCATGATTCCCGCGGGAGCCGCGGTGAGTGAGATGATCACTGAAAAACCGAAGATCGCCCTGCCCAAGCCCGAGGGGAGCACCTGATGAGTGGAGCCAGCATGAGCAAAGACGGCAAACACACCATCAGCATGCGGGTCCACGACCGCCCGGGAGTCCTCTCGAGGATCGCCCAGGTGTTCGCCCGGCGCGGCTTCAACATCGACTCCCTGGTTGTCAGCGCGGGACACCAGACGGGCTTCTCCCGGATGACCATCTCCTGTGAAGGCGACCCGGCCCAGCTCGAACAGATCGTCAAGCAATTGGAGAAGCTGGTCGACACCGTCCATGCCACCGAGCACATGAGTGAGATCACGGTCGAACGCGAGATGGCCCTGGTGAAGGTTACGGCAAGTCCTGAAAACCGCAGCGAGATCCTCCAGATCGCCGAGTGCTTCCGCGGCAAGGCTGTCGACATCACCGAGGAGTCGATGGTGGTCGAGGTCACCGGCAACTCGGATAAGATTGACGCGTTCGAAAAACTGCTCGAGAGCTTCGGCATCATCGAGCGCGTTCGCTCCGGCAAGGTCGTCATCGCCCGCGGTACCGGGATTACCTGAGCAGGCAACCCTCCCCCTTAAGTCTGAAGCCTGCTTGCAACGGCGCCCCTGAGGTTCTACCTTATCCAGTCGGTAGAACATACGCCTTACCATGCAATTGCAACCAAGCCTACAGGAAGGTCTTTCGATGAACCTGAAGTCTCTTCTCATTCTTTCACTTTTCGCTTTCTCGACCATCTTCACCTCGCTCCCCTCATGGGCCGCCGACGCGGAGGAGGGCTTCAAGCCAATCTTCAACGGCAAGGACCTCGATGGCTGGGATGGAAATCCCGACTTCTGGAGCGTCAAGGACGGAGCCATCACCGGACAGACGACAAAGGAGAAGCCCACCAGGGGAAACACCTTCATCGTCTGGCGGCAGGGAGAGCTCGATGATTTCGAGCTGCGCCTCGACTACAAGATCATCGGCGGCAACAGCGGGATCCAGTACAGGAGCTTCGAGAACCCGAAGTGGGGCAAGTGGGTCATCGGCGGCTACCAGGCCGACTTCGAGGCAGGGAAAACCTACTCGGGAATCCTCTACGGAGAGAGATACAGGGGAATCCTCGCGCAGAGAGGCCAGCAAACCGAGATCGGTGACAACGGCAGACCGAAGGTCGTAGGCAAGGTAGGCAACTCCGCCGAATTACAGGCCAACATCAAGAACGAGGACTGGAACTCCTACAGGATCATCGCCAAGGGCTACGAACTCACCCACGAGATCAACGGCAAGGTCACCTGCAAGGTGCTCGACAACGACAAGAAAAGACGTCTTCGCTCAGGGCTCCTCGCCCTGCAGCTCCACGCCGGCCCCCCTATGACGGTCCAGTTCCGCAACATCCGTCTCAAGAGGCTGAAGCTCGGCGACAAGAAGAAGATCGTCATGGTCTCCGGCCACCGCAGCCACGGCTACGGCTCGCACGAATTCAACGCCGGCCATCTCCTGATGAAGGAGCTCCTCGATAAAAGCTCCGCGGCTGTCCACACCACCGTCTATCTCAACCAGGGCCACCTCAAGCCAGCCGTGCCCGTGATGAACGGCAACTGGCCGAAAGACCCGACCGCCTTTGACAACGCCGACTCGATCGTTCTCTTCATGAATGGCGGAGGCGGACACCCCGTGAACCGGCACCTCGATGAGATCGACGCCCTGATGAAAAAAGGCGTCGGCCTGGCCTGCCTTCACTACGGTGTCGAGGTACCCAAGGGAAAACCGGGAAACAGCTTCCTCGACTGGATCGGAGGCTACTTTGAGGCCCACTGGTCGGTCAACCCGCACTGGATCATCAAGGACGTGACCCTCGCCAAGGACCACCCCATCACCGAGGGCGTGAAGCCCTTCACCTCCAACGATGAGTGGTATTTCCATATGCGCTTTCGCGACAAGATGGAGGGTGTAACCCCGATCCTCAGCGCCGTGGCCCCCAAGGAAACCATGAAGCGAAGAGACGGCGCCCACAGCGGCAACCCGGCCGTCCGCGCCTCGGTGGCCAGGGGCGATCTTCAACATGTCGCCTGGGCTCGCCAGCGTCCAGATGGCGGCCGCGGCTTCGGTTTCACCGGACTGCACTATCACAAGAACTTCACCGATGACGATTTCCGCAAGCTGGTGCTCAACGCCATGGTCTGGGTCGCCGGAGCCGAGGTGCCCAAGGGCGGAGTCGACACACCGAAACCCACCGAAGATGAGCTCAAGCTCCACCAGGACTACGGCAAGCGGAAGTGATCGCCGGCTCTCAGTCGGAGCCGAGCTTGTGAATGGTGTGAAAGACCTCGCCGCGGACCTTGTTTCCGTCCGCTGAGCTGAGCCGGTAGCGAATCCGCATCTGCATGACGGGGGCGAGGTCAGAGAGCTCGAGAAAGACACTGCGACCATCGGCGCTGAGCTTCACCCCGGAGACCGCCATTCGATCACGCCCCATCTTCTTGGGATCGCTGAAGAGCCAGTCCTTTGAGCCGTAGTTCTTCGTCCAGCGATAGTTCCAGCGCTCGACGCCGTAGCTCTCCGGACTCGCGGCCGACTCAGCGTCCAGGGGCTCGCTGAAGGTCATCCTGATGCCACTTTTCTTGACCTTGAGCGCCACAGGCAGGTAGACCTTACCCCCGGTATAACGCACCCGCTCGAAACAGCCGTCTCGGGGCGAGGTCGTCTGCCAGCCCTTCAGACCTGAAATATAAAGCCGCCTGTCGGCGGGATTCGCCCGGCCACGCATCGCCCCCCCGCTGAACTTCCACGGCATGGACACCACCCCGCCCTGTGCCTGGCCGTCAACCTCCTCGGAGAGAACCAGCAAGGCCCGGCACTTGCCGTAGGAGAGGTGAAAGAGCCGACCGCTGAGAGGTCCCCACCCCTCAGGCGCAGCCCATGCCTGCCCACCGGCGGAATTGTCCACGCTCTTGGGAATCCAGCAAAGAGGCGGATCGTATGTTTTCGGAGCGGTGGCTCGATGATGCGAGGGCATGTAGCCGCAGAAGGCGCCCTGCCTGACGAAATCAAGCCTGGTGACGGGAACCCAGGTGCCCTCCTGGTCGCCTACGGTGACCGTTCCATCCGGACCGACACCGAGACCATTGGGATTCCTGAAGCCGGTGGCGAAGAGCTCGAACTTCTTCCCATCGCCTGAAACCCTGATGACACTTCCATCGTGCTCCGAACGCGAATCATTGGTGCACTTCATGTAGTAGAAGTTGCCGGCCGGGTCGGTCTGCAGGTTAGTCGTATACTCATGGCCATGCGAGGTCACCTGGCAGTCGTTGTTGAAGTTTTCGTAATAATCGGCCTCGCCATCGCCGTTGAGATCATGCAGGCGGGTGATCTGGTCGCGTCCGAGCACGTAGATCCTGTCGTCAACGATCCGCAACCCCAGGGGCTGGAAGAGCCCCGTGGCGAAGCGCCTCCAGGTGACGCGCTCCAGCTTGTCGTCGATTCCCCCGACAACCCAGACATCTCCATAGACCGAGCAGATCGCCGCGTCTCCATTGGAGAAGAAATCATGCCCGCCAAAATAGAGCATCGCCTTCCAGGGATTGTCAAAAGGAGGCGTGAGGGTATCGACCACATAGGCCCCACCGCTGCCGAGTACACCCTTGGTGACCAGCGGTTCACCCCACAGCGCAGGACCGCCCTTGAGCAGGAGAGCGAGATCAGCAGTCGCGGGACTCCTCTCCACCAACGTCAGGACAGCCGCGAGCTGTTCTTTCTTTCCATGCCAGGAGAAGACCTTCACCTTCCTTGCCTGCTCGCCCGCCGGCACCTCGAGGGCGATGACCGGGGCGTTTTTTTTATTCGTGAGAGCGCGTTCCGAAAGCTTCCCACCACGCGCCGCGACAAGCGTCAACTTTCCGTCTTTCTCAAAAGCGATCATCTCAAGGCCGGCTGCCGGGGCCAGCTTGAGCCGGGCACCGGCCACCGAGCAGACCATCATGGAGAGGCTGTGGGCCGTCTTGCCGACCTCCACAGACCGGGTGAAAACCCCAACGCCCTCGCCACGCTCCATTCCCGGAAGATCCAGAATCCCGACTCCCGCCACCTCGTAGGAGAGGACGGTTCCCTTCGCGGTGCGATAGAGCCCCCTGTACTTGCCCATGGCGGCCGACATGGGTCCGTAGGGCAGCCTGCGGGGGTCATGAAACTCCCCGTCTTTTACCCATCCGGAGACCGGGTAGCTCGAAAAGAGACTTTCGGCGCCGATCTGCGGCGGGCCTCCGAGGCCTTCCCTGTTCCTGTGGAAGTCGACGAAAGGACCCTCCCAGCCGGAGCTCATTCTCAGGAGCTCGGTATCGAAACAGACAGCCGCGGCGGGCTCCCTCGCCAGCCGGATCGCGATCCCCTTGTGGGTATAACCCGCCACGCCGGCTCGCTTCGGGGTGAAGGTGGCGCTGAAGAAGGGCCCGACATCCATCTGGTGCCAGCGGGTCTGGGCTGAGAGGCTCGCGAAGGAGCCGCCAAGTAGGATGGCGACCAGGAGGCCTCCTGTCAGTTTTCGCAAACTCAGCATGAGCGTCCCCCCTCATCTTGAGGAGCGACAACCTTGCCATCGATCGGGGGCAGGACGTCCTCCAGCACTCCCCGGGCCCGCGGCCACAGGAGCACAGCCTCGATAACCATCCAGACCTCGAGGACGAGGGTCGCCAGGGCGACCGATACCAGGAGCCAGTTGGTTTCCGCTCCAGTTGATCCGAAGAAGCCGCCAAGCTGCGATACCAGGGCCCAGGCTGGAATGATCAACATAAAGACCATCGGAAGGGCGACAAAAAAGACCGGTAGCTTACGGCGCCAGAGCCAGAAGGAGATCACCAGGAAAGCGAGCCCGGCCAGGAGCTGGTTGGTGGCGCCGAAGAGCGGCCAGAGAATCAGCCCTCCCTTACCGGCGCTGGCCCAGTCCCAGGCGGCCCCTCCCACCGGCAGGGCCGCCATGGCGCCGGCCAGGACAATCGCGAAGATCGTCGCGCCATGCTTATTGGACAGGACACCGGCAGGGACGGCAAGAATACCGGGGCGCTCTCCATCCCTCTGAAAAGTGCCCGCCAGTTCCTGGACCACGTAGCGCTGCAGCCGGCAGGCAGTATCGAGCGTTGTGGCGGCGAAGGAGGCCACCAGCACCCCCATCAGGGCAGTCGCAATCCCCTCGGAAATCCCCAGGGCCTGCAGGAAATTAGCTGAACCATCAACGTAAGCTCCAACCTTGGCACCGAGCCCCTTGGCGGCACCCCAACTGGCATAGCGGCTCTCCCAGGCCGCCTCTCCAAGCAGGGTGGTTCCATCCTTCTCGATTCCCAGCCCCAGGCCCGCGCAGCAGGCCAGGATCACCAGGGTCGCCAGGAAACCCTCGGTGAGCATCGAGCCGTAGCCGACAAACTGGGCATCGGTCTCGCATTTGAGCTGCTTGCTGGAGGTGCCGCTGGAGACCAGGCAGTGGAAGCCGCTGATGGCGCCGCAGGCGATGGTGACAAAGAGGAACGGAAGGATCATCGGGGCCCCCTGGGGAGCCAGGTCAATCGCCGGAGCGACCAGCTCCAGCGGCGGACGCTCCCCCTCCACAGCGGCCCCGCCGAAAATAGCGGCGGCAAAGAGACCGACGACAACCAGGCCCAGGGCGGTCAGCAATTGATGGCTGTTGATGTAATCGCGCGGCTGCAGCAGGGCCCAGACCGGCAATACCGAGGCCACGTAGGAATAGAGCAGCAGGAGCACCACCCAGGTCATCACCGGCAACTCGCTGAGCCAGGTGTTCACCTCGCCCAGCACCCCGATTCCACCATAGATCACGGTCAGGTACATGCAGCCGAGCGCCAGCAGGGAGGGCAGAAGCAGATCGATTCCCTTGCGGTGAAGAACAAGGCCAATCAGCACCGCGATCGGAATCTCCACCAGGCAGGGAATGATGGTCTGGGGGTATTGCTTGAAGACATTCGCAATAACGAGACCAAAGATGGCCAGGACGATGGTCAGGGCCAGGAACAGGATCAAGAGGAATAGCATTCGTACACGGGGGTTCAATACCCGCCCGGCGATATCGCCCACCGTCTGCCCCCGGTTGCGCAGGCTCACCACCAGCGCGCCGAAATCGTGTACCGCGCCGATAAAAATCGAGCCCACCAGCACCCAGATCAGCGCCGGAAGCCAGCCCCACATAACCGCGATGGCGGGACCGACGATCGGACCGGTCCCCGCGATCGAGGTGAAGTGGTGGCCGAAGATGATGGTCTTCTTCGTCGGCACGTAGTCGACATCGTCGTTGAACTCGACACTCGGCACGGTGGCCTCCGGATCAAGCTTGAAGATCCTGCGCGAGAGCCACCGCCCGTAGGTGTGGTAGGCGACGAGGTAGAGAACGAGGGCGCCGAGGGCGATCAGCAGGGTGGACATCTCAGACACTCCATGGAATCAGGCCTTTTGAGAGAGGCGGATGATAACAGAAGCCGCCGGGAGCATGAACCGAAGATTCAATCCGTCTCTTCGCGCCAGGCCTCCTTGCCAAGGAGCAGGACGCTTCCGATGAGTCCCACGATGAGGCCCAGCTCGGTGGACTGGGTCGCGATCACCGCGCCCGTCAGGACCGTCAGGCCGACCTCAACACGGTTCCTCGGAATGGCGAGAGCCACATAGGAACAGGCGAAACCCGTCAGGAGAAGCGTCAGGGAGAGCGCGACGCCGAGAACCGGCTGGTAGAGGAGAATCAACGGATTGAAGAACAAGAGCAGTGGAACCCCGAACATGTAATAGCTGAAGATCCCATCGAAGATGGAGCACATCGCATCGCGCCCTCGCCGGTAACGTTCCGTCACCACGACCATGGCGCCTGTCCACAGCGGTCCCTGCAGCGGAAAGAAGGGCCCGCAGAGGGCGGCCTGGGCGAGATTGCGAATTCCAAGCGAGAGGTGGGTCCGGTGCTCGTCGAGTTCGATCTCCTCATCGGGCCGATCCGCCTGGACGGATTTCAGGATAGCCGTTCCCGTCACAATGTCACCGAAGGCGATCACATAGGCCGCCAGCCCCAGGGGAAGCGCGGCAAGAAAGACCCCGAAATTGAGGTTCTCCAGGATGCCTGAGTCAGGCGA
Organism: Planctomycetota bacterium; assembly: GCA_965659285.1. Classification (GTDB taxonomy): domain Bacteria; phylum Planctomycetota; class UBA8108; order UBA8108; family UBA8108; genus UBA8108. Next base: position 20,267 of record CBFHWB010000005.1, on the reverse strand, counting down.
AAAGGGACTGTAGCCTCTTGCCAGGCCCGCGACATCGGGGATGAAGAACAGATCCCTGATCGTGAAAACAAACTCGCCGCTGACCGGATCAAAAAACAATTCCTTGAACTGGTCATAGCTCACCTCCGACACCCAGGGACCGACGATCATCGCGAGGATGAAGCCTGGCGCCATCCCGAGTCCGCTAAGAACAGCGAGCCAGCCAAAGCGGTCCTTCAACCTCTCCAGCGGCTGTGAAAATAGCAGGAGGAGCGTCACGCCCGTAGCGAGGGTGATGCAGATGGGATATTCAAACGCTCTTGGAACCGCCTCCCCCTTTGAGCTGAACTCACCCATGATGGCGCTCAGACCGGCGCCGAAAATAATCCCCGACTTCAGCGGCAGGGGCACCCAGCGAATGAACAGGGCGCCGAGCCGGGTGATACCGAGCACAAAAAAGATCGCTCCCGTCGTGATCACCACCGCGGTAACAAAGGCGACCCTCTCGGGAAGCTCCTCGACCTTCATGGCCGCGGCCAGCACAAGCGGCAGGGCGGGAGTCACCCAGCCCGGGCAGAATGGATCACCGAAAAGAAAAAACGCCGAGCACAGGATCACGGCCTGCGCCATGCAGAGACTCACGGCCAGCTCGAAGCTCATGCCGAAGTGCTCTGTAAAGATCGGCACCACCGCCAGGCCGGTAGCTCCGGCCACGACAAGGTTCTGCACCATCTCCGGCCACTCGGCCCTCGCGTGCAGAAAGGGGATCCGGGCAGTGAATGGGCCCCACCTGAGCCCGGGAGCCGGTGCCGATCCGGGGTCCGCTTGTTTTCCGTTGGAAGGTTTTTCTGACATGGGGCGGCTCCTGCTCGCTGTACGGGAACAGCCTCCACATAGGCGCCATCACATCAAGGGCAAAGGCGCTCAGTCCTGCTCAATGCGATGGAGCTTACCGGCCTGCAGGTTCCTCACCACCTGAACCTTCTTGTCCCCGGGCCAGCGAATCCGGAGCTCTTCGGCCTGCTTCGCGGCTCCGAGGCCGAAGGTCAGAACCGTCTCTACCTGCGACAGGTAGCTCCGTGAAGGCATCACCTGCTGACGTATCCTGGCTCCCCCGGCTACCAGGGTGACGGTCGCGCCGATGGCGTCACGGTTGCAGCGTCTGCCGACAAGCTTCAGACGCAGCCAGTTGTTTCCTCCATCCTGGTCGTTTCGAAGCAATAAGGGGCGATCACCGGTCTGCGTGATGAGGCAGTCAAGATCGCCATCGCCGTCGATATCCGCGTAGGCCGCCCCTCGTCCAACCACCGGCTTGGCCAGGTCGCCGGTTGTTTTTTCATCGACCGGAACAAAGCAGCTCTTGAAGCCTGTGCCGCAATTCCAGAAGAGCTGGGAGGGCTGGCGGTAGTGCTGGCTGGGTTGAACCTTGTTGATCTCCTCCTCGAGGTGCCCATTGGTCTGGAAGAGGTCGCAACGACCATCGAGGTCATAATCGAAAAAGAACAGACCGAAGCTGAGCATCTGACGGCTGACGGGACCGATGCCCTCCCCGATCGCCTCGTCGCTGAAAAACTGGCCATCCTCAGAAACGTAGAAGCTCGACATCTCGTTGGCGAAGTTACCCACACCCAGCCCGACACTGTCATCGTCGCGATAATAGTTGGCGTCGACTCCCATCGCGCCGGTCGCGCTGCCGGTCCCATCGTAGGCCACTCCGGCCTCCTCTCCCGCCTCCTCGAAGACGCCCCCTCCCTTGTTGACGTAGAGAAAATTCCTGACCGTATCGTTGGCGACAAAAAGATCCATGTTCCCATCACGGTTGAAGTCAAAGGGAACCAGGGCCAGCGCCTTGGCAACGGGCTTCCCTGTCGCCCTGTTGCGCACGTGCAGGCCAGCCTTCCCGGCTGACTCGGTGAAGGTGCCGTCGCCGTTGTTGAGATAGAAGTAGGGCTGGGTACCCTCGAAATTAGTCGGTGGACCGTAGGCTCGACCAACGCCTGTCAGCCGGTAGTCGAGAGCCACATCGATCTTGCGCGACCAGGTGACATAGTTGCAGACAAAGAGGTCGAGGTCCCCATCATTGTCACAGTCGAAAAAGCCCGCGCTGCTGCTCCAGGTCGTACCTCCTCCGGCCACCCCGGCGGCCCCGGTAACATCCTCGAATCTGCCGCCAACATTCCTGAAGAGTCGATTCTCATTGACCGCGGTGATGAAAACATCCGGACGGCCGTCATTGTCATAGTCACCCACCGCGACTCCCATCCCGTAGACTTTTACAGCCAGGCCGCTGGAGGCGGTGATGTCCTTGAACCTCCCCATTCCATCATTCGCGTAGAGCCGCGAGGTCGCCGAAGCGGGCGAGGCCGGGTCTCCCGGCCACGAGCTCCCGTTTACAAGCAGAAGATCCTGGTCGCCATCGAGATCAAAATCAAAAAACGCGCAGCCTCCGCCCATGGTCTCCGGAAGCAGCTTCTCTCCCCTGGCCCCGTTGAAGTGAACGAAGTCAATGCCGGAAGCCGCGGTTACGTCCCTGAAGGCGACCCTGGGCGCGCTGGCCTCGACAGCCTGGACCTCCGGCAAAACGATCGGCTTCTCATCAATCTCCTGTTCAGTTTTTTCGGACCGAAGAACGAAGAATAAAACAGCGATGAGCGCCAGGATAGCCGCCAGGGCGACAGCGGAAACCTTCAGCGCCCGGAGAATGACCGTGTCGTCACCAGCCACGAGCTCGTCTTCAACCGGAGCTTCAGCCTCAGCTTCCGCTTCTTCAGCTTCTTCTGGGAGTTCTTCTCTTTCTTGCTCTTCGGTCATCCTGATTCCCGGGAAACCTTACTTCCCGCCGGCCTCGCCCTTCAATTCGTAATTTTCGGCTTTCTGCAGATCATAAATCACGATCGACTCGGCCGCATGGTTGGCGGCTGGGTTCCGCGCCCTGTGGGCAGCCACCGTGTTGTCCTGGGCGTTGTCATCCGGCTTATATTTCAGGTGCAGGGACCGGTGCCCAGCGGCGCTCTTCTCCTCATCTAAACGGGTGTAGATGAGAGCCAGGTTGTAGTGAGCGGTCACGTTTTCGGGGTCAAGCTCGAGAGTTTTCTTGAACCAGCTCACAGCCTCCATGAGCAGGCGATCGCGCTCTTCTTTCGCCGCATCGCCGCGCTCCTGCTTGGCGCGCTCAAAAATAGTCTGGCCCAGCTCGTTGAGCGCCCGGTAGTCCTGGCCGAAATCAAATCCACGCTCCGCGGCGCCCTCGAACTCGGTGTTCACCACGCTGAGGAAATTCTTGATGGCGTTATCAAGGTGACCGTTCTGCTTGTTGACGATCCCTGTAAACCAGCTCACCGTCCAGGGCTGCGCGAGTCCCTTGTGAGCGGCCGCGCGGCGAAGCGCCTCTACGGCATCCTCCAGGCGTCCCTCCTTCACATAGACCCGGGCGAGGTTGAGCGGACCATCGGGACGGTCGAGGCGCTCGACCTGGCTGAACGCGCCCTCCGCCTGGCGCAGTTCGCCCTTGCGAGCGCCCTTGCTACCCTTGCGCAACAGGCCAATCCCGTAATCATTCCAGCGCTGCCAGGCGGGTATAGTCGAGGGTGGGGTCTTCGCGGCCTTCCCGGCAACGGGAAAGGTCAGGCTGTCAACAGCCAGTGTAACGATCGGGAGATCATTCACGCGATCCTTGCCGAAGATATGCTTCATGTAGGTGGTATCGAACTTTCGATACTGGAGCTTCGCATCTATAGTCACCTCGCCGCTGGCATCCTCGGGAACCTTGAAGCTGTAGTGGATGACGTCAGCCGCCCCCGGCGGAATCTGGTGGTTGTAGAGAGCGACAAAAATGTCCTGGGCGTTTCGCCGATCGATCCGGTTGCCCTCCCGGTCAAGCACATAGGCGTTGACGAAGTGTGACCAGGGATCGACCTCTCCAGAGCCCCCCCGGCCGCCGCTTCTGCCGATGCGCTCTTGACCATTGCGAACCTCGACATCCATCCAGACCTCGTTCGAATCGGCCGTACCCTGGGTAAAGATGTGCCCCATCTTCACCGTCCGGATGACGATCTCCACCAGGTAGGTTGCCCCGGGTTCCAGCGCGGGAATCGATGGGCGAAGCGGAGCGATCAGCTCTCCATCGATCTGCCCTCCCTTCTTGACGCCGAAGATATCCAGGCGCATCACCCCTTCGAGGAACCTGCGATGCGCATCGTTGACCTTCTCAGGCAGTCCAAGAAGCTTCGGAATGGCCGTATTCGCCGAGGGAAACTGATGCCCGTGTATTTTCAGATCACCGGTAGAGTCGAAATAGCCGGCGGCGAAATCATCCGAACTCTCAAGCGGCATGTGACATCCGTTGCAGTTCGCCTGGGCCTTCGGCGGATAGTAGAAGCTCGTCACACCATGCCCCGAAACCCCGCTGAGATGATAGGCATCGTAGTGATTCTGGCCCCTGAGCCACTTGTACTTGTTGAGCTCCTCGGGAAGGTGAACTTTGTGGCAGGTTCCGCAGAACTCAGGTGTCTTATGCAATGGTTTGAGGAAGGTCTTCTTGTGAAAGGCGGGCTTCGCCTTCACCAGTTGACGATTCACCCAGCGCAACAGGCTGTTGCCGCTCGAGGCGAAGGGGTAGTGCATGGGCTCCTCGATGGTGTAATCGGAGTTCCCGCGCGGACTGTTCAGGTTGGTGATCGCATGGCAGACCGTGCAGGTGATCCCGGCCTGGGCGGTCGAATGGCCCTGCAGATCATCATCCGGGTCATCAAAGGCCTTCTCAGTATCAAAGGCTCCGCTGAAAAAAGGCACCGGGTCATGGCAGCCGGCGCAAAAGCGCGACCCCTGGACGTTCCCATCGCGCTCCATCATCGCCTTGCGAGTCTCCCGAACCGAGAAGAGATAGGCGGGGTTGTTGAAGGAGCTGAAGCGATGCACACTGTTAGACCAGCCCTCATGGGCATCGGCATGGCACTCCTTGCAATACTGGTCCATCATCAGTGTTTCGGCTGGAATGAAATTCCCGGTAGCCGTCCGGGCAAGAGACGGAAAGAAATACTGCGTACCTGAGTCGGGCCCTTCCTCATCCCATCTGCGGGGATCCTGATACTGCCAGATGATCATCACCGCGGCAAAGGCTCCGGCGACCCCGGCGAGTGCGAGCCCCCTGCGCCACTGGATCTTCGGGCCGGCGAGGCGGTGAAGAATAAACAGCCAGATGATGAAAATCGGACTCAGCACATGGGCCCAGTAGGCAACGCTCCTGAGCATGGGCTCCCTGACCTCGATCAGACCCTCCACCCGGGTCAACAACACCCCGCTGAGGATCAACAGGAGCCCGGTACCAAAGAGCGCGTAGCCCACCCTGGCCGCGATCCGGTTCTTGCGGTCGCGTGAATTACGAATATGGATGATCCCGAACACCAGGAAGGGCAGGATCAGAAGAACCCCCAGCACGAGGTGGACGAGGAACATATTGAGATAGAAATAGTTCTGGATCGTCTCCCCGCTCGACCACTCGGCCAGGGTGATTCCCACCAGGTAGGCGCCGTTGATAAAGAGCAGAGAAAAGAGCCCCAGCACCGCGTAGAGCAGCTTCTTCAGCCGGGGGCCGACCGCGGGAACATATTTGTGTACCCGGACCCCCTTCTCTCCGGATGAAGTTCCTTTACTCACCTTAGAAAGCTCCCTGGAAGTCTCAGTACCAACAGAACAGCGGGAACGTCTCCGTCCCTCTTCTCAAGATGCCTGAACCCTGACCAAAATACGCATCCATGGCCTTGTCACCTCACACATCCAAGCCTGCTCCATGGCTGCAACTCACACTTGGATATAAGCTTAGCATCATAATATCCACCCTCCTCATAGACCAGAACCGTTCCCTTCAGTTGTTTTTCGTTACTACCCTGAACAAATTATCAATACCATCGAGCCCCTCTAAAATCGGCTGAAAGAGCCCACTTCCCGCGACTTGGAGAACGATGCCAGGAAAACTCAACCGGGGAATTATCGGTACCGGGTTTATCGAGAAAAAGTTCGTCAAGCAGCTTACCGAGGCGCCCGGAGCCGGGCTGGCCGCAGTAGGTTCGTGCTCCCTTGAACCAGCCGGAGATTTCCACTCAAGGCTCGGCGACAGGCCTCTCGGGAGCTACGATGAACTCCTTGCTGATCCCGAGGCAGAGACATCTGTATCTCCCCGCCAAATCAACTGCACCATGGGGAGGCTCTGCGAGCATTCGAAGCGCGCTGGAATGAGTTTGATGACCTGGGAAAGCAGGCTGGGTACCCTGTTGAGGAACTCGGCCGCTTGCGCAGGCGGCCCGGTCCTGTTAGTACTCTGGGCTGTCTGAAAATCGAAACCTGCCCTGGCGTCCGTTAATGACCCCCGCCCCTGAAAAACCGAACATCCTCTGGCTCTGCACGGACCAGCAGCGCTACGACACGATCGCATCACTCGGTAACCCTCTCATCAACACGCCATCGATCGATTCGCTCGTCAGGGATGGAACCGCCTTCACCAGGGCCTATGTCCAGAGTCCTATCTGCGCCCCGAGCAGAGCCTCCTTCCTGACCGGTCGCTATCCGCGAACCACCAGGTGCCGCCAGAACGGGCAGGCGATTCCGGCCGACGAGGTGCTGATCTCGAAGATGTTCCGGGACGCGGGTTATACCTGCGGCCTCGCCGGCAAGCTCCACCTGGCATCATGTTCCGATGGAAGAGTCGAAGAACGAACCGACGATGGCTACGACATCTTTCACTGGTCCCACCATCCCCAGCCTGACTGGCCGGAAAACGCCTACACCCAGTGGCTGACCGCACAGGGAAAGACCTGGGATGAGCTCTACGATGGTCCCTCGACCCCATTCGTCAAACACGGTATTCCCGCCGAATACCACCAGACCACCTGGGCCGCGGAGATGTGCTGCGACTTTATCAAGGAGCAGGCCGACTCAGGCCCCTGGCTCTTCAGCCTGAACTGCTTCGATCCGCACCACCCCTTTGACCCGCCAGCGGACTACCTCTCGCGCTACAACCCGGCAGATATGCCGCTGCCGAATTACCATGAGGGCGAGTTAGAGAACAAGCCGCTCTACCAGAAGCTCGACCACGAATGGGCCCACAACGAGCCGGGCTACTTTCACGTAGCTGGCATGAGCGAGGATGATCAGCGCCAGGTCTGCGCGGCCTACTACGCCATGATCGAGTTGATCGATGACCAGGTGGGCCGTATCCTGGACGCCCTCGAGGAAAGCGGACAGGCCGACAACACACTCGTTATCTTCATGTCCGACCACGGGGAGATGCTCGGTGACCACGGCATCTATCTCAAGGGGCCCCATTTCTACGAAGCCGTCGTGCATGTTCCGGTGGTCATGAGATGGCCGGGAAAGATTCGCGGGGGTAAAAAGGCCGACACCTTTATCGAACTGGTAGACCTCTGCCCGACCCTGCTGGAAGCCGCCGGCCTCGAAATCCCGGAGAGGGTCCAGGGTAAATCCTTCTACCCTGTCTGCACCGATAAAGCCGCCGACCCTGTCCACAGGGATTCTGTCTACTCGGAGTACTACAATGCCTGGACGCACCAGCGCAGCTACGGAACCATGCTTCGTACGGAAAAAGAAAAAATCGTGGTCTACCACGGCGATGAGATCGGCGAGCTCTACGACCTGGAGGAAGATCCCGACGAATTCACCAACCTCTGGGATGATCCCGGCCACAAAGAGAGGAAGCTCGAGTTGCTGAAACGGGCCTTTGACCGAAGCGTGTTGACAATGGACCCGACCCCGCCCAGGCTGGGCGCCTTCTGAACTGAACTGGAGATATGGAACAGCTATGCCATTCAAGCTCTGCCTGAACACCAGCACGATTCGGCCCCAGCCCCTGCTCGAGAAAATCCGCCTGGCCGCAGAGGCCGGCTTCGAGGGCATCGAGCTCTGGCTCAACGACATCTACGAGCATATTGGCCGCGGCGGCGAGGTCAGCGAAGTGGAGAAGGCCCTGGCCGATCACGGCCTCATGGTTCCCTGCATGATCGCCATCCGGGGCTGGGGAGAGGCGTCCGAGCTCGAGTACCCTCTCATGCTGGATGAGGCCCGCCGCAGAATGGAGCTCGCCGCCCGGCTCGGCTCGCCCTGGGTGGTCGCCACCCCGCCGCGCGAAAAATGCGATCTCGGACAGATCAGTCGACGCTATCGTGACCTGCTTGAGCTCGGGAGACAGGCAGGGGTCAGGCCGACGATGGAATATATCAGCTTCTTCGGCTCGGTGAGCCGCCTCGACCAGGCCCGGCGTATCGTAGAGGAGGCCGAGGATCCGGATGCGACCGTCATTATCGATTCTTTCCATACCTGGAACAGCGGCAGCGACATCGAGGAGCTACGCGAACTGCCGGCTGAACGCATCAGCCATTTCCACATCGATGACGCCGATCCCGAGATGCCGGCGGGAACCCAGACCGACCCGGACCGGGTCATGCCTGGAGATGGCCCTATCGACCTCGCGGCGGAGATCGCGATTCTCCGGGAGATCGGCTACGAGGGCACCGTCAGCCTTGAATTATTCAATCCCGGGCTATGGGAAAAAGACCCCAGGGATGTGCTGGCCACCGGGATGGAGCGTATGCGGAAGCTTCTCACCTGAGGTCCTCGCCGGGAAGCCCTGAACACCCTTTTACATGCGGGGTGGGAGGTCATACCATGGGCGGTATGCAAATGATCTTCGAGGGAATCCGGAAGGCCCAGCCTGCCCGAACAGCCATCTGCGACAGTGGAACCCTGTCGCTCTGGGGGCTCTTCGTATTTTTTCTCATGCCCGCGTTTGCCTCCAGCGGCAACGCCCAGGACGCTGAAATCGAGTTCTTCGAAAAGAAGATCAGGCCGGTGCTGGTGGAGCGCTGCTATAAATGCCATTCGGCCGACTCGAAAAAAGTGAAAGGAAAGCTCCTGCTTGACACCCGGGAGGGTTTGCTCAAGGGAGGGGAATCCGGGCCAGCCATCATCGCGGGGAAGCCTGAAAAGAGCCTGCTGATCTCCGCGCTTCAATACGAAGACCTGGAGATGCCGCCGAAGAACAAGCTCCCTGAAGCGGTGATCAATGATTTCGTCCGCTGGGTAAAAAACGGAGCCGTTGATCCTCGCGATGGGAAGGTCCGGCAGGCCGAGGATGGAATCGATGTTGAAAAAGCCCGCGGTCACTGGCCCTATACGCCCCTTTCCCAGGCTGCCCCCCCCGCCGTAAAGGAGGGCGATGGGAAGACTCCCATCATCGACCGCTACATCCTTCGCCAGTTGAAAACCAGGGGGCTCAAGCCTGCGAAACCAGCAAATCCCCGCTCACTTGTCAGGAGGCTCCATTTCGATCTGATTGGATTACCCCCGAAGGCGGAGGTTGTCGAAAAATACGCTGCCAACCCGACTCCTGAAAGCTACGGAGTGCTGGTTGACGAACTGCTTGACTCGCCACATTTCGGAGAGCGCTGGGGGCGGCACTGGCTCGACGTTGCCCGTTATGCGGACTCAACCGGCGGAGGCCGTACCCGCCCCATCGAAAACGCATGGCGCTACCGTGACTACGTCATCCGGGGACTCAACAACGACAAGCCGTTCGACCGCTTTATCCGCGAGCAGATCGCCGGCGACCTCCTGCCCCACAAGAGCGACCAGGAACGACGTGAGAACCTCATCGCCAGCGGTTTCCTCATGCTGGGTCCGCACAATTACGAGAACCAGGACAAGGACCTGCTGAAACTCGATGTCGTCGACGAACAGGTCGACACCATCGGCCGCGCCTTCCTCGGAATGACGATCGGCTGCGCCAGGTGCCATGACCACAAATTTGACCCGATTCCAACAGCCGACTATTACGCGCTGACCGGCATCTTCATGAGTACGAAGCTCCTCATACTCGGCAATGTCGCCAGCTACATCGAGCGCCCGCTTCCTGTTTCAGCTCCCCTGGAGAAAAAAGCGAAGGAGGCCGCGGCGAATCTCAAGGTGCTTGAAAAAGAGCTCGCCGGGCTCAAGTCAGAAGAGAAAAAACTTCGCGGCAAAAATTCCGCCGGAGCTGTTGCTGTAAAAAGCCTCCCCGGAATCGTTGTCGACGACCCCGCCGCCGACAAGGCCGGCGACTGGACAGATTCGACCTCTAATAAGCCCTACCTCGGCAAGGGCTACATCCATGACGGCGACACGTCAAAAGGCGTCAAGTTCGTCACCTTCAACGTGAAGCTCCCCAGGACAGGGAACTACCAGGTCAACCTGGCCTACACTCCGGGAACCAACCGCAGCCCGGCGGTACCGGTCGACATTCACCACGCCGACGGAGTGAAATCGATCAAGGTCAACCAGATGAAGAGAGCACCCATCGAGGGGCTCTTCATCCCCCTGGGGCGCTTCCGCTTCGAAAAAGAAAAACCGGCCATCGTGGTCATCTCCAACAAGGACACCCGGGGTCATGTCATCGTCGACGGACTGCAATTCATCGAAGACGGGCCAGCAAAGAAGCCCTCCCCGAAAAAGGGAGAAAAGCAAAAGAAAGATAAAAACGCCGCGCAGTTGAAGAAGCTTGCGGACGACATCAAGAAGCTCAATAAGAGAATCGCTGCGGTCAAAAAGAACCAGCCGGTGATCAATAAGGCTCTCTCGGTGGAGGAACACCCCAAGCCGGCCGATTCCCCGATCCATATCCGCGGCGAGGTAAGAAACCTCGGGCCGAAGGTACCCCGCGGCTTCCTGAGCATCCTTCCCGCGAAGAAGCCTGCTGCGATTTCAGACAAGGAAAGCGGGCGCCTGCAGCTGGCCGAATGGATCTCCTCCGAAGAAAATACGCTCACCTCCCGTGTCGCGGTGAACCGGATCTGGCACCACCTCTTCGGCGCAGGCCTGGTACGCACGGTCGACAACTTCGGGAAAATGGGCGAGAAGCCATCCCACCCAGAGCTCCTCGACTACCTTGCGCGCAGGTTCATCGAGCAGCGCTGGTCGCGAAAAAAAATTATCCGGGAGGTCCTGGTCTCAAACACCTACCGGCAGTCAACCGGCTGCGACCCGGCGGTTCTCGAGATCGACCCGGAGAATCGCCTGCTCTCCCACGCCTCCCGCAGGAGACTCGATGCGGAGAGCCTGCGCGACTCGATTCTCCATTGCAGCGGAGAGCTGGACCTCACCGCCGGCGGGCCGACAATTGCGGCCAAGGGCAAGGGTCCCATCGCCAAGAAGATCGAATACTCCTACGACTTCAAATCCATGCGGCGAAGCGTCTACGTCCCGGTCTTCCGAAACACCCTGCTGGATATTTTCGAGGTCTTTGATTTCCCCGATCCGAATATCAGCTCGGGAAAGCGAGCCACCACCACCCGTCCGACGCAGGCGCTTTTCCTCCTCAACAGCCCCTTCCTGATCGCCAGGTCGGCTGAGTCGGCAAAGCTGCTGCTCAACCTGGAAGGACTTGACGACACCCGACGCATTGAGCAGGCCTACCTGCGAATTCTCTCCCGGCCACCGGACAAAATAGAAATATCACTGGCGGCTGACTATCTGAAGTCGCATCCTTACAGGCAGATGAAAAAAGAGCCGGAGATCGCCGCCGGAAGGCTGGAGGCCTGGGCAAGCCTGTGCCACGCCCTCTTGTCCTGCAACGATTTCAGGTACCTGAAATGAGCTGCAAGCAATGACCCCGAACCACAACAAGGCCACGACACGCCGCCAACTGCTCGGCCAGGCTGCCTGCGGGTTCGGCTCACTGGCACTCACCGGTCTCCTCACAGAAACGGCGATGGCTGAATCCTCGCCGCTGGCGGCGAAGAAACCCCATTTCGCCCCGAAGGCGAAGCGCATTATCTTCATCTTCATGCAGGGCGGGCCGAGCCATGTTGACACCTTCAACTACAAGCCGCGCCTCGATAAGGACAACGGAAAGAAGATCAAGTTCCGCGTCGCGCGCAGCCGCAAGGTGACAGCGGAACGAGTGATGAAATCACCCTGGAGCTTCAAACGATACGGTCAATGCGGCCAGATGGTCTCAGAGCTCTTCCCTAATATTGCCCGGCACGTTGATGACCTGTGCTTCATCAACAGCATGCACACCAACGGGGTAGCCCACGGCCCCTCAACCCTCTTCCTGCATACCGGGGCAACCAACCTGGTCAGACCCTCGCTCGGCTCCTGGATCAGCTACGGCCTGGGAACTGAGAACGAAAACCTGCCGTCCTTCATGACGATCAACCCTTCGCAGGGCAACGGCGGGCCGCGCAATTATTCTTCTGCCTTCCTGCCCCCGGTTCACCAGGGAATCTCGATCGGTAAGGCCGGCCAGCCCGTCACCAAGTCAACCATTCGCCATATCAACAACGACCGCTACCCGGCTGAGCTGCAAAAAAAGCAGTTTGATCTCCTGCAGGCTCTCAACCGCCAGCAGGCCTCCGGCGGACCGGCTGATGAGACCATGGAAGCTGCCATAGAATCCTTCGAGCTGGCCTACAGGATGCAGACCGCCGCTCCGGACCTTGCCGACATTTCCGCAGAGAAACCCAAAATTCTTGAAAGCTACGGGATCGGCAGTAAAGCGACCGACGAATTCGGACGCCAGTGCCTGCTGGCCCGCCGGATGGCGGAAAGAGGGGTCCGCTATATCCAGGTCAATTACTCCGACAATGGCGACAACCCGGCCTGGGACCAGCACTCCAATCTCAAGGAGCACGCCAAGCACGCCAAGGCCTCCGACAAACCGGTGGCGGGCCTGCTCGCCGACCTGAAAGAACGCGGGCTGCTCGAGGACACCCTCGTCTGGTGGGGTGGAGAATTCGGGCGCAATCCTTTTGCCCAGAACAACGGAACCGGCCGAGACCACAACCCTGACGGCTTCGCTGTCTTTCTTGCCGGGGGCGGCGTCAAGAAGGGCTTCAGCTACGGAGAGACCGATGAATTCGGCCACACCGCGGTCGAAAACAAGGTGCACATGCACGATCTGCACGCCACCGCCCTCCACCTGCTGGGAATGGACCATGAGAAGCTGACCTACCGCTATGCCGGGCGCGACTTCCGGCCGACCGATGTCTACGGAGAGGTCGTTAAGGGAATCATCGCCTGAGGGAGCAACCCGGCTCCAGCCGCTTGACTCCGGCCTGTCCATCGGTGCAAATAGTCCCTGCCGCAGGGTCTGCGGCAAGCTCCGGTGAACTTATGCCGTTACCAGCGAGAAGAAAAATGCATCGTCTCCACCTGATCGTCCTGGTTGTTTTCCTGTTCAGCAAACCAACCCTGGCCACCCCGGGAACTCCCGCTCCGGAAGAAGGCTCGAGCCGACCGAACATCATCCTCGCAATGGCTGATGACCAGGGCTGGGGAGACATGGCCTACAACGGCCACCCCTTTCTCAAGACTCCTGTTTTTGACGAGATGGCCCGTACGGCCTTACGCTTTGACCGCTTCTACGCCGCGGCCCCGGTCTGCTCCCCCACCCGCGGCAGCGTACTCACCGGGCGCCACCCCGTGCGCTTTGGTTGCTTCGCCTGGGGAAGAACCCTGCGCCCCCAGGAGATCACCGTCGCCGAAGCCCTCAGGAAGGCGGGCTATACCACCGGCCACTTCGGCAAATGGCATCTAGGCTCCCTGCGCGCCGACAGTCCCGTCTGCCCGGGCAATAGCGGCTTTGACGAGTGGGTCTCGAGCCCGAACTTCTACGAGAACAATCCCCTCTTCTGCCACAACGGCAAGGTCATCGAAACAAAGGGGGAGAGCTCCGAGGTCACCGTCGACGCCGCTCTCGACTGGATCGGCAAGGTCTCCGGCGGCGACAAGCCCTTCCTCGCCGTGGTCTGGTTCGGCAATCCCCACCTCCCTCATATCGCCACGAAGAAGTACCTCGAGATGTACCCCGGGCAGACAAAGGCCCAGGCCAATTTCTGCGGTGAGATCACGGCCATGGACGCCGCCATGGGAAAACTGCGGAAGGGTCTTCGCAAGCTCGAGATCGCCGAGAATACAATCCTCTGGTACTGCAGTGACAATGGCGCGCTCAAGCAGGGTTCCACTGGCGGACTCTCCGGGCGCAAGGGGAGCCTGCTGGAGGGAGGAATCCGGGTGCCCGCCATCATCGAATGGCCGGCAAAAATCAGGAAGCCCCGCCGCACCTCGGTGCCCTGCAATACCTCGGACATCCTCCCCACCCTCCTCGAGATTGCCGGGGTCACCCTGGACAAGCCGCCGCCCCTGGATGGAATCAGCATCGCTGCCCTGCTCAGCGGCGAGATGAAGAGCCGGGAGAAACCGATGGGCTTCTGGGCCTTCCCCGAAAGGGGACGGGGGAAAAAGAGCCGGCTCATGCTCCAGGAACTCAGGGCCGAACAGAAAGCTGGCCAACAGAAACCCGCCCCCGCTGAGGGCCGCATTGAAAAGCAATACCCTCTCAACTCATTCCCGGGTCCGGCGGCCTGGATTGACGGCGACTACAAGCTGATGACCGGGGCAAAAAAGAAAGGTGCCAAGGGCAGGTTTTCCCTCTTCAACCTGGCAAAGGACGCGGCTGAAAAGAAGGACCTGTCTGAAAAACACCCCGAAAAGGTCAAGGCCATGCGAGCCGGCCTTAAGGCCTGGCAGAAATCTGTTCTGAACAGCCTCAACGGAAAAGACTATTCGCCCTGAACCTGAAACACGAAGCTGTACTCTTTCGCGCTCCTTACTAACCGGAGAATTCGAACCATGAAAAAAACCACCCGGGCCATGCTGGCCTGCCCAGCCATCCTGCTCGCGATCTTCTTTTCAGCCTCCAGCAGCCAGGGCGCGGCAAAGCGTCCCAACATCATTATCATGATGGCCGATGACATGGGCTTCAGCGACATTGGCTGCTACGGAAGTGAGATCAAGACCCCGAACCTCGATGGACTGGCCGCCGAAGGAGTTCGCCTGAGCCAGTTCTACAATACCGGGCGCTGCTGCCCGACCCGCGCATCGCTCCTGACCGGTCTCTACCCTCACCAGGCGGGCATTGGCCACATGATGAATGACCGTGGGCTCGAGGGCTACCAGGGTGATCTCAACCGAAGCTGCGTTACGATCGCGGAGGTTCTGAAAACCGCCGGCTACTCAACCTACCTCTCCGGAAAATGGCACGTAACCAAGCATATCAAGCCAACCGGACCCAAGGACAATTGGCCGCTGCAGCGCGGCTTCGACCGCTTCTTCGGAACGATCCACGGCGCCGGCAGCTTCTACGATCCGAATTCGCTGACGAGGGACAATACGCAGATCGCCCCTGAAAAGAAGGACTTCTTCTACACCGATGCCATCAGCGAGAACGCGGCCGGCTTCATCCGCGATCATGCCGCGGCGAAAAAGAACCCCTTCTTCATGTATGTCGCCTATACCGCTCCGCACTGGCCGATGCACGCGCGGCCGCACAATATCGCCAAGTACAAGGGGCGCTACAAGGATGGATGGGATGCCCTCCGCGACGAACGGCATGCCCGCATGATCAAGATGGGGCTCGTCGATTCTTCCTGGAAGATGACACCCCGCGACCCGGGCGCTCCCGACTGGGACAAGATCGACCTGAAGCCCTGGTTTGAGCGCCGCATGGAGGTCTACGCCGCCATGATCGACTGTATGGACCAGGGAATCGGGCAGATCATCGGAGCTCTCAAGGAGACCGAGCAATTCGACAACACCCTGGTGCTCTTTCTCGCCGACAACGGCGGCTGCGCTGAAGAGTTCGGCAGTCGGGGCAAGGAGACCCCTGACCCCAGGCGGCTGGCCGTTTGGCCGCCGATGAAGAAGGGTGAGCTGCAGACGGCCATGGTTCCCCGGGTAACCCGCGAAGGCCTCCCCCTCAGAAAAGGACGCGGCGTCATGCCCGGCCCGGCCAACACCTACATCGCCTACGGCCTGCCCTGGGCGAACGCATCGAACACTCCCTTCAGGCGCTACAAGCACTGGGTCCACGAGGGCGGCATCGCCACCCCGCTCATAGCCCACTGGCCGGCGGGGATCCCTGAAGAACGAAGAAACAAGTTCGAACACCAGCCTGGCCACCTCATCGATCTCATGGCCACCTGTGTCGATCTCGCCGGGGCGACCTACCCCGCTGAGTTCAAAGGGAAAAAGATCACGCCCAGGCAGGGAGTCAGCCTCCTGCCCGCGTTCCTCGGAAAACCCCTCGGCCGAAAGCAGCCCATCTTCTGGGAACACGAGGGCAACCGGGCCCTGCGTGATGGAAAGTGGAAGCTGGTGGCAAAGGGTGCCAAGGGCCCCTGGGAACTCTACGACATCGAGGCTGATCGCACCGAGCTGAATGACCTCTCAAAGAAGCATGCCGACCGGGCAGAGAGCATGGCAGAGAGGTGGGAGGCCTGGGCCATCGCCGCGAAGGCCAAGCCCTGGCCCTGGGGTCAGAGCAGGAAAAAGCCGGCCAGGGGAAAGAAGTAATCATGAAGCGAGGTCTGCAGCTCCTCCTCTTTGCGACCCTGCTGGTGAGCGCGACAGGACTTTTCGCTGCGCCCGCGAAGAGACCCAACATCATCATCCTCGTCGCCGATGACCTCGGCTGGAACGATGTCGGCTACCACGGCAGTGACATCAGAACGCCAGCGCTCGACCGCCTGGCGAAATCAGGCGTTCAGCTTGACCGCTTCTATGTCTGTCCGATCTGCTCCCCGACCCGGGCCGGGCTCCTCACCGGACGCTACCCACACCGCTTCGGCCTGCGGGACACGGTCATTCCTCCCTGGAGAAAGTTCGGCCTCGACCTCTCTGAGCGTACCCTGCCGCAGATCTTCGAGAAATTCGGCTACGAGCGGCGCGCCTGTATCGGCAAGTGGCACCTCGGCCACTACATGAGGGCCTACCACCCCATCGAGCGCGGGTTCACCCATTTCTACGGCCACTACAACGGAGCCATCGACTACTTCACCCTCCTGAGAGAAGGCGAGCGTGACTGGCACCGCAACTTCAAGCCCTCAGCCGATGCCGGCTACTCAACCGAACTGCTTGGCGATGAGGCTGTACGGTTTATCAAGGATTCGCGTGCAGGAGAACCCTTCCTCCTGTACCTGCCATTTAACGCCCCGCACGGCCCCCTGCAGGCACCCCGGAAATATCTCGATGAATACGGCTACGATGAGAACGCCGGATCCTTCACGAAGAAGAAGAAAAGAGCCTCGGCAAAAGATGCCTACGGAGCGCAGGGACAAGGCAACCGCAAGCGCCAGACCTTCGCCGCAATGGTCACGTCGATGGACGCCCAGATCGGCCGGATCCTCGAAACCCTGGACGCTGAAGGCCTGGCCGAAAATTCGATTGTTCTTTTCTTCAGCGACAACGGCGCCACCCTGAAGATCGGCGGCAGCAACAAACCCCTCCCCGGAGCCAAGCACTCGGTCCGGGAAGGAGGAGTCAGGGTACCGGCGATCATCCGCTGGCCCGCGGGGCTCGAAGGCTCCCGGAAGCTCGATACACTGATGGGCTACATCGATGTGCTGCCAACCCTGCTGGGACTGGCCGGCGGAGGGAAACCTGCCGGCGGAAAGCCTCTCGATGGGATCGACCTGAGCGAGGTTCTTCGAGGCGAGGCCAAGGCTCCCGAGAGAACTTTTTATCTCGGCCAGAAAGCCGTCATCAGCCAGCAGTGGAAGCTCATCGAAGGAAAGCTCTACAAGATCGACACCGACCCCACAGAAAAGAACGATATCAGCGAAAAGAACCCCGCGATCCTCAAGCGCCTGTCGCGGGAACTGGCAGCCTTCGAAAAGCTGGCCGGCAAGATCAAGGTCGCCCCCTACAACAGCGGACGTAAGGACTTCAAAGCTCCCGGGAACTGGCAAATCGAAGCGGAACGGAAAAAGAAATAAAGGAATGTAATGCCAGGGGGTTCCGAGCAAAGAGCCGTGCCGTTGCTGACCCGCTTCAAGGCCGATGACCTTGAAGACCTGGCCGAGTTACTCAACGACCCATCGATCTCCAGGTTCACTACCGTCCCCCACCCCTACACCCGCGGAAACGCCCGAGAGTGGTTGCGCTTCGTGAACGAGACCACCCGGAAGCATGGTGAGACGCGCCAGTTTGCAATCCGCCACAACAACCTCCTCGCCGGAGGTTTTGATTTCCGCCGCCTGCAAAAGGACCACAAAGGAGAGATCGGCTACTGGCTCGGCTCTTCCTTTCGCGGCATGGGGATCATGACCGAGGTTGTCGACGCGGCCTGCCAATACGCCAGGAAACGCTGGAAGCTCGAACGGATCGAGGCCTTTGTCTATCCTCACAACCAGACGAGCATCAGAGTTCTCGAAAGATGCAGCTTCAGCAAAGAGGGCATCCTGCGAAAGTACTACCGGCGAAACAAAGACCTGATCGACGCCCTGCTCTTTGCCAGGACCTTCTAAATCCGGGTATACTCAACATCGCAAGAGCAGATCGCTCCAGCCTGCAACCAGGACAGAGTTGAAAAACCTTTCTGTAAACTGCCAATCCCTTTCATTGAAAAGAGTTAAGGATTCGCGGCAGATGTCTTCTCCCACCTGGTTAATCTGCATGAAATACCCGATTCATGCCCAAAAACTTGTATAGATGGGCGGTTTGACTGCAATAAACTATTAGAGCCTACTTCATTGGACAGAGAGACCCCCCATGCGCAAGTTTCCACTCTTCTACCTCACTGCCTTCGGACTGCTTTTCCTCTCCGCGGGATCCCTGCACGCTCAAAAGCTCACGGCAAAAGAAAACGCCTTCTTTGAAAAGAGTATTCGTCCTCTGCTGGCAAAGCACTGCTACAAGTGCCACTCAAAAAAAGCCGGCAAGTCCAAGGGAGGCCTCTACCTTGACAGCCAGGCCGGATGGATGGACGGCGGCGACTCCGGGCCCGCGATCACAGCCGGCTCCCCTGAAAAGAGCCTGCTGATCAAGGCCATCAGCTACAAAGACAAAGACCTCGAGATGCCGCCCAAGGAGAAGCTCTCGGATTCCGAGATCACTGCGCTGACAAGATGGGTGCGAATGGGAGCTCCGGATCCCCGTAAAGGCTCCAAGGCCGACAAGCCGCCCGCCCGCTCAACCATCGACATCGCGAAGGGGCGCCAGTTCTGGGCTTTCAAAAAACCTCAGAAGCACGCGGCTCCCCTGCCGTCCAATGGTACCTGGGCGCTTGGAGATATCGATCGCTTCATTCTGAAATCTCTCGAAGAGAAAAAGTTGAAGCCCGCCGAGGACGCGGACCGAGCCACGCTGATCCGCAGGGTGACCTACGACCTCACCGGCCTCCCGCCAGAACCGGAAGAAATAGACTCCTTCATCAACGACAAGTCTCCGCGCGCTTTCGAGACCGTTGTCGACAGGCTGCTCGCCTCCAAACGATTCGGAGAACGCTGGGGTCGCCACTGGCTCGATATTGCCCGCTATGGAGAGTCTACCGGACGTACCCGCAACTTCCCCTTCACCTTCGCCTGGCGCTATCGCGACTACGTCATCGATTCCTTCAACAACGACAAGCCCTATGACGCCTTCCTCAGGGAACAGGTCGCGGGCGACATCCTGGCCAAAAAGAATCCGCAAAACAAGCGGGACCGTCTTGTGGCCACCGGCTTCCTCGCCATGGGCAGCAAGGACCTCAACGAGCGCAACCGTGAGCAATACCTCATGGACAATATCGATGACCAGATCGACACGACCACCCGCTCGGTGCTGGCGCTCACTGTCAGCTGCGCCCGCTGCCATGACCATAAATTCGACCCGATCCCAACCAAGGATTACTACGCGCTCGCCGGCATCTTCGAGAGCACAGAGATTCTCTCCGGGCTCAATGCCAGGGGGCAAAAGGGAGGCTACAAAGCCACCGACAAGCTCATCGCCCTGAGCACCAGGGTTGAACCTGACGGAGCAAAGATCTCAAAGACAGAAGTCCAGCTGAAGAAAATGCAGGAGCACCTGCAGCAGCTGCGTACGGAGA
Organism: Planctomycetota bacterium; assembly: GCA_965659285.1. Lineage (GTDB taxonomy): Bacteria > Planctomycetota > UBA8108 > UBA8108 > UBA8108 > UBA8108. Next base: position 379 of record CBFHWB010000005.1, on the reverse strand, counting down.
TGAGAGAAAGGCAGAAAGCCCTTGGCGCTCTGAACAAAAAGAACACCAAGAAGAAGGGTAAGGACAGGACCCCTGCGGCCGAGATCGCCGCCCAGCGCAAAGAGCATCAAAAGCGGATCCAGGAGCTGAAGAAAGAGGTCCAGGAGGCCAACAGGGCCCTCAACAGAAAGAAAAACCGCGGCGGAGGTTCCGCGCCCACCGGCGACTACGCCATGGGCGTCACCGATACGCCAAAAGCGGTCAACAGCAGGGTTCGAATCCGCGGCGAGGTATCCAATAAGGGCAGCGAGATCTCCCGTGGCTTCCTCCAGGTTCTCAGCGGCAAGAAGCGCCCCCACTTCAGCGGCAATTCAAGCGGCCGCCTTCAGCTGGCTGCCTG
>CBFHWB010000004.1:0-59753 GCA_965659285.1 Planctomycetota bacterium | reverse complement strand
CCCCCCACGGGCGGTTACCCTCGATCCTGTTTTTCTGATCGAGTTATTAATTAAGCCGACCGTTATGGAATTCCCCGGGAAAGTCAGCCTGGGAAAACAATCGGACCCATCCTGTTCTTTTCGGTATTCAGTTGGCGAAACCTGCAGCAGATCATGAGTTTCAAGAAATCATTCCCAGTCCGCTCAAGGTTCTCCGCAAAAATACCTGAAGTGTATTTGACCTGATAGTTTAGCAGTCTTAACAAAGGACTACTGAGTCCTGAATCCTCTCTGCATGTTCCGAAAATCATCAGCGAAAAACAGTCGCTGAAACAGGAGATAAAAAGCAACCCGCATACCACGGGGCAGGAAAATCTTAAGTCACTTATTTTAAACAACTTACAGTTATACAGGTGGCCATTTGTCTGAATTTGTCTGTATTACATAAATACACTTTTGTGTATTTGCGTTCAGAAGCCTTTACAAGCCGTTGGCGAAAAACCTCCGCAGGATCCGACTCCCGCCTCACCCGCTCACTTTGATCCTGCCGCCCTCAGGGAAAAAATTCGGGTCGCAGTGAACTTCAGCCCGGTGAGATGGCGAGAGCCGTTGCAGGGCGCCGGATCCCAGGTGAAAAGAAAACAGGGGCGCTGGAGCCAGGGGAAGTTGTCTCTTCGTAAAAGCTTTGTTCTTCCCTAAATCGACTCCCCCTTCTAATCTGGTTGCAGGTGGAGCCGAACCTTTGCAGGCTCATCGAGTTGGTGCATAGAAATAGCGAGCGCGGCAACGTGAAGAAGATGTTTTTTCCAAAGCACAATCCATGCAGGGATGAAATCCGATGAAGGTATCCAGAAGAAAGTTCCTGAAAACCAAGGGAGCTATGCTCACCTTGCCGTTTTTGCATTCGATCCCCGATTTGAGTGGAGCTGAAGCCCCGAAAGAAAAACCTTCCAAGAAACTGGTGGTCATGTACGTCCCCAACGGAATTGTACGCCGTTGTTTCTTCCCGGGTGAAGAGGACGGAGTGTTGCCCGGTTTTGTCGGCGGTTTCAACGCTGACAAGTTCAAGAACAAGAAGAGGGTTCAGAACAAGCCGGGCATCTACCCCCTGGAGCTGACCTCTACCATGCAGCCCCTGGCCGAACATACAAAGGATGTCACCCTGTTCACGGGCCTTGACCGGACCTTCAAGAATGGCCAGGACGTCCACGCCCAGGGCGCCTCCTGCTACCTGACAAGTCTCTCTCCAGTCCAGGCCGCCGAAAAGGGAATTCGGCATCCAAACGGAAGAAGCCTGGACCAGGTGATCGGAGACAAGATAGGTCTCTCAACCCCCTTCAAGACCCTGGAGATCAGTTGTAACGGCTTCAAGGCCGGCAAAGAGGACATTTATTTCAACAACATCTCCTGGTACGGGCCGGGCAAGATCGCCCCTTCCATCAAAGATCCCAAGAAGCTCTATGAGAGGCTGTTCATGGCGGACAGCAGCTACCGGGAACACCTCGAAGACGTTACCAGCCTGGTGCTGGCCGATGCCAAGAGCCTGTCGAAGAAGCTCGGGCGCAATGACCAGCGAACACTCGATGAGTTCATGGGCATGGTTCGCGATATCGAGATCCGGATCTCGAAGATGCAGAAGATGATCACCAACTCCAATCTCAAGAAGCCTGTCGATGAGATCCTGCCCCGGGGCGAGTACATCCGGCTGCAGGCGGACCTGATGATCCTCGCTTTCCAGATGGGGCTTACCAATATCTGCACGTTCATGGTCGGTCCTGAGAGATGGGATGCCACGCTGATGTATGAAGGCGTTTTCGACAAGCCTGTTCAGCATCACAACATGACCCACAACCAGAAGGGCAATGGCTATAAAGAGGTACAGAAGATCGACATCTTCCACATGGAGCAATACGCCTATATCCTCTCGCGGATGAAAGAGGTCAGGGAGTCTGACGGCAGCTCCATGCTGGACAACTCGGTTGTCACCTACGGCGCCGCCCTCGGCGATGGAGCCACGCACCAGTACTTTGACCTGCCGCTGATCGTTGGCGGCAAGGCGCAGGGCCAGGTCAAGCAAGGGCGCTTTATCAGGTGTAAGAGCGGCACCCTCAACTCCAACATGTGGCTGTCGATCGCGCAGCTCATGGGACTGGAGATCGATTCCTTTGCCGACAGCACGGGCCTCATCTCAGACATGTGGACCTGAGGTCGTCCATGCAAGCAATCAAGCGTATCTGTTGCGGTTTCCTCCTGCTTATAGTCCTTGGCGGTATGGAGAAGATCCAGGCGGCCGGGGACTTTGACAGCTTTCTGAAGCCTCTTTTTGCGGCCAAATGCTTCAAGTGCCATGGCGGCGGGAAGAAGATCAAGGGGAAGGTCAACCTCAAGGAAATCCTGACCGAGAAGGACTTCCTGGCCAGGCCGAAGCTGATCAAGGAATTGATCGAGGTCATCGATGGCACCGACATGCCGCCAGACGATGAGCCCGGGCTCGAGGTCGGGGATCGCCCGAAGCTCCTGGCCGCGCTGAAGGAGATGCTGGCGCGCTCGACCTCCGGAAAGAAGGCGGGGAGAGCCCGGGTCAGGCGCCTGAACCGCTTCCAGTACAACAACTCGATCCGGGATCTGTTCAAGCTGAAGAAAGATATTTTCGGCCTGCCTGAGAAGCTGATGACCCGCCAGGGGAACTACCTCGCTCAAGGCGACGGCAAGATGCCGGAAAAGGTGGAGGTCGCCTGCCTCTCGCTTGTCGACCAGGGTGGATTCAAAGATGTCGCCGCCTGTCCCAAGGACCTTCGCGCCGCGCACGGCTTTGACAACCAGGCCAACCAGCTGACTCTCTCCCCTCTGCTCCTCGATGCTTTCCTGAGGCTCAGTGTTTCAATTCTCGAGAGCCCTGATTTTAACCAGGAGAATGTCGGGGTCTGGAACGAGCTCTTTAAGGAGCCTCCCGCGGGTACCCCGATGGAGGAGGAAGTCAGCAAGCGACTGGAGCCTTTCCTCAAGAGCGCCTTCCGTGGCGCGGTTGATGGCAAGACCCTGTCGAGGTACGCGAGCTACGGCCTTGCAAAGATCCGGAATGGAGTGGCCTTTACCGACGCGATGAAGAAGGTCGCATCGGCGGCGCTTTCATCTCCCCTGTTCCTCTACCGCTACAGCCCTGAAAAGGGCGGAGCCGACCAGCTTGAGCTGGCCTCCAACCTGTCCTTTTTTCTCTGGGGCAGCAGCCCGGACGCGGAGCTGTTGAGCCTGGCGGAAAGCGGCAAGCTGGCCGATCCCGCGACCCTGCGGAAAACCATGGAGAGGATGCTTGCCGATCCGAAGATCGAACGATTCCTCGACACCTTCCCGGCGCAGTGGATGCAGCTGGAGAACCTCCTGGCGGTGACGCCGGACCCGAAGAAGCATCGACTCTTCACCCTGGATAAGAACAACCCGGCCAGCCTGCAGATGGTGCTCGAGCCACTGCTGCTCTTTGATACGGTATTCATCGAGAACCGGTCGGTTATCGAGCTCATCTCACCGGACTTCAGCTACCAGAGTGATTTCCTCAAAACCTGGTACACCTCCGATCTGAAGGTTCCGAAGATCGATAACAGCCAGCGAGCCGAACAGAACCGGGCCTGGGGAAAGCAGCGAAAGGATCTTGCGGCGGCCATCAAGACTGCCCGTTCCGACCTGGACGCGTTGATCACGCCGGTGCGGCAGAGGCTTCTTGCCGAACGTAAGACCGAGACCGGCTCGAAGAAACCTGTCGATCTGAAGCCCTACGCGGCCTGGGAGTTTAACGGTGACCTGAAGTGTTCCCTCAATTCCCTCCACCTGGAATCACACGGCAAGATCGAGCACAAGGACGGCATGGTCGTCCTCAACAAGTCCTACCTGCAGAGCGCGAACCTGCCCATCGATTTGAGAGCGAAGACCCTCGAGGTCTGGTTCAAGATTCCTGATGTGAACCAGAGAGGTGGAGGAGTGATGGGAACCCAGGGACCTGGTGACTTCTTTGACACCATCGTTCTTGGTGAGAGGCAGCCCCGGCACTGGATATCCGGAAGCGATCGTTTCAATCGTACCCTGGACTTCGCCGGCTCCACCGCGGAGGAGAAACCCAACCAGCTGCTGCACCTGGCCATGGTCTACCAGGCCAATGGCGACACCTTGCTCTACCGCAACGGAAAGCCCTACGGCAAGCCCTTCCGCAAGGGCCGGGCGACCTTTCCGAAGAACAGGAGCTCGATCATCTTTGGCGCGCGCCACCTTCCAGCCAACGGTAACAGGTACCTCTCCGTCAGCATCGACAAGGCCCGTCTCTATGACCGCGCCCTGACCGCGGAAGAGGTCGCCGCATCGAACTCCGGCACCCATCTCTATATTTCCGACAAGGATCTCGAGAAGGCGCTCACAGCGGAGGAGAAAAAGAAGAGAGATGAGTTGAACCGGACGATCGAGAAAACAGAGGTCGCCCTGAAGAGGGTTCCCAAGGACCATGACCTGCGCAAGCCCCAGCAGGATGCCCAACGCCGGTTCGATGATGAGATCCGCAACAAGCTGCGCTCGAGAACCTTCCAGCGCGTGGCGGCGAAGGATCCACGCTATGGAGGAGTGATCACCAGCGCCGCGATGCTCAGCATGACCTCCGGCCCCAGGCGCACCCACCCCATCGCCCGCGGCGCCTGGATTATCGAGGTGATCCTCAATGATCCGCCACCGCCACCGCCCAATGATGTACCGCCCCTGAATGAAGATGATGGCCCGGAGAACCTGACCATCAGGGAGAAATTCGCCAAGCACAGGGAGAACCCGGATTGCGCCGGTTGTCATTCACGACTCGATCCCCTGGGATTCGCTCTCGAGAACTTCGACATCACCGGACGCTGGCGGGATAAGTATGAAAACGGCAGGAAAGTTGACCCCAGCGGCAAGCTGCTGAAGAAATACGAATTTGACGGGATTGTCCGGTTCAAGGAAGCCCTGGTCAAAGAGGAGCGGCGTTTTGCCCGGGCCTTTACGGCCCACCTGCTGAGATTCGCCTTGTCCAGGGAGCTCGAGCCGGCAGATTCGCTCACCGTCGACGCCATTGTCGAGAAGGCTGAGAAAGAGGACTTCAAGTTGAGGTCTCTTATCAGGGAGGTGATCCTCAGCGGCAGCTTCCTGCGAACGAGCTGATTCGCCCTCTCACTCCTCGCTCTGCTCGAGGATCTTTTCAGCCTCGGCGTTTTCGCCATCGATCCCCAGCACCTTGCGGGCGAAGGAGGCGGCCTCTTTCTTGTCCCCAAGGCCGAGGTAGGCCTTCGCCAGCGCCAGGTAGGCTGTCCTGGGATTGGTCTCGGGGTAGGTCAACAGCAGCTTGTATTCCCTGATGGCGATCTCGTGCGCTCCGCTGCTGCTGGCGGCACGAGCCAGTTCCTTGTGAAGCTTCAGATCGAAAGGATTGATGAAGATCACCTCATCGAGCACCTTGACCGCCTTCGCGGTCGACTCCTTGTCTCCCTTGCCGAGGTAAATCTTGCCGAGCGCCAGGCGGGAGCGAAGATCCTCCGGAGAGATCTGACGCCACTGCTCCAGGCGCTCGATCATCTTCCCTTCATCACCGCTCTCCATGTAATGAGAGACCAGGCGAGAGTAGATGTTGGTCCGCCCCTGCAGGGCTCCCGCGCGTGGAGAGATTTCCCGGGCCCGCTCGAGGTATTCAACGGCTTCTTCCTTCTCGCCCTTTTTGAAAGCGATATTTCCAAGCGCCTCGTTGGTCCGGAAGCCGTAGCGTGTCTTGCCCTCCAGGGCCTTGAGGAGATCCTTCCGGCTCGAGGCCGTCTTACCTTCCCGCAGATTCTGCAAACCGAGAATCGCAAGGGCATCTGCATTGTCCGGATCGAGTTTCAGCACCTTCCCGATGGTGAGATGCACATCAACCTCGACCCCGCCGCAGTAATAGACCCAGGCCAATTGGAGAAGCTTCTCGATGTTCCCCGGATCATCCTCGAGATCAAGCTGCAACTCATCAGCCAGGCTCTCCTCCACCACAAGGGGAACCAGGCCGTTGGACTTAACCCAGTCGTCGAGATATTTGAAGAACCCCTTGTCAAACTCCTCAAGCTCCAGCTTGAAGACCTCGCGAAAAATCTGCCTAGTCGTCTTGTTCTCCTTATACCCATTGAGAACATCGAGAATCTTTTCGAAGCTCCAGCGCTGGGTGATGTAACGAACGACCATGCAGCCCTGGTAGTAGGACATCAGAACCTGCATCGGGTACTTGGGTTTTGAGAAGCCGAAATCCAGCTCGGCGAGAGTCAGCAGCCGTCCGGAAGCGTAGGCGCTGCCGAGTTCGACCTCGAAACGCCGCGTCCAGAACGGGTACTCGCTTCCTTCCTCAAAAACACTCAGACCCTCGGTAAGCCACCGGGGAACATGGTGATGCGTCGCATGCAGCGTAATCACATGAGCGAACTCATGCCAGGCCACCACCCCCCAATTTTGCGGCAGCGCCTTGGGAGTCGTCAGCGCTACGAGATTTCCAAAGCACGCCCCGGTAGCTGGAAAACCCGCAAGCCCGACAATGCGGGCTGAAAACCACTTATGCTCAGAGAACACCTCGATATAGACAGGAGGCTCGAGCTCGACCTGGTAGCGCTTCTGGAGCTTCTCGTAGGCCTCTTCGAGCAGAGGGACCAGGTACGTCTTCAGGATCTCGTAGTCAGCCTTGGGCAGCTTGAGGACGAACTTGCCGCGATTGAGTACGCGGTGCTTCCGGTCCATGTACTTGAGAAGCTCACGCGTATTGAATACATAGATATTGTAGGGATCCTTTTCCCGTGACTTTTCCAGGTAGAAGCGCGCCTTCTCCTCCTGACCCATGCGCAGGAGATTGATGCCCAGGGTGTGAAAGGCCGGCCAGTAGTCGGGGTCTACCGCCAGGGCCTTCTCGCTCATACTCGCGGCATCCTGGTAGCGAAACCGACTCTCGATCGCCCTGGCGATCGTATGGTAGAACTCCGCGCACTCGCCGTTCAGCTCAAGGGTAGCCTTCTCATGCTTCGCGAAGGATTCCTCGTCCCCATCAAGGAAGAAACAGGCCGCCAGCAGCCCCCTCGCCTCGAGGTTGACCGGATTGATGGCCAGGCTGCGTCGAAAGCTCTTTCCGGCCTTCGGAAGGTTCCCATCGGACAGCCAGAGGCTGCCCAGCGCCTTGTGAGCGCCGGGATGCTCAGGATTTACAGACAACGCTTTTTCAAGCTGCTTCTGAGCCATGGAGTAGCGCCCACTGCCGACCTGGAAATCCTCCAGGTAATTTTCAGCCAGCGCAACCAGGCCATCGGCAAAGGAAGGATTCTCCTCGAGCGCCTCGCGGAAGGATTTCCTGGCATCTGGATAATTAAACTTGTCCTGGAAGATCCGCCCCCATTCCACCAGCAGCGACTGGCACTTCGCATCCTGGTCCTCGGCCTGGGGGAACATGATCATGTCGGCATCCTTGAAGCGGTTGAGATGGATCAAAGCCAGGCCCATCTCCACGAACTCGTCCGCCTCGAGTTCCTCGGCCTGCTGAAAGCTGAGCTCCTGGTAGACGTCGATCACATCATTCCAGATCTTCGTCGCCTCCTTACCCCGACCGCGCTGACTGAGCGTCTCGCCCAGGCGGTTCAGAGCCGTGACATTGCCGCCATCCAACTCAATCGCCTTCCTGAACAGGCTCTCCGCTGCATCAAGTTTTCCCGTACGCAGACAGATCTTCCCGGCCTCCGCCTGGAGCTTCGTCGACGATTCCCATTTCGCAGCGGCCTTGAGAACATCAAGCGCCTCTTGATAACCGCCGGTAGCCGCCCAGGCCCGCGCAAGGCTGCGCGCCAGGCTCTCGTCCCCGGGGCTCGCCTTCAGCAGGGAGGAGAAGTCTTCCCTGGCGCTCTCGTAGTCTCCGCCGCGAAGACTGGAGGCGGCCTGCTTCGCGGCAGCCTGCCCCTCGGTCTCCCGCGGTTTTTCATCCTGCGCGAGCAGTCCCGGCCCGGAGAGTAAAAGGACCGTAAAAAAAACACCAAAATGATTCATCAGGTTTCCTGGAAAGAGCTGCACCGATTGATGATTCCCGCTTCTTGAAATGAACCCCGGCACCGGGCCGCGGGCGAAATCGCAACGCCTGATTATAATGCGAAAGCACTCGACGCTACCGCCACATTATGCCCCGCAAGGGAACCGCCGGTCCATCCTCCCCTCGTCACAATGTGCTTGCCTTGAACTTTTCCCCTTCATACCTTTTCTTCATGATCATCGCCGGAATAGACGAAGCGGGCTACGGACCCATGCTGGGCCCCCTGGTTATTTGCGCGAGCGTTTTCAGGATTCCCGAAAACGCTGATGCCAGCCTGTGGGAGCAATTAGCCCCACTCGTCGCGCGCAAACCCGCCGACGGCTGCATCGCGGTTAACGACTCCAAGAAGATCTACAAGCGACGAAAGGGGCTGCAGAGCCTCGAGGAGGGTCTCCTGCCGTTCGTGGCCGCGCGCTACGGAGAGGTACCCCGAGACCTTCGCTCCCTCCTGCGGCAGGTGGCTCGCAGGGGCGAGACGAATGCCGATGCCTACCTCGATGATTACCCCTGGTACGCGGACCAGAACCTCAAGCTGCCGGTCGACAGCTTCTCGGGGTTGCTCGAAAAGCGCCGTACGCAGCTGCGAAAAAAGATGGAGGAGGCCGGCATCGAGTTGCTCGGCCTGGCCGCCATTCCCATGGAGGTGGTCGAATTCAACCGGGGGATCTCAGAGTATGACAATAAATCGAAGGTCAGCTTCAAGGCGGTGGGAAGCCTGCTGAAACGCGTCTGGAGACAATTCCCCGATGAGCAGGTCGACGTAATGATTGACCGCCAGGGTGGAAGAACACGATATTCCCGCCTGCTGTTCAACTCGATCTCCCCGAGAGGAATCCAGATCGACGAACAGAACCAGGAGCTCTCCAGCTACCGGCTCTCCCGGGAGAGGAAAAGCGCCCCCGAATTCCGCGTGAGCTTTGCGAAGGGGTCCGAAGAGAAGAACCTCTGCGTCGCCCTGGCCTCGATGCTGGCAAAATACCTCCGTGAGCTTCATATGCTGGTTTTCAACCAGTACTGGAAAGGCTACGAAGAAAAACTCAAGCCGACGGCCGGATACGTATTGGACGCGAGGCGCTTTCTTGAAGACACTGTGGATCTCAGAAGCAGGCTGGAGACCGATCCCGAGTTGTTGATCCGCTGCCGCTAGGCGGAAGACGGACTCCAGGCCGGGAGGTTGAAGCCTCTCATTGACCAGGATCGATATTCCGCGGATAGACCCCCAATGAAAAGATCAGCAAAACTGAAGCTGCTGGCGATGCCGCTGCTGGCCCTCTGTGCCGGCTGCGGCGGCGCCCAGCAAAGAGAAGGTCTCATTCTCTTTCACGACCCGGCGCCAAAAACACGAACCGGAAAGACGCTTCCTCCCCAGACCTTCATCTTCACCTCGGACAGGGAGAATGGATCTTCGACGGTGGAGGTTTCATCCGGGATCAGGGGGAAGTCTTCCAGGAATGGGTCACCCTCGCGCTCGAAAGCGAAGGCGACCTGGAGACAGCGCGCTCTGCGCAACCTGAAGCTCTCCAACTCGATACCGATCACCAACCTCACCAAGGATTCCTTCGGAAGCATGATCGGCCAATTGGAAAACGCCGGCCTCTTCAAGCTGCCTAACAGGCCCGGCGACAAGCCTCCGGACAACCAGCCCTTCATCCTGGTCTCCTACAAAAATGGACAGAGCCTTGTCTACCCAAAGCCAGACAAGAAAACCCTGGACAGGAACTTCCCCGCGGACCAGGCACGTACACTCTACCCGGCCTGGTACAACGTCAAGGTCGTGCTGGTCCAATTCGTCTCCGGAAACTGAACGAAAAGGACTCCCGCGTCGTCGCGCTGCGGACTTGAGAGAGGGGAGAGTCGAGCCTGGAGCGTTCTACTCCGGGATGACCTCGTGATTTTCGGCCGCCTCTGATTCGCCGGCGGCGAACTTCAGCTCGAGTTGCTGCCCTACGGTGTCCGGAGGCAGGAAGAAGGTGACCTTGTACTTGTAATCAAGCGGAGCGCAGGACTCCGTATCCTTGGGGGGACCGAGAGGGATGATCCGATGGGCAAGCTCCACTCCGTCAACAGCCACCTGGCCGGCCGGCTCTCCACTGTCACTGGTGATCGTGTAGGACTGGTTCAATCCGGCAAGAACCTTGTCGGAAACGTTGATACTCAATGCCATGGCAATATCTCTCGCGGTCTATGCCCAAATAATGTCTGCTGAACAGGGATACTCGTACTTCAATATCCGAGGCTGGTCAAGAGACTTCAGTCCCCCGCTTCAAATCAGGCGACCTCTCGAAAGCCTCCGGCAATGCGGACTGGTCACGAACGGAAGCCGGGTTAAAATGCAGAAATGGAATCGACCGACACCGACTGGTATCGCCAGCACTTCAACGAAGACTACAGAACCCTCTACGCCGCGAGAAGCGATGAGGAGGCCGAGACGCAGGCAGCCTTCGCCTCCGAGCGGCTTGGTATCCGGCCGGGCGATACGGTCCTCGATCTCTGCTGCGGACATGGACGCCACCTCGAAGCCTTCGCCCGCAGGAGCATCCGGGCCACGGGGGTCGATCTTTCGCTGGCGCTCCTGGCTGACGCCGCCCGCCGGGGGGCAGGCTCTCTCTTCAGGGCCGATATGCGGGCGCTTCCTTTCGCCGGGGAGAGCTTCACGGTGCTGTTAAATTTTTTCACCAGCTTCGGCTACTTTGAATCCGAGCAGGGCAACCTGATGGTCATCGAAGAGATCGCCAGGGTTCTCCGCCCCGCGGGACGCTTCCTCATCGACCTGATCAATCCACTCAGCGCCGTCTCGCCCGTCCCCGAGAGTCTGCGAGCAGAGGGTCTCTTCGAAATCAGGGAAGAGCGCTGGTTCGACGATGAGACCCGACGTATCAACAAGAGAATCAACCTGCTGGATACCGTTAGCGGAGAGAACCGCCGCTATCGGGAATCGGTAAGAATCTACGAACAGGAGGAGCTCCTCTCTATCCTCTCCCCCAGCGGGCTCGAGGTTGAGAAGATCTGCGGTGATTTCGAGGGCGGAGATTTTCACGCGAACAGTCCGCGAATGGTCCTCTACGGAGCGCGCTCATGAAAATCCACAGTCTTCCGCTCAGCTGGTACAACCGTCCCCAATACCGACCGGTGCTGCCGACCCCGGATGCCGAAAGCTGGTTCCCCCTTGTCCGCGAAGAGTTGACGCTGCGAAACCTCTCGGACGAGGACTGCCGGAAACGAGCCGCGGACGGCGCGCCGGACCGCGAGGGGCTTGTAGCCGCCTTCAAGAGCACCTGCGAGGACTGGCGCCTGCCCGAGACGCCTGAGTCGATGGCCGCCCTGGAGCGTCTCGCGCGGAACGACACGCTCTGCGTCGTCACCGGCCAGCAGCCGGGATTTCTCGGAGGTCCCCTCTACGTTCTCTACAAGGCCCTCACCACTATCGCCCTGTCGAGATGGGTGGAGGCGAAATGCGGCCGGGCCTGCGTCCCCATCTTCTGGGTCGCCGGTGAAGACCACGATATAGATGAGGTCCGCTGCCACCGTCTTCCTTCGGGAGAGACCTTCGAGCTTCCGCATCCAGCCGGACGAGCCCCGCTCAGCGAGCTTGTCATCGATCCTCCTAGTGAGGCCGTGATTGATGAATTCCTCTCCGCGATCAGTGACCTCCCCCACTCCAGCCTGGTGGAAGAGCTGGCCTCTCAATACCGCGGCCGCAGCGTGGCCGCTGGTTTCGCGGCTCTCCTGGCGGGTCTCCTGGGACGCTATGGGCTCCTCTTCCTCGATCCCGAGAAGCTCCGGCCGCTTTCAAAGCCCCTCATCCGACGCTGCATCGAAGATCCAGGGGAAGTCATCAACCAGATCGAGAAAGGATCGGAGGAGCTGTCAGGAGCCGGCCTGAAGCCCTTCGTCGCATCAAGGCTCCCGCTCTTCGTCCTTCGCGAGGGAAGCAGAGACCATCTGAGCCCTGGAGAAAACGGGCTCGTTGTAGATGGAGGGGGCCCTCAATTCGACCGGGAGGAACTGCTCGAACTGCTGGACAGGGAGCCCGGGAGCTTCTCTTCCGGAGCTCTTCTCCGTCCGCTGATACAGGATTACCTGCTGCCTTCACTCACCACCGTGGGCGGACCGGCCGAGGTCGGCTACTTTGCCCAGCTGGGACCGCTCAGCAAATGGTTAGGGGTCAAGAAACCGCGAATCCTTCTTCGGTTCCAGGCCACACTGCTCACCGGTGAAGGCCGGCAAGCCTGGAGAGAGCTCGAGCTCGATGGCGGAAGCCTCGCCGCGGCGCTCAACCCGGAAGATCTCGTCTCCCACGCGGATGAACGCGGTGAGCTCGAGGAGCTGCGCGCCATCCGTGAGCGGCTCTCATCGCTCGGCAGTGATCTCGAAACTGAGAATCCAGGCTCCAGGGGCGTCGAACGGGGACTGAGAACGGCGCAGGAATCCCTTGCCCGCCTCGCGGGCCGGATCAGGAAGCTGCAGGCCCGAGGCGACCCGGCGGCCTGGGAGAGAGCCTGCGCCGCCTGGAACCAGATCCTGCCGGACGGCAGGCTCCAGGAGCGGCGCTGGGGCTTCCTCCAGCCCATCGCCGAATACGGAACGGAGTGGATCGAAACCGCCCTGGAAGAGATCGGCAGGGATCCCTTCTCGCTCTCCCATCGGTTGATCGAATTCGATTCCTGATCAACCTTCTCCGGCCGCGGCGGTTCGCTATGTTGAATTCGTCCGCCGTTGCTTTATGCTACGGTCTTGAAGTAATCGCGTGGATGCCGGCAAGCGCCAGGAGCGGAAGACAATGCCAGAAGGAACTGTACTCAGAGAGCCCACAGAATGCGACATCGTCGCCTTCATGGCCCACCCGGATGATGCCGAGCTGCAATGCGGCGGCACCCTCGCGCTCGCGGTGGCCAGGGGCTCGCGCGCCGCCGTGGTCGACTTCAGCCGCGGCGAGCTGGCTACCAGGGGAACTCCCGAAGACCGGGACCGGGAGGCAGAGGCCGCGGCCCGGGAGCTTGGTCTCAGCTGCCGCATCAACCTGGGCCTGCCCGATGGCCGCATCGAGGACTCTCTCGATACACGCAAGGAAGTCGTTCGCCTGCTGCGCCTTCTGCGCCCGAAAGTGGTCATCGCTCCGGCGCTGAGGGACCATCATCCCGACCACATGGCCGTGGCGCGGATTGTAGATGAGAGCTTCTACCTCGGTGGAATCGGGAAATACCTGCCCGAGCTCGAACCCTGGCGGCCGAATACCCTTCTCCACACGATGGGAACCCGCCCGGGCATCCCCTCGCTGGTGGTTGACATCAGCGAGGTCTACGAGACCCGCAAGAGAGCCATCGCCTGCTACGAATCGCAATTCCACAGCGATGACTCCTGCGAACCGCAAACGCGAATATCACATCCGGAATTCAACGATTGGGTCGAGGGCGGTCTCCGTCACTTCGGCTTCTTTATCGGCGCCAGCTACGGCGAGGGCTTTACCAGCCCGATGCCGGTGCCTGTCTCAGATCCCGTACATCAATACTCGGTTGTCCCGTGGAAGAATCTTCGCGAAGAAAACTGAATCTCGGCATCGTCTGCCACCCGGCCTACGGAGGAAGCGGCGTTGTCGCCTCGGAGCTCGGTCTCGAGCTCGCGGCCAGGGGACACCATGTCCACTTCTTCAGCCACTCGCTTCCCTTCCGCGTCCCCGACGCCCATCCCAACACATTCTTCCACGAGGTCGAGGTGACCTCCTATCCCCTCTTCAAATACCCGCCCTATACCCTGGCCCTCGCCACCAAGCTTGCCGAGGTCTGCCGCAAGCAGCCGCTCGACGTCCTCCACGTACACTACGCCATCCCGCATGCCGTCGCGGCCTGGCTCTGCACGCAGATGCTCCCACCTGAGCAGAGGCCGGCGACGATTACCACGCTGCATGGGACGGATATCACCCTCGTGGGACTCGACAATTCCTTCTTCGAGATCACCCGCTTCAGCCTGGATCAATCCGATGGAATCACCGCCGTGAGCGACCAGCTTGCCGGGGAGACCCTGCGACGCTTCAGCACAGGCCGCCCAGTCAAGATCATCCCGAACTTCGTCGATTCGAATAAATTCACTCCTGAGCTTCGCTCGCAGTCGCGACGCTCCGCCTTCGCACGGCCGGGTGAATTTCTCCTCGGACACATCTCCAACTTTCGCCCGGTAAAACGAGTGCTGGATGTGATCAGGACCTTCCACATCCTTCACAGGAGCCTCCCGGCCCGCCTGCTGATGATCGGGGAAGGTGTCGACCTCGAGCCCGCCCGCAACCTGGCAGCCGAGCTCGGCATCCTGGAGCACATCACCTTCCTGGGACCTGTAGACAAAATTCCCGAGGTTCTCTCCCAGCTCGACCTCTTCCTCCTGCCGAGTGAATACGAAAGCTTCGGTCTCGCTGCCCTCGAAGCGATGGCGTGCGGAGTGCCTGTTGTCGCCAGCAGGACAGGCGGCCTGCCCGAGGTGATCGAAGATGGAAAATGCGGCTACCTCTGCGAGGTCGGGGACGTCAAGACGATGGCCGAACGAGCCGCCGAGTTGCTTGGCGATAAACAGAAAATCACCCGATTCTCCGCCGCTGCCCGGGAGAGGGCGCGAAACGAGTTCGAGCCCAGCAGGATCGTCGACACCTACGAAGACTTCTACCTGCAGATCATCGGGGAGACCTCCGAGGGCGGAAGCCCGGGGAGCGACGACTGATGGCAGCCTCTATCGCCGAAGTCGTGGTCAACGCCCCCCTGCTGCGCTCCTTCCATTACAGCATTCCCGACAACCTGGAGGTTGAGCTGCTGCGGGGGCATCGCGTACTCATACCCTTCGGCCCCCGTACGGTAACGGGGGTTTGCGTCGGCTTCCCTCGCGAGAGCGAGGTTCCTAAGCTCAAGCCCATCACGAGCATCCTGCATCCGGAATGCCGCTTTGACGAGCACCTGCTCGAGCTCACCAGGTGGATCTCCTCCTATTATCGAGTCAGCTGGGGAGAGGTTCTGGAGACCGCCCTTCCCCCCGCCATCCGCTCAGGAAAGGCGAAGGAGCAGAAGGTTCGCGAGGTCTTCGCTCTGAAGGAACCGGAAAAGCTCCGAGCTGAGGCGGAGAAGCTCCGCAAGAAGGCGGCGGCCCAGGCGCGCATCCTGGAGAAGCTGGCTGAAAAAGGCTCCCCGGATCGGGCCTTCGAGCGGGGACGCCTGCTCAAGGAGGCGAACGCCGCGGCCGCGAGCCTCAACCGGCTGAAGGAGAACGGCTGGCTCGAGGAAAAATCCAGGATCCTGCGGCTTGATCCATACGGAACAGAAACCGCCAACCTCACACCACGCGAGGAGCCGGATCTCAACGCCGACCAGGCAGCCGCGCTCGCGGCGCTGGAGGCGAGCCTCGATGAGGGCGGGTTCAAGACCTGGCTTCTGCATGGAGTCTCCGGAAGCGGCAAGACCGAGGTCTATCTCAGGGCTCTGCGGCGGGTACTGGACAGGGGAGGAAGAGGCCTCGTCCTCGTACCCGAGATCTCGCTGACCCCGCAGACGGTCCTGCGCTTCAAGCGCGCCCTCCCGGGCCACCGGGTGGCCGTACTGCACAGCATGCTGACGCCGAACGAACGAACCAGCCAGTGGCGAAATATCCAGGAGGGGCTGGCCGATGTGGTGATCGGCGCGAGATCGGCCATCTTCGCCCCGATCCCGGACCTCGAACTGATCGTGGTCGACGAAGAACACGAATCAAGCTACAAGCAGGATACCTCGCCCAGGTATCATGCCAGGGATGTCGCGGTGCTGCGCGGCAAGTTGCTCGAGGCGAACGTCGTTCTCGGCTCCGCCACACCGGCACTCGAGTCGCTTCACAACGCCCGAGAAGGCAAATACGGGCTGCTCAGACTGCCGCGCAGGGCGACCACCCACGGCCTGCCGAGAACCCATGTCGTCCAGCTCGACGGCAGGTTCTACAACCCTGACGGCAGCGGCCTGGTCTCCCGCGAGCTCGACATGATGGTCCGCAAGGAGCTCGAGCGCGGCGCCCAGAGTATCCTCTATCTCAACCGCCGCGGCTTCACCACCTACCTCCACTGCCTTGAATGCGGCTGCGTCCTCAACTGCGATGAATGCGATGTGAGCCTCACCCTCCATCGAAAAGAGAACCTGCTGCGCTGCCACTACTGCGACCTGAAGCAGATGATTCCCCGCCAATGTCCCGACTGCCGCTCAGAAAAGCTGAGACACAGCGGGGTTGGCACGGAGAAGGTGGTGGCTGAGATCTCGCGGCGTTTTCCGGATGCGCGGGTTCTGCGTCTCGACAGGGACACCGTAAGAAACCACCAACTGCTCAAGGAGGCGCTTGGCGCCTTCTCCCGCGGCGAATACGACATCCTCGTGGGAACCCAGATGGTGGCCAAAGGCCATGACTTCCCCGGAGTCAATCTCGTCGGCATCCTGCTGGCGGACACGGGGCTTCATTTTCCCGATTTCAGAGCCGCGGAGCGGACCTGGCAACTGCTGACCCAGGTTGCCGGCCGGGCCGGACGCGGAGAGGAGCGGGGTCTCGCGATCATCCAGACCTTCTCACCTGGACATTACGCGATCGCCAGCGCGGCAAATGGAGAGGACGAAAAATTCTGCCGCAAGGAGCTCGAGTACCGAAGGACACTCGGCTATCCCCCCTTCGGCCGCCTGGTGAAGATCCTGCTGAGCGGCAAGCAGGAAGAGGCTGTCTGTGAAGAAGCCTCCAGGATCGCGAAGCTGCTCAGAGAAGCAGCCGCTACCGGCACCAGCAAAACGAACAAAGACCAGGGCGGCCTTTCCGACCTGAAAAAAACCGGGACGGGAGCTGTCGCATCCCGTCCCCGGATTCTTGGTCCGGCACCCGCCCCCCTAACCAGACTCCAGGGCAAGTTCCGTATACAGATCTTGATCAAATCTCCTACGAGCGCCGTTAACCAGCAACTCCTGGAGCGCGTCGAGGACAAGCTGAAACCTCGCAGAGGCGTCGACCTGCTCCTCGACGTCGATCCCCAGTCGATGCTTTGAGCCTCGACCGGCCCAATCTCAGTCGGTATACGACCACGTAGAAGTAGTCGGCTCCGCTGCCGTCTCGGTTTGAGCAACCTCTGTCGGGGCCGTCTCGACTGGAGCCGGCTCAGGGGCTGTCTCAGCGACCGGGGTCTCTGGCATGGGAGCTGGAGTCGCAGGAATCTCAACAACCGGAGCTGCTTCAGCGGCCGCCTCAGTTTCAAGAGTTTTAGCGCAAAGCATCTCCTTGAACTGCTTGCCGACCTTGAAGGCGCAACGAGTTGAAGCCTTGATCATCATCGGCTCGCCAGTGCGAGGATTGCGACCTTCTCGGGCTTTGGTCTGCCTCGCCTCAAAGGTTCCGAATCCCATTAGCTGCACTTTGCCCGTATCCCTAACACCCTCCTTAATCGTTTCAAGGATTGTGTTTACGTAAACATCCGCGCTGCTTTTGCTACAGTCCAACGACTTCGCAACAGCATCAATTACACCAGCCTTGTTCATCTCTTCACTCCTCTCGCCTGACGGCGTGAACAATTGGCTTAAACAGCAGGTTTTCCCGCAGGGGTGCGAGGAAACCCTCTAATCTCCACTGACGGGCAGTATTCTATGTTCCGAAAAAGTTGTCAACACCAAAAGATAAGTGTATTTCCGGAAAACAAGTCATTTCGTCTTTTAGGCGATTCACAGATATACTTCAGTGACATGACTAAAAATCTGCTCAAGACACTTCCACAGGTCGAAAAAGCCCTTCAGTGGCGTGAGATCAAGGATCTCGCGGAGCGGTATTCCCGCTCCGAACTGACCCGGGTGCTGCGCTCCACCCTGGAGGAAATCCGCGCCGCCCTCCTCTCCGAGAACCTTGACCCGGCCAGGGCCGAGCGGCTGGCCTCCCGGGAAGGCATCGTGGGCCGCCTGCGAAGGCTTCTCGCCTCGCGCCTGCGCTCCTCGTACCGTAAGGTCATCAACGGCACCGGCGTCCTCCTGCATACAGGCCTCGGACGCTCCGTTCTCCCGAGCGCGGCGGTCGATGCTTTCAGAGCCAATCATACGGGCTATTCCATCGTCGAGGTAGATGGACGCAGCGGAGAACGAAACCAGCGCGAGGGAGCGCTGAGGGAGGTTCTCTGCGAGCTGACCGGAGCGGAATCAGCCACCGTCGTCAACAACAACGCCGCCGCCACATTGCTCATACTCGGCACCTTTGCCCGGGGCAAGGAGGTCATCGTTTCGCGCGGCCAGCTCGTTGAGATCGGCGGTTCCTTCCGCGTACCCGACATCATGAAGGAAAGCGGCGCCCGCCTGGTCGAGGTCGGAACGACAAACCGGACCTACGCAGAAGATTTCGAAACCGCGATCACTCCGGATACGGGAATGCTGCTCGAGGTTCACACCTCCAATTACGCGATCCGCGGCTTTGCCCATCACACGCCGCTGGAAGACCTCGTCGAGCTCGGCGCCAGCAAGGGACTGCCGGTTGCGAGCGATCTCGGCTCGGGCTGCTTCCTGGACATGATGAAGTTCGGCTTCGAGCACGAGCCGCTGGTTCGCGACAAGGTCCTGGCCGGCCCCGAGGTCGTCTGCTTCAGCGGTGACAAATTGCTCGGCGGCCCGCAGGCCGGCATCATCGTAGGAAAAAAAACAGCGGTCGAGAAGGTCCGAGCCCATCCTCTCTTCCGCGCGCTGAGGGTAGACAAGGTGAACCTCACCCTGCTGGAGGCTACGCTTGGACTCTACCGCAACCCCGAGAAGGTGCAGGAGAACATCCCTATTCTCCGAATGCTCTCCCTCCCGGCACAGGAGCTGAAAGCCAGGGCGGATGCCTTCGCCGCCGACCTTGGTAACGACACCGGCCGCCTGGATCTCGAAGTGGTTGAGAGCTCGGCGCAGACCGGCAGCGGCTCACTCCCCGACCAGGCCATACCCAGCTGGGCCCTGGCTCTCGAACACTCTGAGCTGAATCCCCGAAAGCTCTCCGAGGCTCTCAGGTCAGCCAACCCGCCGGTGTTCACCCGGGTCCACGGGGACCGTGTGCTGGTGGATTTCCGTACCCTCCTCGATGGAGACGAAGAAGACCTCGCGCGAATTCTCAAGCGCCTGGTCTGAAAGCCGAAAAACCGGCAAGACCCTCTCAGACGTCACAGAGCCTGACGGCCTCATTGAGAGACTTGAGTGGATCGCGGGTAGGAATGAACTCCTGCCCGACATAGCCGGTATAGCCGGTCTCGGCAATCGCCTTCATGATGCCCGGATAGTTGAGCTCCTGCCGGTTATCCAGCTCGGCGCGGCCGGGAACGCCGGCGGTGTGATAGTGTCCGATGTAGTCCTTGCACTCGCGCAGGCGGACGATGACATCCCCCTCCATGATCTGGACATGGTAGATGTCAAAGAGCATCTTCATCCGGGGAGAGCCTACGCGCTTGCACACATCGAGAGCGTATTCGATCTTGTCGCACATATAGCCCGGATGCCCCTTCATCTTCACATCGACACGCGAATTGAGCATCTCGAGACAAATATCCACCTTCTTTTTCTCAGCGTGTCCGACGATCTTCTTGAAACCGGAGACCATGTTGTTGATGGCGTCCTCATCGCTGAGTCCCTTGCGGAAGCCGGAAAAGGTGATCACGCTGGTGAAACCGGCCTCGGCTGTCTCATCGATCCGCTTGCGAAGGTTATCGATGCAGGCCGCCTGCTCCTCCTTGTGGGCAAAGCCCGTACGAAACCCGTGAGTTGGCGTGATGGCGCAGGTCAGCCCGAGCTTCTTCAACATCGGCCAGTGCTTCGGAGCGACAAGCTCAACCGACTTGATCCCCATCTTCACCGCGGCCCGGGCAAGAGCCTCGACCTTCATGGGATTGAAGCACCAGGAGACCACCGACTGGTTGATCCTGCCCTTGTTCGCACGGTAGAACTCATCCTCGGCACCTTCGGCCTGCTGGCTGGAGAGAAGCCCCCCGACGGCGGCGACACCGGCAAAGGCGCCGTTCCTCAGCATGGACCTGCGACTCGGTAACTCTTTTCCCGCAACAGCCGGCGTTTCCTTGCCGGTCCCTTCAGATGAACTCATTTGACCGTCTCCTGGTTTAGCCGCCGGCTCCCGAAAGCGCCCTGGTCTCAGGGGCTCTTCAGCAGCCTGGCCATTTCTTCAAGAATCCGGGGAGTGGAAACCTTCTTTTTTCCCATGGCCAGCAGGACGAAATTATCAGCCAGCACCTCCTCGGGGTGAATGATGTATCCCGTATTCTTACCGATCTTGCGGTGAAAGTCTTCTACGCCCGCGGGGTCGAAGAGACGAGGCTTCCCCTCAACCAGTGTCGGCACCCACTTCCCGGACTCCTTCCTGACCTCCATCAACCGGAAAACGAGGTAACGGAAAAATTCCCCGCCCTTTTCCTCATCGTATTTCTCCGAGGATGAATAGAGCACGGGCACGAGCGAAAGCGGCTTTCCATCGATGCTGACCTCGATACGATAACGCGAACCTACCGCGTCCGGGTTGGTCAGCCGCCGGGACTCGAGCTCCCCGGGGAGCCTGACATCTCCGCAAGGTGAAAAACCGACGATTCGATAGAGCCTGTCACGCAACTCCGGCTGGTTCCTGCTCAGGATATGAAAGAGCTCATGAAGCAAAAGACGCGTCAGACCCTTCTCCTTGCGCGATGCGATCCTTCTGGGAAGAACGACGGCGGCGGCGCGACAATAGGCTGCTCCTCCCTCCTCCTTCCCGGTCGTCTTAACCAGGTGGATCTCCGGGGGAAAGCCCAGCTTGAACCCCGCCAGCTTTTCGCTTACCGCCTGGAGGCTACGCGTGATCGTCGCGGTCTCCTCCTCGCTCCAGGGTAACACCTCGCCCGTGATGAACTTGATGAAGCGCTCCTCGTTAACGGCGCCGGCGGTCTTCAGCCGCGCCGAGCGATCAAACGGACTGAGGGCCGCGAGAAATTCATCCCGGCTGCCGAGAATTTTGCGCCCCTGCTCAACCGAGCTGAAACGAACCACTGTGCCGGGATGCAGCTTGAACCCCCCAGCCTCTTCCTCCGCCGACAGGAATCCGGTCCCCAGCGTGAAGAGAAAAACCGCAGCCGCCATCGGGGCTCGATGCCAACGGCTCATCATCGATCGACCCTGGCACTTCCACCGCCAACAAGCTTCTCCACCTCGGCCAGGCTCGCCATGGTCGTATCTCCAGGAGTCGTCATGGCCAGCGCTCCGTGCGCGGCGCCGTATTCGACCGCCTCGGCTGCCGTCTTACCGGCAAGGAAGCCGTAGGCAACACCCGAAGCGAAGGAGTCTCCTCCTCCCACCCGGTCGTAGATCTCGAGGTCGGGCCTGAGCGTGGCCTCATGGAACTCTCCATCGGCCCAGATAACGGCACCCCAATCGTTGATGCCGGCCGTCTTGACGCCGCGAAGAGTCGTGGCGACGACCTTGAAGTTAGGGAACTCGGCCACCACCTTTTCGATCATATTCTGAAAATTGGCCGGGTCGAGCTTCGAGAGGTTCTCATCGACTCCCTCGACTTCGAATCCCAGGGCCGCGGTGAAATCCTCTTCATTGCCGATCATCACATCTACCAGCTCAGCGATACGACGGTTGACCTCCATGGCGCGCTCTGTGCCGCCAAAACTCTTCCAGAGGCTTGGCCTGTAGTTAAGGTCATAGCTGATGATGGTTCCGTTCTCCCTGGCGCACTCCATGGCCTCGATCGCGACCTCGGGGGTTCTCTCACCCAGGGCGGCAAAGATCCCGCCACAGTGGAACCACCTGACTCCCTCATCAACGAAGAGAGCCTTCCAGTCGATATCACCTGGCTTAAGCTGGCTGACGGCTGTGTGCCCGCGGTCGCCGCAGCCGGTAGCTCCACGGGCGCCGAATCCTTTCTCCGTAAAATTCAGGCCATTTCGAGCCTCGCGTCCAAGACCATCGAAGGGAACCCACCTGAGATGCCGGGTGTCAACGCCTCCCTGGAGAATGAGATCCTCGAGCAACCGGCCCACGGCGTTGTCGACAGCCGCGGTAACGACGCAACTGCGCAGCCCAAAGCAACGCCTGAGCCCGCGGACGACATTGTATTCTCCGCCGCCTTCCCAGGCCCGAAAGTGCCTCGTGGTATGTACCCTCTCATCCCCGGGATCGAAACGAATCATGATTTCACCGAGGGCTGCCGCATCCCAGCGGCACTCGGATGCGGGTTTCAGATCAAGAACGGCCATTCTTTTCAGAGCCTCCAGGTAAGGTCAGTATTTTTACAGCAGCCGGGCAGGATGGTACGTCTAGGATCCCTTCCGCTCCAGCAGGAATTTCCGTAATCCTGGAAGATCATCGGTATTCACCAGGTCGACTCCCGCCTCCACAAGCACCTTCCAGACAACCGGATCCTCAGGAGTCGCCCAGAAGCGGACAACGCGACCGGCCGCATGCGCCTTCCTGACAATTCCCTGAAGCCGGGCGGACTCGGCCGCCGGGATGGCCCCCTTGCCGCGCCATCTGAAAACCCGTGACCACCTGTCGCTGATCATCGGCAGCAGATGGGCGGGCTCGCTTGACTCGAGATCGCCCATTCGTCCGTCGACACCGGCAAAACGAAGCTCCTGGCCCTTCATCAAATCCCTTGGACGATTTCCGCTGATCACCACCTTCACCGCACGAGCCTGGTATTTTCCCGCCCGAACCTCACAGAGAATGCTGGAGTACTTCCCGAGCAGGGAGTGAAGAGCCGTATAGGTCTTCCGGGCATCATCCTTGATGTCGATGAGGAGGGTAAAGACCGGGCCGCCCTTGTGTACCCGTCCCGAGTTTTTCCTCGTTCTCTCCAGCAACGGATCGAGATAGAGAGCCTTCAGGGTTTTGCGCTGATCGAGGCTCGCCCGCTCGTGGGCCACGAGCAGCGCTCCATCAACAAGAAAGATATCCGCCTCCACGCTGCAGAAACCCTGGGCCAGGGCATCCAGGAGAGGCCTTTTGTGGAGATAGTCATTGTGGGCATGGGCCGCCGGCAGAGCCCGCGGTACACCCTGGGCCACCAGCGCCGCGACGGGCGAGCAGACGATCAACGCCGGGACCAGGTAACGGAAATTTCTCATACTGTTTTCTTCCCACCAGGGGCCATACCTATCCAGCATCGTCATCGGAAGCGGGACGACTCTTCCAGGGGCTGGGGGTCTTCTTGGCCTCGAAAAAGTCCCCCCCCTTTTTAACCTCGTCATCTGTACCCCAATCCACCTCCTTATCGAGCTTCTTCAGAAGAGGAATGTGCTTGGAGCAGTGGATGTAGGCCTCCTCCACCTCTACCTCTACCCAGCGCTCAGGAGCGCGTCCTCCTGGAACCTCCAGATCGCCCAGGAGTACATCGGGCAGCCCCGGCCGCGCGAGGAGCTCTTCGTTCTCGATGATCGAGGCCTTGCCGTTGATGTGCAGTCCCACCGTGCTGACGAAAAAATCGGCGAAAAACATACCGATATGTCCGTTCATGGAAATATTCCCCAGGCTCGCCATGACACCATTACCCCTGTACTCGGGATAAACAAGACGATGGTCGTCAAGAACGCGAACGAAGCCGGGCTCACCACACCTCAGCGAACCATCACACTCCCCATTCGAATCGGCCGTGGACACGAAGACCATCTCCTGGCGAGCAATGAAAACCCGCATCTCCTCATTGAGATGATCGAGCATCTGCTTTGAGTAAAAGCCGCAGGCCCGCTTGCTTGTGCCATGGCGTTCCTGGAGCTCATGCTCGCCGTCCGACCCCGGAAGCCCGCCTGGGTTAGAGTCCTTCCCGCTCACTCCCCCTCCTGCTCCGGTTCAACCCCGAAAGCTTCCATCGCGATCTTCTTGATGCCGCGCAGGTCGAGCTTGCCTGTACCCAGCAGGGGCAGCTCTTTAACCTGGACGAACTGGTTGGCCCTCGGAATAAAGAGATTGGGAAGCCCCATGTCACTGAGTTGATCAACAATTCCGGGAATCTGATCCTCCTGCAATGTATGCAGTACGGCGAGGCGTTCCCCTTTCTTCTCGTCCGGAATACAGGTCACGGCGAAAACCTGCATCGCCTCTCCCGATGCCTCCTGGAGCGAGTCCTCGACCTTCCCATGGGGAACCATCTCACCGCCGATCTTGGAGAACCTCGCCAGCCGGTCGGTGATTCGAATAAAGCCCTCCTCATCGACAGCCGCGATATCCCCGGTGACGTACCAGCCATCGCGAAGGGCCTTGCTGGTGAGATCTTCCCTGCCGAGGTAGCCCTGCATGATATTCGGGCCGCTGACCAGCAGCATGCCCGGCTGGCCGATCTCCAGTTCCGTGTCGAAATCATCGGGATCCACCACCTTGACGGCCACCCCTGGGAGGGGCTGCCCCACGGTGCCCTGCCGGGAGCCGGGCTGATAGAAGCCGGCGGAGCGGAAATCAAGCGTATTGACCGCCACCACGGGGGCGCACTCAGTGGTCCCGTAGCCTTCCAGCGGGCGGATCCCGAACTGGTCCTCGAAGGCATTCGCCACCCGGTCGGTGAGCTTTTCAGCGCCGGTGATCACGAAACGCAGCGAGCCGAACTGGGCGGCGGTGCAGCGTCTCAGATAGAGCTGCAGGAAGGTGGGCGTCGACAGGAGCATGCTGATCCTGTACTGCTGCACCTTCTGTCCGATGAGTTCCGCATCCACCGGGTTGGGAAGAGAGACACAGCCGATGGATTCATTGGCGGAGAACCAGAGGATCATGTAGCCGAAGGAATGAAAGTGCGGCAGGATCCCGAGCAGCCTGTCCTCATCCCGGGGACGGACGATCTGCGAAACCCCCTCCAGGTTCGAGGCCACGTTGAAATGACTCAGGAGCACACCCTTGGGTTCGCCGGTAGAGCCGCTCGAAAAAATCACGGTGACGATATCGTCTACCGACACCTTCTTCCCCCCTGAGCAGGTTCGCTCGATGATCCGGACCGGGGCAAAGAGCGCCAGCAGCATCGCCTGGAGCTTGCAGCCAAGGCCTATCGTTTTACGAAAGTCATCAGCCCAGATCGGCTGGATATTGTCAGGCAGCTCCACTTCGGCCTTCTTCAGGAACACCCGGCTGGTCACCACGGTTTTCAGGCCGGCCTGGCGAATCGCCGATTCAAGCCCATCTTTTCCCGCCGTGTAGTTCAGGTTGACGCTTGTCTTGCCGGACATTGCCGCGCCGATGTTGATCAGGGTGGAAGCCACCGATGGAGGCAGCATGATGCCGACGTGCTCCTGCTCCCTCCACTCCCGGCGCAGACGCAGCGCGAGGGTGACCGAGCCGATGAGACCCTTGAGGCGGCCTACGCGCGCGGTCATCACATCGGCAAAGGCCAGCTTGAACGGACGGCCGAAGAGATGAGCCAGCAGGACTCCTACACCGAGTCCAATGAACGGACTGAGCAGCAGCCACACCAGGCCCATGCCCAGTGTCCAGTCGTAATTATACAGGCCGGTAAAAGACCCGAGGGCCAGGCCCAGCCAGGAGAAAATCCGCACAAGCGGCCGGCAGCCGCGAATAAAATTATGATGGAGCGGCTTCACTCCCCCGCGATGCGTATTCCAGGCATCGCTGCCGAGATCCTGGACGGCCTTGCGAACCGCGGTCACCGATGTACCCGGCTCCATCGGCTCTCCGAAGCTGATCGTCACCGGGTAGGGAATCTTCTTGGGAATCTTGGTCAGGAAGCGGCCGCCGGAACGGCTGAAGATGCTGCCCCAGACTCCGTCGAGGTTCACCGGGATGATGGGAGCATCCCTGCCCTTGACGATGCGCTCGAGACCGCGCTTGAAGGGCTGCATCTGGCCGGTGCGGGTGATCTGGCCTTCACCGAAAATACAGACGAGGTGACCATCGTCGATGTGCTGGCCGGCATCCCGCATAGCCTTGAGGATCACCCTCGGGCCTCCGGAGGAGGAAACCTCGATGGCCTTGAAGGCCCTGAGGAAGGGGCCGTAGATGGGGTGATGAAAATAGGACGACTCGACGATGAAGCGAACCGGGCGGTCGATGCTGGCAACCAGGAAGAGGCCATCGACAAAGGAAACATGGTTTGGAACCAGCAGAGCGCCGCCCTCAGAAGGCACGTTCGCGCCTCCGATGACTCGAAGCCTGTAGAAGGTACAGGAGAAGAAAATGAGCAAAAGGCGAATGAAGGCGTCCGGAACCTGGAACAGGGACCACACCGTCGCTGCGGTGGTCAACAACCCGGCTCCGATGAAGAGCCCGTCGACACCGATCTTGAGTGTCTCGGACTCGGTGCCAACGATCCATTCCGGGGCGATGGAACCCAGGTTGGCCAGCAGGATTCCCAGCAGGTTTCCAATGATGCAGCCGGCGAAGGTGAAGAGATTGCTGACGGCGATCACCGAGCCGCGATGCTCCTTGGATGCCTGCCACTGCAGGAGCGCGTTGAGCGGGATCAGGATGAAGCCGCTGCTGACACCTACCATAAAGAAGCAGAAGAGCGAACCCTTGAAACCCGGAGACAGGAGTCCCATCAGCAGGGTGAAAAAAGCCATGCCCAGGGCGCCGAGTGGAATAAATCCGTACTCGACCTTCCCGGCGGAGAGTCGACCGGTGATGTAGCTTCCGATCGCGATACCGATGGCGAAACATCCCATCAGCAGGCCGTTGTTGCGCAGGATCCCTTCAAAATCACTGACCAGCTCTTCACCCTTGACGATAGCCACCGGCCCGAGAAAACTCGCTATCCCCCAGTAAAAAGCGAGGCCGAGAATCGCCAGCCAGAGTGGTCGCTTGGAACGAATATCCCGCCAGGCGGTACGCAGGATCGAGCCGATACCGGCGGGAGATCCGGCGGGGGGGACGCGGGGAACAGTGAAGCTGGTCAACAATCCCACCACCGAAAAAAGCGTCATCACTCCACCGGCAATCCAGACCATGTTCTTCCCATCAAGCAGCCAATCTCCCCTGGAGACTCCCAGGTAGGGCACCATGGAGCCCATGGCCAGGGTACCTCCTACGATCGCCGTGATCGTGAAAAGCTCCAGCAGGCCATTGGCGTGGGACAGCCCCCGATGGGAAACCAACTGGGGAACGATGCCGTACTTGGCCGGACTGAACAGGGCGCTCTGGGCGCCGAGGCCGATGAGCACCAGGATAAAGATCATCATGTGGTCCTCCGGGCTCTTCCACAGGAAGAACAACCCGGTTGCCATCAACGCCAGTTCCAGGGCCTTCATCGAGATGATCACCGAGCGCTTGCTGAAGCGGTCGGCAATATAGGCGGATGGAAGCGTGAAAACGAACAGCGCCGAGGTCAGGGCGAGAAAACTCCAGGTGACCCAGTTCAGGTTAGCGGTTTCGTTCCCCTGCCCGGCGATGTAGACGCTGTTCATGCCGAGCAGCAGCACGAGCTGCTTCCAGGCATTGTCGTTAAACGCCCCGAAGAACTGCGTGACCAGTAATCCGCCCAGCGGGCGCTTGGCTTCTTTACTCAAACTGGAAACTCCTCAGACTAATTCCATTCGCAGGCAAAACAATAGTCCCGAGCAAACTATATATTTACCCTCTATCGCCCTCAAACTCTACCGGGAAGCGATGCTGAAATTCAGTCCCTGTCCCGGCGAACGGTATAGAGCGCGTCCAGCGGCACGGCTCCGCAATCCTGCTCCGCCCCATCGGGCCAGGTGATGACGAGACGAGCCTCGGCCGTCCCCGCGCCCAGCCCGAAATGAACCCGATGGGAATTGGCCGACTGGAACGGTCCGCCGCCTCGCAGCCAGCGTCTCGCTGACCGGCCTCCATGCCGCAGCTCGACCATGCTTCCAAGCCCCCGGCGATTCATCGAACCGGGACGATCATCCCGCAGTTCCACGAGGAGCCAGCGATTCCCTTTCCCCTGTTCATTTCGCAGCAGGCGCAGGGGTTCGTTCAGGCCCCCAACGACGAAGTCGAGATCCCCATCTCCATCGAGATCGCCGCGAACGGCGGTACGATCACGATGAGCCTCATCTATCCAGGAGCCGGCCGCCGAAGATTTATCTACAAGCGAGAAGCGTCCTTTATCCTGCTCAAAGAGCAGCGGGCGCTGCGGGTAGGACGAGTCCATGCTCTCGGGAGTAGCCTGCGGAAAAACATGCCCGTTGAAGACCACCAGGTCCTCATCCCCGTCCTGGTCAAGGTCGCTGAAATCGCAGGCCCAGCCAAGGCTGGTCATCGAGACCCTGCCAAGACCCCAGGTACGCGTCCTGTCGGCAAAGAACGAGCCATCAAGATTCAGATGCAGGGTGTTGGTGTCGCCTGAAAAGTTGGTGGTGAAGAGATCGGGGAAGCCGTTGCCGTCGACATCGCCCACCGCGATCCCCATTGTCGCCTGGGAGGCGCCATCTGAATTAGCCGAGACGCCGCTCTCGATTCCCACCTCGCGGAACCGTCCGCCGCCCTGGTTGCTGAACAGGTAATTTCCCATCGAGTCGTTGCCGACGAAGATATCCTGCCGCGAGTCTCCGTTGAGATCCAGGATGGCGACATTCAACGCGTAGGCGGGCCGCACCGAACGGACGCCGGAGCGCTCACTTGAATCCCTGAACCGGCCGGTCCCCAGGTTCTCGTAGAGGATGTCATGCTGGGCCGCGAGCCCGAGAGGACCGCCAAGAACCTCGGTCTTTTTGAAGGTCGCCCGCGGCGGCGGATTCGCCGGGTCGAAGGCGAGATAATTGCAAACATAGAGATCGAGATCCCCATCTCCATCGGTGTCGGCAAAGGCGCAGCCTGTTCCCCAGCCCCCATTGGAGACACCGGCTTCCCCGGAGACATCCTCGAAACCCTCGCCCGCCTTATTGCGCAGCAGGACATTGGGCCCGTAGCAGGCGACGAAGAGATCGTCATGGCCATCCCCATCGTAGTCTCCCACCGCCACGCCGAAGCTCCAGCGTCTCAGGCCAAGCCCGAGCCGGGCCGTCGCATCGACGAATTTCAGCCCACCGAGATTCTCGAACATCCTGCAGCCCGGCCCCTTCTCGGGAGCTTCGAGGGTGGCCCCGTTGGGAGCGAAAACATCGAGATCGCCGTCCGAATCAAAATCGATGAGCGCCAACCCACACCCCTTCACCTCGAGAATCTCCCTGGAGGGAATGCCGCCCGAGGTCAGCGA
Source organism: Planctomycetota bacterium (assembly GCA_965659285.1). Lineage (GTDB taxonomy): Bacteria > Planctomycetota > UBA8108 > UBA8108 > UBA8108 > UBA8108. Next base: position 30,577 of record CBFHWB010000004.1, on the reverse strand, counting down.
CAGGTCGAGCCCCGTTAAGCCGGCATCGAGGTAGCGCATACGAATGCCGCCCTCGCCGGCCGGTGAATTACGCTCAGCGCAGCCGCCAAGCCAGAAGATGCAAAGCAGAGAGAGAGAGAGCCTCAAGATCCCGTCCTCCTCTTCCCCGGAGCCCCGGCAAGCGCCTGGTGCCGTTCCAGGGCGGCCTGCGCAGCCTCCTTCTCTCCCAACCGCAAAAGCACGCGATAAAGCTTGTAGTGGGCGTTGAAGTGTCCGGGCCAGATCCTCACAGCCTCTTCGAGATCTTTCCTGGCCAACTCGAGCCGGCCCTGCAGGATGTGGACCTCGCCAAGCCTGGCCATCGTCTTCGCCAGTTCCTTCTGCTTCTTCGAATTCGCATCCTGGATCCGTCGGGCATTGTCGAGGAGGGACTCTGCCTCGCCAAGACGATGGTCCTCAAGCGCAATCAACCCCAACGCGAACCAGGTCGAGGCGACCCGGGGAGCCTCCTTCGCGTGCCCCCTGAAGGCCTCCTCCGCCTCGCCCAGGCGACCGAGGTGATAGAGTGCCCAGCCGTAAAAATGAAGAACGCTCTCGCTGCCGGCAAAGCCCGCTCTCGAACGCAACACAACCTCGAAGCCCTTGCGGGCCTTCTCATAGCGTTTCTGCCGATGCCAGGTAAGCGCCTCCAGGAATCGGCCGCGGTAGGAGGCGGGGTGGTCCGACAGCACCGCGGCGATGATCGCCCGGGCCTCGTCATACGACCCTGCGGTAATCTTCAAAAGCGCCTGCTCCAGGCGGGGATCGCTGTCCCCCGCCGAGGGAGGGAGCCTGCTCAGCCTGGGGGCCGGCTGAACCGCGTCTCCCTCATCCCGGCAGCCGGGCAGAAAGAAACAGAGCGCTGCGAGGAAAGACACGAAAAAAGAGCGCACGTCAGCTCTCCTGCTCATTGGACCGAATGAGAACATCGTGTATCGCGACATGGTCGGGAGCCTCGAGTATATGAATGACGGAGGCGGCGACATCGCGGGGATCCAGGACCCTGTAGTCCGGCAGTCCGGCGGCCACCTGCTCCGCGTCACCGCGGTAGAAAACCTCGTGAAACTCGGTGGTCACAAATCCGGGAGAGATCTCGCTGACACGCGAGGGGCTGCCCAGGGCGCGCAATTCCTGGCGCAGGCATTCAGTGATGGCGCGGACCGCGAACTTGGTGGCGGCGTAGAATCCGCCCCGCGGCGGTATCCTGTGTCCGGCCATGCTGGAAACATTCACGATATGGCCGCCCCTCTCTCCGTCAAAGCACCCGAGCGCCTCACGACAGGCCACCGTCAGGGCCAGGACATTCACCTCCAGCATCTCACGCCAGTCCTCAGTCGCTCCATCGTGAAAGCTCGCCTTGCGCCCGAGCCCGGCGTTGTTGATGAGAATATCCAGCCCCCCCCAGCGAGCTCGTGATTCCTCGAAAATCCGGGTGATGTCTTCGGCCTTGCGCAGATCCGCAGCCACCAGCAAGGGCGCCTCGCCTCCCGTACTGGTGATCCGTCCTCCGAGTTCATCGAGCCGATCTTCCCGGCGCGCGGTGAGTGTCAGGCGCGCGCCCCGGGAGGCAAGCTCCAGGGCTATCGCCTCTCCGATCCCACTCGAGGCCCCGGTAACAACAGCGCTGCTTCCCTCCAGGTTCATCTTCCAGGTCATCCTTCGCTTGTCGTCCAAGAAGCCAGAAAAGCGCCCGAAAGCGGCGTTTCACATGGTCCAGTTAAGCATAGACCACTCGGGCGGCAGCGTCCAAAGTGGACCGCGCGGACAATAAAAAGAACTCCGCGCAGGCAAGCGCCTCCCGGCGAACCCGCCGACCCCGCCCGCTGGGCTCTCGCTCTCTTGAAGCGTATCCGGTACTGTATTCCTGCGCAATTCGCGAGCCGGCCGCTGTCACCGGATAACGGCGGGTAAATCGGCTCTTACCAGAAAACCATCCCCGGGCCTACAAGAGGCTCATCTTTGATGACGAAAAAAACCGCCCCCGCCAGCCCGCAGTTGGAAGACATCAAGTTCGAAAAAGACCCGAGAGCCTGCAGGATCGTCTGCACCCTGGGACCATCCAGTTCGAACAGCGAAATGATTGAGAGCCTCATCGAGGCGGGCATGAACGTCGCGCGGCTTAATTTCTCGCACGGAACCCAGGAGACCCACGAGCGGCTGATCCGGGAAATCCGCGCGGCCTCCGAAAAAACAGGCCGGCCGGTCGCGATCATGCAGGATCTGCAGGGACACAAGGTGCGACTTGGAAGAGCGAGCTCGGCAACACCCATCATCCTCGAACAGGGAGCCGAGATCATCCTCTCTCATGGAGAGGACATCTCGACCGAGCGCCTGGGAATGGACTATGTCGGAGCCGAGCGCTTTGTTGAGCCGGGACACAGAATCTTCCTGGATGACGCCAAGATCGAGCTCGAGGTGATCTCCTGCCTCGATGAGGAGATCCTCTGCAAGGTTCACAGGGGAGCGCCGGTCTACAGTCGCAAGGGTGTCATCTTCCCCGACTCGGAGCTCGAGTTCCCTGTTCTTGATGAAAATGATCTCGAGGACGCGCGATTTGGCGTCAACATGGGTCTCGATATGGTTGCCATGTCCTTCGTCCGATCCGCAGATGAAATCACGAAGATGCGCAAGCACCTCGCGGGCTGGGGGAAAAAAGAAGCCTTCATCGTCGCCAAGGTCGAGGACGGCGCGGGCATCCATAACCTGGAGGAGATCCTGAAGGCCGCCAACGCGGTTCTCATCGCCCGCGGAGACCTCGGGGTGACGCTGCCGCGCGAGAAGGTCCCTGGAATCCAGAAATCGATCATCTCCCAGGCCAACGCCCTTGGAGTCCCATCCATCACCGCGACCCAGATGCTTGAGTCGATGATCGACCATCCCCAGCCGACCCGAGCGGAGGTCAATGACGTCTACACCGCCGTTCTGGACGGTAGCCACGCTATCATGTTGTCGGCGGAAACGGCGATGGGGGACTACCCGGAGGAATCGGTTGCCGAGATGGACCGGATCGCGCGCGAGGCGGAGCTGGAGCTCAACCGCAGGAACCGCGGCCTTCACGCTCCCGTTACGGGAAAGGAGGGAATCAACGACCTGCTGGCGGCCTCAGCGGTCATCTTCGCTGAATACATGAGCGCGGACTGCATTCTCGCCTTCTCCCTCGAGGGTACGACTCATCGCGCCCTCTCCACAGCCTCGCCCACCGTGCCGGTGTATGGAGTGCTTGACAACCACTCGAACCTGCGTCGGCTCCTGCTCCACAGGGGTCTCAACCTGACGACGATGCCGCTGGAGAACAAGCTCGAGTCGCTCGTGCCCAGCGCGCTGAAGAAGCTCCGTGACGACGGCATCGTCGGCTCCGCAGACAAGGTCATCATCGTCTCCAGGCAGCCTGAGCCTGAAGCGGATGAAAGCTTCCTGCTGAGACTCTCCATCCTGAGCTGACCCGCGCGTCTCTTCCCGGGCGGCGTTCTGAACAATAATTTCAGGTAAGAGTTCAACCACAGGGCTACAATGCGTATCCAGGATCGTCTCTTTATTCTACCAGCAGAATGACAACCGACAGATGACCCAGACCCTGTTGTGCCTACTCCTCCTCGCGCATCCCCAGGCCGACCAGGATGCTGAATTCCGCATCCGCCTGGCAAAAACCGACCCGGCTGATGGAACCGCCCTGCTTTCTCTCGGTGGATGGTGTGAGCAGCAAAAACGCTCCAACTGGGCCGAGCGCTGCTACCGCATGGTGGCTGACCTTGAAGCGAAAGAAAAAAACTACCCCGAAGCCGTCTACCGCCTCGCCCGGATCGAGATCGAAAACAAGCTCTACACCAGGGCCTATAAGAGACTCCGAGATCTCACCAGTCGCTTCAGCCATCCGGCAGCCAGCGCCTTGCTTAAAAAAGCCCAGACCGAGACGAGCCGCAGGCAGCGAGCCCTTGTCTCTGAAGGAGACAAGCTCTACAGCGCGGCTGAACTTGCCGAGGCCCGCGTGAAATACTCAGAAGCCTTCGCCCTCCTGCCCAAGGATTCTTCGAGCGCCGACTTCATTCCACGCAACAAGGTTCTCGAGAGGCTGGCGCTGTGCGCGGACAAGATCGATGATGAGCACTTCAAGGAGATCTTCCAGCCCAAGAAGCGGAGCATTCGCGCCTGTGAACGCTGCGCCCGCCATGGCGGGTTCCTCAAATGCACAACCTGTCTCGCCACCGGGGCGCAGGACGCGACCTTACGCGGAAAACCGATCAAGGTCGCCTGCAGGCGCTGTACTGGAGTCGGCTACACCTTCTGTCCGGACTGTAAGGGCATGCAATACAAGACCCAGAGCTACAAGATCACGGCCAGGGAGCAGGAAGCTCTCACCAAGGTTCTGACCCAGGTGCGTGAAAAGAAGGTTCTCGAGCGTCCCCTGGCCCAGGCGATCAAGACGGTCCAGAAACTCGTCCTCAACACCAGGGAGGCCGCGACCCTCGATTATTTCCGGGCGATAAGCCCCAAGTACTCGCTCTCCTATGCGCTGCGCAACAAGCTAGGCCCCCTGCCCATCTCCTCGGCGGCGATCAAGGAAGCTGACAGCCAGTGGGAGGCCGCGAAATACAGGCTCCCGGTAAAAGCGAACTTCATGCTCGCCTTTACCTGCGAGTTCACCTCATGGCTTACGGGCTACGACATGTTACGCGCCAGGAACAAGGTCAGCAATTTTTCGGAGGCTCCGTCACTGCGTTCACCGCCCGCTACCGTTCTCAGCCCAGAGTTGCTCTCCGCCTTCCCGGACGCGAACACTCGTAAGTGGCTCACCGTCAAGGGCATCCTTGACGGATACGAGGCCGATCCAACCGGCGGAAACAAATCAAGAATCTCGGTCAAGGGAGCCATCGAACACAATGTGAATTTCTTCATCTGGCGTCCGGAAGCGAAAAAAGACCTCCAGAACCTCGCATCCAGCGGCTGGCTGCTGAAGGTCGGCGGCCTCCCGAAATATTACCCTTTCGACATTCACAAGAAACTGGAAGCCGCCCCGCAAGGTCACAAGATAACCCTCGTCGGCAGGTTCCTCAGAAACCCCCTGGGCCATCCGAGAAACTGGTTCGAGATCTGGGATCTCAAGATCGGCTTCAGCCCGGTCCAGGAAGAAATGTACAGCGCTCTGCGGGAACCGGTAGAAATCTCCTTCCCCTCGCTCGAGATCCGAAAACTCGGTAGTTTTCTGCGCTGGTTCGGGATTCGCGTCGCCCTGAAAGGAATTACCGGAGACAGCAGGCTGAATTTCCAGGCGAAGGGATGCACGATTGGACGTCTGATCGACAAAATCGCGCGAACCCTGGACTCGAATTGGTATTGGGAAAAAGGCACGGTCGTCTTCAGCCGGAAAATATCAAAGCGGCAGGGCGAGGATGTGAAGCTGGTACTCAGCCGATTACGAAACGAGGACCGCGGCAAACTGCTCGTTTTCTCCGGAAACCAACCGGCCTCACAACCCAGCCCGGCGCAACCTGCGACCCTGCCGGCTGACGCGGTCTCTCTCGAAGGCCTCGCGAACAAGGCCCTCCTGTCGATGGACTATACACTCGCAGGAAATTGCTATAAGAAACTGGAATCCCTACCCGATGCCCTCTCCCGGAAGAAGCAACTGCGCCGGCAACGTTACCGGATCGCTCTCATGCATGAAATGACCCGGCAAACGCCCGTCAGCCACCTGGTCAGCGCCAGTGACCTCTTCGAGATCAACTACCTCAATTCCGCCGGTGAATTATTGAAGAGAACCGTAAGGATCCTCCGCCGTGACAAGGAGCATATCTGGATCCAGTCCAGCTATGGAGAACAGGCTCGGCTGCGGCGCGCAGGCATCCAGGGCGAGAAAGCCATCAGCCATGAACAATGGCGCGGCTCCAAGCAGGAGGAATTGCGGCAGAGAAACAACCAGCTCGACAAGACAGGTCAATACGGCTACCTGAGCGATCTCTTCTCACTCGCTCTCTTCGCCAAGACCAACCGACTGAACACGGAAGGAACTAAATTCCTCGATCGCGCCTTCGCCAGTGATAACTTCGGCTGGTTGCTCGGCACCTATTTCCCCGATGATGTAGAGCGCCTTACACGATACTGGAAGAGGGGTTCCGGGCGCGCCGACCCCCTGGCAAAGATCGCGGCGACAGAAAAAAATCCGCGAAAGAAGCCCGCCGCGCCCAGCCGTCTCAAACCTGTCGAGGAACTCGCCAGGAATACCCCCCTGCCGCGCGAGCCGAAAACCCTGCTGGACTATGGAATCAGGCACTACAGGAAGGGACGCGAATACCTGGCCCGCTCACTGCCGGGAATGGACGACGCCTTAGCCAATAAGAAGCTTGCCCTCGACCATTTCGAGCTCGCGCGGAACGCTTCCCAGCAACTCCTCAAGCTCAATCCCAATAACGCCAACGCCAGCGACCTGGCCAAGAGCTCAATCCTGATGGTCCATACCTGCGCCAAGGACATGGGCTTCTTTGACTGAGAAGTCGTCCGGAAGAGGCTGGAACCCGCTGCAAGGAACCCTTCTATGGGTTAGAATGAAGTTTCGCGCGGGAGTGAATAGGCACCTGGTGGGCCTCCGGGACTTCAAATCCTAGGTATCGTGCGAACAACACGGTAGGTGGGTTCGATTCCCATGCACTCCCGCCATTTTTTCTCTCGGGATCCCTCGGACATGTACGACCTCATCGGCGACATCCACGGGCACGCCACCGAGCTGAAACAACTGCTGGAAAAGCTCGGCTATACGCTTGAAGAAGGCGGCTATCGCCACCCGGAGCGAGAGGTCATCTTCCTCGGTGACTTTATCGACAGGGGCACGGAAATCCTCGAGGTACTCCAGCTCGTTCGGCCGATGATCGATTCAGGAGAAGCGAAAGCCGTCATGGGCAACCATGAGTTCAACGCGCTGGCCTACCATACTGAAGATCCCGGGCAACCCGGCAAGCATCTGCGCAGGCACAACCGGAAAAACAACAAACAGCACCAGGACACCATCGATCAGCTTGATGGAAAAATCGAGGACGCTGTCGAATGGTTCCGTACGCTTCCCATGTGGCTCGAGCTGGAAGATGTCGATGGAAACCTCCTCCGAATCGCCCATGCCTCCTGGGATGACCGACAGCTCCAGACCATCTCCGATCGCCTGGAAATACACGACGGCGTCACGGCCGGGTTCCTGGCCGAGGCCAGCAGGGAGGACTCTCCGCTCTACGAGGCTGTCGAATGCATTCTCAAGGGCCCTGAGCTTCGCTTGCCGGCCGGACAGGAGAATATTGATCCGGATGGAACCGCTCGGAACATGTTTCGCATCCAATGGTACAGATCCCCGCGGGAGGAGGAGACCTGCGGCAGCTACGCCCTGCCCCCGGGGCCTAGCCCGGCTCCATTGACCGCGGAAATGATGCGGCAAAGCAGGCGAGCCTGCCTACCCTACGCCCCGGAGAATCCACCCGTCTTCGTCGGACACTACTGGCTCAGGGGAGAGCCCGAACTGCTCGCGGCCAACGTCGCCTGCGTGGACTACAGCATCGCCAGGGGAGGCGCTCTCTGCGCCTATCGATGGAATGGCGAACAGAAGCTCGACGTCCGGAACATGGTCTCCGTAGGCGCCATCTCCTGACAACAATCCTGCCCTTCTGTCTTCCCCCCGGACTCCAGATGCGAAGGTGACAAACCGGTCCCGATTCCTTACTATTCGTGCTCTCAGAGCGAGTGGAAAGGAGCCCCTCCATGCCGGTCGAAATCAAGATGCCCCAGATGGGCGAAAGCATCACCGAGGGAACCGTCATCAAATGGTTTGTCGGTCCCGGTGACAGCATCAAGCGGGATGAGCCCCTGCTCGAGATCTCGACCGACAAGGTGGATACCGAGATTCCATCCCCGGCCAGCGGGTATGTAGCCGAGTTGCTGGTACAGGAGGGAGAGACTGTTCCGGTCGACACCCTGGTGTGCGTTCTCAGCGAGGAAAAACCAGCCCCCGGAAGCGCATCCAGCGCCCCTGCGGCAGGCGGTGGCGACGAGTCCTCCCGGGCAAACGCCGGGGGCGCGAAAGAAACAGCGGAAGCCGGCGGCAAAAGTGGCGACAAGAGCTGGCTCTCCCCCGCCGTACGACGCCTGGTGCGAGACAACGGTGTCGATCCCTCCGATGTCCAGGGAACCGGCGAGGGCGGACGCCTGACCCGCAAGGACGTCATGCGATACATCGAGAAGCGCAAGGGAACCTCTACACCGTCGACTGAAGAGGCCGGACACGAACAGGCCGGAGGCGACCGGATCGAACCGATGTCGGTCATGCGCCGTAAGATCGCCGAGCACATGGTTCACTCCAAGAGCACATCGCCCCACGTCTCGACCGTCCACGAGGTCGACTTCACGGATGTCGATGAATTCCGCAAGAAACACAAGGCAGAGTGGCAGGAGCGCGGGGTGAAGCTGACCTACCTACCCTTCCTCACCCAGGCCGTCGCCCGGGCGCTGAAGGCCTATCCCGACCTGAACGCATCACTGGTTGATGGCAAGATCCACTACAAGGGCGACGTCAACATCGGCCTCGCCGTCGCGCTGGACAACGGCCTCGTCGTTCCAGTGCTGCACCACGCAGACAAGCTCAGCATCTCCGAGATCGCCGCGGGAGTCAGCGACCTGGCGGACAGGGCGCGCAACAAGACCCTGAAACCGGAAGAGGTCCAGGGCGGCACCTTCACCATCACCAATCCCGGCGGCTTCGGCACCCTGATCGGAACGCCGATCATCAACCAGCCCCAGTCCGGCATCCTCTGCTTCGGAGCGGTACAGAAGAGGGTGGTGGTCGTGCCGGGAACCGATTCCATCGGAGTACGCAATATGTCCTACCTGACCCTCACCTTCGACCATCGCCTGATCGACGGCGCCGTGGCCGACCAGTTCATGGAGAGCATCCGCAGGACCATCGAAACGGTCGACTGTACGCTCGACAGATAGCAAGCCAATGCCCAGCCTGAGAACATCCAACGACGAAACGCTCCTGGTCATCAACGACAGCAAGAAGGATTCGGACCTGTTCTACGCCACCCGCTTTCTCGTGGGTGATCCGCTGATCTACATAGAACATGGCGACCGCAGGTACCTCCTGGTCAGCGATCTCGAGTACGGCCGTGCCGAAAAAGAGGCGGATGTAGACGAGGTCGTCGGTACAGCGGAGCTGGAGGCGAAGCTTCGAGAAGAGGGAAAGGCGGCCCGGCTGACCTCGATCGCCGACCTGTTCCTGCAATCACGAGGCGAAACGCGAAAGCTCTCCGTTCCCGCCAGCATGCCCTACATCCATGCAAGACAGCTCGGTGAGCTGGGCTATGAACTCGAATGCCGGGAAGACCCGGTTCACCTCGACCGCTGGATCAAGACACCTGAAGAGATCGAGTACATCGCGAGCAGCCAGAAGGCCGGTGAGGAGGCGATGGGGCTCGTCATCGAGACCCTGCGCGCGAGCGAGATCAGGGAGGAACTGCTCTATCACGACGGTGAGGTGGTGACCTCAGAGCGGTTGCGCGTAATGGCCCAGAAGCTGCTGCTCGACAGGAACTGCCAGGCGGAGGACATCATCATCGCGGCCGGGGACCAGTGCTGCGACCCCCACAACCGCGGAACGGGTCCCATACCCGCCAACCAGACGATCATCATCGATATCTTTCCCCAATCGGCCGAGACCCGCTACTGGGGTGACATGACGCGCACGGTGGTCCGGGGTGAGGCATCCGAAGAGGCGAGGAAGCTCTACCAGGACGTATTTGCCGCCCAGGACTGGGCCATCAAGGAGCTCAAGGACGGCGCCTGTGGAAAACGGGTCCACCAGGGCATCGTCGAGCTGTTTGAAGAGCGCGGCAGCAGAACCGAGGAACGCGATGGCAGCAAGGTGGGCTTCTTCCATGGAACAGGCCACGGCGTAGGACTCGATATCCACGAAAACCCGAGACTTGGCAAGGTCGGCCACGAGCTCAAGGCCGGGCATGTTATCACCATCGAGCCCGGGCTCTACTACCCCGGCGTTGGCGGAGTTCGCATCGAGGATCTCCTGGTTGTTACCGAGGATGGGCATCACAACCTGACGAGCTTCCCCAAGGGACCTGAGACCTTCGAGATCTGAGGCGACAGCCCTCCGGCCACCCTCAATCGCGCGGGTCCTGCAGAAGCTTGAGCATCGCGGCAACCCGGTTCATGCGCCGCCTGTCGCTGCCGCCATGGTAAATATTGAGCAGGTTGCCAAGCATTCGACAGAGAATCACCCGGTCGTCTACCGCCTCAAGGAGCTCATCGCGGAAGCTCTCGCCGCTTGATTCGAGCAGCTCGACGCACTCCCTGACGGTAAGCAGGCGGCCGCCATGAAAGGGGTCGAGAAACTTCTCCGCCTGCTTGCCGGTTTCCGCGGAATCGAACTTCAGGATGAAATGCCCTGGAAGGGCGACCCCGTGAAGGGACAGGCCGCAACGGCGGGCGACGAGCAGGTAGAGCACCGAGAGGCTGATGGGGATGCCCAGCTTCGTCTCGAGGATCCTGTTCAGGTAGCTGTTGTCAGCCTCGTAATAGCCCTGCTCGTTACCTTTGAAGCCGGCATCCTTCGACAAGAGCTCGACGAGAGAGGCCAGGCGGGCATCGACGCCGGCCGCTGTTTTCGAGCGGCTCTCGAGCGCGCCGGCGAATTCATCCAGAACCCTGGAACAGACCCCCGGGTCAAGCTCGGGGTATTCACTTCGGGCGATGAGAAGAGCTCCTGCCTCGAGATCCGGAGCGGGATCCCGGCAGAACTGAAGCCACTCCTTGAACACTTCCCGGCGATGGTATTCGAGCGCGAAACGCCCTGCCTGCCTCTTCACCTCCGGGTCATCAGAAGCTTCCGCCGCCGCCTCAGCGCTCTCGAGCGCCTCCTTGCCCAGCTTCTCGAGATGGCCCCAGACCTGGGAACGAATATCGATGTCATCATCTCCAAGAAGATGAATCAGCGCCTCGGTCCGAGTGCGGGGGGCGCTGTCGGCCGTACCGGAATCCGTCTCGATGTCATCCTCCGTGCTCATGGGTCACTTTTTACCTTTTTTTCAGCCCGGGTTCGAGAACTCAAAAGAAGATTCCTCCACCTCGGAGGCGCGCGGAACAAACCTGGTTTATTTGCGGGATTTTCCCGGTCGAGCTGCGGGTGAAGAGTAAAATGCCGCGAGATTGGAGCCTTCCATCCATGCAACCTGAACAATTAGAGATTTCCGGCACCCTCCGGAACTTCCTTCGCCTCGGCGTGGTCTTTCTCGAAGACATAACGAATGGCCCCCCCGCAGCCGGACTGGCTCTTGAATTGGAGGAGCTCTGCGGGGAGCTGCGGCTCAGCTGCACGAATCGCAAACCCTCAGAGCTCGAGGCTGTCGCGCGCACCAGGAAGCTCTATCGGCGCATTGGAATAGACCCTACCAGGGATCGCCCGAGCTCTGAGCGGCTCCTGCGCAGAGCTCTCAAAGAGCAGCCCCTCCCCAGCATCAACAGTCTGGTTGACTGCATCAACCTCGTCAGTCTCAAGCTGCAATGCCCCCTGGGACTCTACGACTGGGACGCGATCAGCCCGCCGATCGCCGTGCGGGTCGGCCGGCCCGGTGAAGAATTCAAGGCGATCCATGACCGCTCGATGAACCTGGAGGGCCGCTTCGTCTGCGTCGACCGGGAAGGTCCCTTCGGCAATCCCAGCCATGATTCTCACAGGACACGGGTCACCTCCGAAACCAGGCGAGCGCTCGCGGTCTGCTGGTCCCCCTCCGAGAACCCTCGTCGTTATATCAACTCCGTACTCGAAGAGATCACCCGGACAGCCGGGGAGTACTGCGGAGCGCGCCTCGCCGCCAGCGCCATCATCTGACGAGTCTTTCGGCGATAAGCGATTGAGACAGGAACCGCATCTGTCTATCCTTGGGGAGGAGCAAGGAAAGGAGAGACTCTCAATGCGGCAACATCTGGTACAGGGGGATCCCGCCCCGGACTTTACCCTCAAGACCCCCCATGATGTCGAGATCTCGCTGCACCCGACCCTCCTGAAGGGACCTGTCCTGCTGGAGTTCATCCGCGGCACCTGGGATCCGGCCTCCAGGGAACGGATCGCAGAGCTGGCCGCCTCCAGGGATCGGTTCCGCGAGTTCCAGGGAACTCCCCTGGTCGTTTCCTGCGAGGACACCGACGGAGCAGGCAAGTTCCTCGACGCGGGAACCTGTCCCTTCAGCCTGCTCATCGATGCTCACCTTGAAGCGAGCCGGGCCTTCGGAGTCTTCCAGAAGTTCTCCTGGGGAGCCGTCAATGTCGCGCGGCCGGCGAGCTTCATCATCGACCGCTGCGGCTTTGTCCGCCACAGCCGCGCGGGAGCCTCGCCCATCGATGCCGCTCCAGTCGAGACGCTGCTGGAAAAGTTTGACTCGCTGCGAAAAGAAGAGGAGACGCGGGATCAGGCCTGATCCCCTCCCTCCAGCACGGCGAGCAGCCGGGAGTAATCTTCCGGAGTGTCGAGATCATCCACCACCCCCGGGTTGGCCGAGGGGACGTACCGGACCTTCGCGGAGCGAACCACGTCGCGGGCCGTCTGGCCTGCCTCCAGCTCGAGAAAGCTGCCGGCCAGGGAGCCCCGGCAGAGGATCGGGTGGCCGCGGCGCTCCCCACAGACCGGCTGCAGGAGATCGGCTCCCTCACCTTGCTCGGAGACAGCGGCCTCGGCGAGAGCTCGATAGTCGGCCTCGCCCACGAGAGGATAATCAACCGGATGAATGAAGAACCACTCGGCCACCCCTCCCGGCAGCGCGGCCAGCCTCTCAAGCCCCAGCTTGAGAGAATCGATCTGCTCGCTGGCCGGATCCGCGTTCACCACCAGCTCGACCCCCTGCTCCCCTGCAGGCAGAAAGGCCTCCAGCACGTCAGCCAGGGCGGGGTTCACCACCACAACGCTGGTCCCGGTCACGGCCGCGCCCGCGGCGAAAACCAGCTCGATCACGTTTTGCTCTCCGAAGGGCAGCAGCGCCTTCGGCTGCCCCATCCGCGCCGCCTGCCCGGCGGCGAGTATGACCCTCCCGAAACGCGTCGAGACTCCTTCCCGGTCCATCATGGTTTCAAGCCTCCCCTCCCCTGGTGACGCGAAAGAACTCTTCCACCCTCTCCACCACCGCCGCGCTGGATGAGGCGAAGCAGTCAACCGGCGGCAGGGACTCCATGAAGGTCTTTCCGTAGCGCCGGGTGAGGATCCTCTGGTCAAGAACCGAGATCACTCCCAGGTCCGTCTTCGAGCGAACCAGGCGGCCGAAGCCCTGCTTGAAACGAAGAACAGCCTGGGGAATCGTATAGTTCTTGAAGGCGTTGATTCCCTTCGCGGTCAGTTCCTCGAGACGAGCCTCCTGCAGGGGCTCGGTCGGAACCCTGAACGGCAACCGGGTAATGATGACCTGCTCGAGCGCGCTCCCCCTGACATCGACTCCCTCCCAGAAGCTGTCCGTTCCAAAAAGCACTCCATTGTCGCTGCTGGAGAACCTCGCGAGCAGCTCGGAGCGCTGGGTCTGACCCTGGGCCATCGGATGAAAACCCAGTTCCAGGAGAGGTTTCTCGAGGCGCTTGTACATCCTGCCAAGCAGGGCGTAGGAGGTGAAGAGCACAAAGGCTCTTCCCTTGCTGGCCTTCAACAGGTCAAAGATGACCTCCGGCAGGCCCTCCTCGTAGCCTCCCTGGTCAGGGGCGGGCAGATCGGTTGGAACCACCATCAGGGCCTGGCGCTTGAAGTCGAAGGGCGACTCGAAACGCTTGAAGGAGAATCGGTCGGCGGGGAGCTCGAGAAAGCCCAGTCTCTCACCGAGAAAATCAGGCCGCCCGGCGACCGAGAGCGTGGCCGAGGTGAGAACCACGGCATCCAGCACATCAAACAGCGCGTCGCGCAGGTCGTCGGCAATCGAGATCGGGGCGACGGAGAATCCGAGAGCCGCGCCGTCCTCCCGCCCCCGGGCCTCGCGGTAATCAAGCCAGCGCACCTGGGAATCATCCTTGAGATCATTGAAGCGGGAGAAACCGGCGAGAGTCGCGGCCATGCGGTTGCCGAAGCTCTCCAGCTCGAGCAGGACACTCCTCTGGACATCCTCGTGGACAGTCGAGTTCTCGACGGTCGCGCGCGCCTTGTCATTCAGGCGGCAGATCTGCTCGAGGTCGCCGCGGATTCCAAGCAGGTAGTCCCGGATGGAATTCCAGAGATCCCAACGCTCAGGATCCGGCTGGTAGCGCATCGTCCGGCTCGAGCCCCCCCCGGAGCCTTCCTCCAGGGACAGCCACTGGGCCTTCAGCAATTCCTCCAGGTCGCCAAACTGGTCATCAATGGAGACAGCGATATCGCGCAACTGAACAGCGTAGTCCTTCTCGATGGACTCAGCGGCCACGGGGTCGCTGTTCTGGCGCAGCTTTCTCGCCAGCAGCACCAGGGTGCCCCGGTCCTTTCGCATGGCCCTCATCCGCCCCAGGCGCTGGCGAATACCGCGTCTGGAGAACCGGGCGCCGAGATGCTCGCTGGCGACATCCTCGAGATGCTGGGCCTCGTCAAAGACCACCCTGGAATAGCCCGGCAGGATCAGGTCGAGCTGGTAATCCCCGGTCTGCCTCCTCACCGCGAGATCGGCGAAGAAGAGATGATGGTTGGCGACCACCACCTGGCAGCGGCTCGCCTTCCGCCTCGCCTGGTAATAGAAGCACTCCTGGTAGAACTCGCAGTTGACCTTGAGGGACTTATCGGTCTCCGAAAGAATCTTCTCCCAGACCCGCCGGGGCGGCTTCCAGGAGAGATCCGCGAGACTGCCATCCCCGGAGGTATTGGCCCACTCGATGAGATCTCGAAGCAGTTCCTGGTCCTCCGTATCCTCCGGGACCAGGTCGAATTGCTCAGGAGCCTCCTTGACCCTGCGCTTGCAGGCGTAGTTGGAGCGGCCCTTGATGAGCGCGAACTCGAAATCGACAGGCAGGATTCCCGCGAGAAAGGGAAGATCCTTCGACACCAGTTGCTCCTGCAGGTTGATGGTGCCGGTGGAGACGATCACCCGCTGCCTGTTCTTGACCGCCCAGAGAATGCTCGGCACCAGGTAGGCGAAGCTCTTGCCAATCCCGGTGCCGGCCTCTGCGGCGACCACCCGGTTCTCGTTCAGCGAGCGGGCCACCTCGACAGCCATCTCTACCTGGCCCTCACGGCTCTCAAAACCATCGAGCCGTTTAGAGAGCACTCCCCCGGGACCGAGAATGCCGCGCACCTCCTCAATATCCACCGGCTGGTGCTCGTCGCGGACGAACGGCTTGACCACAAGGTAATTTCGCGTCGCCTCATTGTCGATAATGACAAAACCCACCTGCCGGTTACCCAGTTCGGATGCCACGGCCAGGTCGGCCTGGCTGGGCTGCAGGTCTCCGCTCGGATGGTTGTGGATCGCCAGGTCCCAGCTCTCGGCCCCGGCGAGAATGGCCGGCGCCGAGACGTTGTTGCCTCGGGCGAAGACCTCGACCTCGACGAGACTGGCAACCGCCTGGGACTCGTCCCAGCGTACCTTCCCGAGAAAATAGACCTCGTTCCCGCGAGCCTGGGCGATGGCTTCGCGGAGAAAGCCCGCCGCTTCAGAAGGAATTTCGAGTTCAACCTGCTTCATCTTCCAGGCTCTTACCTCTAAAAAAAATACGCCGGCGCCCTCAACAGCGGAAACCGGGGAAAAAGATTATATTCAGCACGGGGTCGAATGTCTGCACGCGCTCCAGCCGGAAACCGCCGGCTCTCCAGCGTCCGCCCGAGTCGGGCGGGCAGGACACGATGCCAAGCGCTCTTTACATTGCAGGAAAACCGGGAACCAACACGCCGCTCCTCTAAGGCCTTTTAAAATTGCGATTTAGGTCGGCGTGACGATTTTCTCCCAAACGGAACAGCAATTGCGCTTAAAGAAAGGCGCTCCCACGAAGAGTACTTGTTACGGGAGTTAGGAGAAGGATCATCAGCTTCAGGCGACCCGGCCTTGTCGGCCGGAAAAACGCCCGGCTGAATCTTCTAACAACTCTGAACTGGGAACCTGGATACCGTTTCTCTGTTCCGGGCGGCTCCGGCCGCCCGGGAACTTCAACCCTTCAGCCAATCCAACAGCCTTTCCTGGCCGGACCCATCGGCGCCTTGACGTGAACCCCCGAAGCCAACCCTCCGTGTTCACAGCCATCGGCGAGCGTCGCATGGGTCCTTCTTATATAAGAAGCTCCCGCGCACGCAGACCGGCAATGACCTTCTCCATGACCCCTGCCTTGTTGAGCACGTAGTAGTGAATTCCCTCGACACCGGCCTCCAGGAGACCCGAGCACTGCTCGATGCACCAGTCCACCCCGACCTCGGCCGCGGCCTCCGAATCGTCGCCGGCCGTCTCCAGGCGGCGCTGCAACTCGGCCGGGATCTCGGCCCCGCAGAGCCCGGCGATCTTTTCCACCTGCGCCTGGGAATGAATCGGCAATAAGCCTGGAATTACAGGGCAGGTGATCCCTCTCTTGCGAACCTCCTCCAGGAACCGGAAGAAGCATTCGTTGTCGTAAAAAAGCTGGGTGATAACGACATCAGCCCCGCTTTCAACCTTCCTTGCAAGATTGGCAAGGTCGGTCTCCATGTCCGGCGCCTCGACGTGTTTCTCCGGGTAACCGCCAACGGCGATATCGAAACCACCCCGCGAGCGTATGTGTTCGACAAGCTCGTTGGCGTAGGAGAAGCCACCCTTGACCGCCTGGAAGCTGTCCTGCCCCCGGGGCGGATCGCCTCGCAAGGCGACAATATTCTCGATCCCGTGACGGTGAATGTGATCGAGCTGCGCGTCGACCTGGTCGCTGTGAGCGCCGACACAGGTCAGGTGGCAGGCGCACTCGAGCTCGAATTCATTGTGGATCATCGCGGCGATCTCCACCGTGCGGATTCTCGTGGTCCCCATCGCGCCATAGGTAACCGTCATGAAGCGAGGACCGAGGGCGACCAGGTTCGGCAATACATCCCGCAGGCTGTCCATCCCCCGAGCGCTCTTCGGGGGAAAGACCTCGAAAGAGATTACCGGGGAATCCGCGGCGGAGTATATCTCAGAAAATCTCATTTTTGCCCCACGGTTAGGTCAGGCGGCGTCAAACAGACCGGGGATCCCAATTCCGAACGGAACAGCATCGCCTCGCGCGCCCCGAACGAGCCCGCGGCGCGCTCCACAGCAGGAAGCTCAGCCACGCTCGGAAATCTTCAACCGGGCGCGGGCCACGGAAAGCGCACGGGAATATTTCTCGAGATCCTCGATACTCGAACCCGACTCCGGGGGCGAGTTCTCGAGCTCGGAAAGGTCCGCCTTCGCGGACTCGGCATCGAGGTCAGCCACGGCCTGGGCCTCGACCGCGAGCACCGTAACGCGGCCATCCACCACCTGGACAAAGCCTCCATTGACAAAGAAGACCTGCCTGGCGCCGTCTCCGGAGGCGACCCGCAATTCACCAAAGCCGAGGCTCCCTACAAGCGGGGCGTGCCTGGGGAGAAAGCCCATCTCTCCATCAGCGGCCGGTACGGTCACCGATTCGACGGCGCCTTCAAAAACCAGCTCTTCGGGTGTGGTAACAGTGCAATCAAGCGGCATCTGATCAATTATCCTCGGCCAGGAGCTTCTCGCCCTTCTCGACGGCCTCTTCGATGCTGCCGACATACATGAAGGCGCCCATCGGGAGGTGGTCCCATTTTCCTTCGACCAGTTCCTTGAAGCTGCGCACGGTGTCCTGGATCGGCACGTACTTGCCATCGAGGTTGGTGAAGGCCTTCGCAACGGCGAACGGCTGCGAGAAGAAACGCTCGATACGCCGCGCCCTCTCAACCAGCACCTTATCGTCTTCGCTCAGTTCATCCATACCGAGAATCGCGATGATGTCCTGCAGATCCTTGTAGCGCTGCAGGATCTGGAGAACCCTCTGGGCGATCGCGTAGTGCTCTTCGCCCACGTGCTCGGCGGTCAGGATTCGCGAGGAGGACTTCAGCGGATCGATCGCCGGGTAGATACCCTTCTCGGAGATCGACCGGTCGAGCACCGTAATCGCGTCGAGGTGACTGAAGGCGGTGGCCGGAGCCGGGTCTGTGAGGTCATCGGCCGGAACATAGATCGCCTGCACACTGGTGATCGAGCCGTCCTTGGTCGAGGTGATCCTCTCCTGCAACTCACCCATCTCCGTTGCCAGGGTGGGCTGGTAGCCTACCGCCGAGGGCATACGGCCTAACAAGGCCGACACCTCGGATCCCGCCTGGGAGAAACGGAAGATGTTATCGACGAAGAGCAGCACGTCCGAGCCGCTCTGGTCGCGGAAATACTCCGCCATGGTCAGCGCCGAGAGCGCCACCCTGAGACGCGCTCCGGGCGGCTCGTTCATCTGGCCGAACACGAGAACTGTTTTCGAGAGGACGGAGGTGGTCGTACCATCCGGCTGCTCAATCACCGCATCCTTCATCTCGTTCCAGAGGTCGTTACCCTCGCGGGTACGCTCGCCCACTCCGGCGAAACACGAGTAGCCGCCGTGCTTGGTGGCGACGTTGTTGATCAATTCCTGGATCAGAACGGTCTTACCCAGTCCCGCGCCGCCGAAGAGGCCGGTCTTACCACCCTTGGAATAGGGAGTGAGCAGGTCGACAACCTTGATGCCGGTCTCGAAGACCTCTGTCCTCGGGCTCAGCTGGTCAAACTTCGGCGCCTCGGCATGGATCGGACGGCGCTCCTTCGTCTCGAGCGCCTCCCCCTTGTCGACCGGGTCGCCCAGCAGGTTGAATACCCGGCCCAGGGTCTCATCCCCGACCGGCACCGAGATGGGCGCTCCGGTATCGACAACATCTGCGTTTCGCACCAGGCCATCGGTAGCGCCCATGGCCACGGCACGGATCCTGTTACCGCCGAGGTGCTGCTGAACCTCGCAGACCAGCTTGACCGCTTCACCATCTCTCTCGAAGTTGACCTCGAGGGCGTTGAAGATATCAGGGAGATGATCTCCCGGGAACTCGGCATCGATGGTCGCCCCGATGATCTGGACGATCTTTCCTGTAACTGTCTCTGAAGTAGCTGCTTTTGCGCTCATTGTTTTAAAGGACTCTTTCCTGTGAACACGCCGCGGACCTCAGTCGAGAGCCTCGGCACCTCCTACAATTTCCATAATCTGCTGCGTAATACTGGCCTGCCGCTCACGGTTGTACTTACCCGTATAGAAGCGGGTCAGCTCGCCCGCGTTATCCGTAGCGAGCTTCATGGCCACCCGCCGGGCAATCTGTTCACCCGCGGCGGCCTCGAGCAGAAGGCGGTACATAGTATGCTTGACTGAAAACGGCAATAAGTCTTCGAGGATCTTCTCCGGATCGGGCTCGAAGATGAAATCCGTGTTTTGCTGGGAGGCTTCCTCCCCATCGGCTTCGTCTGTTTCAGGAGGAATGATCGGCAGGAGCTGGAAGAGATCGGCCTGCTGTACGACCGCCGAGTGGTAGCGCGTAACCGCCACCATCACCCTGTCCACCTCGCCCTTGCGGAAGCTCTCGATAAAACCATCCGCGATCTCCGCCGCCTGGGAGAAGGACGGCTTGTCCTCGATGTCGGTGCGTTTCTCCGCAACCTCGACCTTGCGGAACCGGAAGCGGGAGATCCCCTTCTTGCCGACCATCATGACATGGGCCTCACGCCCCTCGGCCTCTTCCGCGCGAACCCATTTTTCGGCCAGGTTGGCGACGTTGGTATTGTAGCCTCCGCAGAGACCGCGGTTGGCGGTCACCACCAGCAGGGCGCTCTTCTGGACCTTCTCCTTCTCACGGACAAGGAAGTGGTCGACGTTCTGCCCGCCGGTGAGGCTGTTGAGAAGCTCGGTGAGCTTGCTGGAATAGGGAGTCGAAGCCTCGACCCGGTCGATCGTCTGCTTGCTCTTGGCAGCGGCGACCATCTCCATCGTCCGGGTGATCTTCCGGGTATTGGAGATCGAGGTGATCTTCTTCTTGATATCCTTCAGGCCGGCCATAGCTCAGTAATCCTCAGGCTTCTTCGCCATCATCAGAATCTTCAGCGTCATCCGCGGCCGTTTCAGCTTCCGCGTCGGCTTCCGCCTCGGGCGCTTCGGCATCCGCGTTCTCCGCCTCGGCGTCATCGGCTTCTTCCTTGCCGATTTCCTCCCCGGTCCCTGCTCCGGCGCGCGGATCGGGCGCCGAGCCCTCGAGAAAGCTCCTCGCGAAATCATCACAGACAGGAGAGAGGAGAGCCTCTAGCTCCTCGGTGACCTCACCGGTCTCGCCCAATTGCTCGACGATCTCGCTGTGGGTCGCCGTGATGAACTCGAGGAAAGCGCTTTCGTATTCGCTAACGCGGTCGACCGGCACATCATCGAGCTTGCCCTTGGAGCCGGCCCAGATAATCAGGATCTGGTTGACCACGCTCATCGGCTCGTACTGGTCCTGCTTGAGAATCTCGACCATGCGGAAACCGCGATCGAGCTGACGCTGGGTGGCGGCATCGAGCTCGGTACCGAGCTGAGCGAAGGCCTCGAGCTCACGGAACTGGGCCAGGTCGAGACGCAGGGAGCCCGCGACCGCCTTCATACCCTTGACCTGGGCTGAACCTCCCACACGCGAGACGGAGATACCGACATCGATCGCCGGACGAACACCGGCGAAGAAGAGCTCGGGTACCAGGTAGATCTGGCCATCGGTGATCGAGATCACGTTGGTCGGAATATAGGCCGACACCTCGCCTTCCTGGGTCTCGATCACCGGCAGGGCGGTGAGAGAGCCGGCGCCGAGGTCATCGGAGAGCTTTGCCGAGCGCTCCAGGAGGCGCGAGTGAAGATAGAACACGTCGCCGGGATAGGCCTCACGTCCGGGCGGACGGCGCAAGAGCAGCGAGAGCTGCCGATAGGCCGCCGCCTGCTTGCTGAGATCGTCATAGACGCAGAGCGTGTGACCGTTCTTCTCGTACATGAAATACTCGGCCATGGCGCAGCCGCAATAGGGCGCCACGTATTGCAGAGGAGCGGGCATCGAGGCTGAGGCGTTGACCACGATCGTGTAGTCCATGGCCCCGCTCTCGGTGAGGCGCTGGACGACTCCGGCCACGGTCGAGGCCTTCTGGCCGACCGCGACGTAGACGCAGACCACATCGCCGCCCTTCTGGTTGATGATCGTATCGATCGCGACAGCCGTCTTGCCGGTACCGCGGTCGCCGATGATCAGCTCGCGCTGGCCGCGTCCGATCGGGATCATGCTGTCGACAGCCTTGATACCCGTCTGCAGCGGTTCCTTCACCGACTGGCGGTCGGCGATACCGGGAGCATCGGACTCCACCGCGCGGAACTTGTCGGTCTTCAGCGGCCCCTTGCCGTCGAGGGGATTGCCGAGCGGGTCAACCACCCGGCCGATGAGCTCCTCGCCGACGGGAACCTGCAGCACGGAGCCGGTGCGCTTGACCGTGTCGCCTTCGCGCAGGTCATCGTACTGGCCGAGGATGACGGCTCCAATACTGGACTCCTCGAGGTTGAAGGCGACCCCGGCTGAGCCGTTGGAGAACTCGAGCATCTCCCCCGCCATGCAATTGGTCAGGCCGTAGATTCTCGCAATTCCATCTCCCACCTCGAGGATCGTACCTTCTTCCTCGACCTGGAATTCGCCGCTGTAGGTCTCGATCTCTTTCTTGAGAACCGAGGTGATTTCTTCCGGATTAATTCTCATGGACTAACTCGCTCTCGAACTTGGGGGACAGCATCTCGGAGCGCAGCTCCTTGAGCGCAGTCCTGAGACTGCCGTCTGCCACCATTCCCTGGTAACGTACGATGACTCCCCCAATCATTTCGGGGTCTACCTTATTACTCACGATAACCTGTTTGTCGATGCTGGCCCCGATCGCCGCGGCCAGCTTGTCTGTCTCTTCCTCGGCGAGTTGCTCCACCGAGGCAACCTCGACGCGAACCAGGCCGACATGCTCATCATGAAACGCTCCGAAGGCGGCGAGGATCGCCTCCAATTCGGCCTCCCGCCCCTTGTCAACCAGGAGCAGCAGAAAATTGATAAAGGTATCCGTCGCCTTGCCGCGGAAGGTCTTCTCGAAGACCTCTCTCTTCTGAGCGGACTCGATGCTCGGGCTCTCGACAAAGAGCCTGAGATCGGCATCCTCACCGAGGAGGCCGCCGACGAACGAGACCTCGGCGGCGACATCCTCAAGGACATCGGCATCAGCCGCCGCCTCGAGGAGGGCCTTTCCGTACAGGGCTGGGATCTTTTCAATCAGCATTCTTGATAGCTCAAACTCTCAGATTTCAGTCAGCTCAGTTGTCGCTGAAACCCTTTACGGTCTCATCGATCAGCGCCTGGTTGTCTTCCGCGCTCAGGTTCTTGTGAATCAGCTTGCCGGCGAGATCGATCGACAGGTCGACGCTCTGCTGATGCAGATCAGCGAGAGCCGACTCCTTGGCCAGCTCGATCTCACGCGTAGCCCGCTGGGAGATCTCTCCGGCCTCCCGATTCGCATCTTCGACGATCTGCGCCTTGACCTTCTCCGCATCCCGCTTGCCTTCCTCGATGATCGCGCGCGACTCCTGCCGCGCGGTCTCGAGATTGCCCTGGTGGGTCGCCATGGCGGCCTCGGCATCAGCCTTGGCCTGGTCGGCGGCCTCCAGGGCCTCGCGGATCTTCTCGGCCCGATCGTCCATCGCCCCGGTGATAACCGGTATCAGCTTCTTCCAGAGAATGAAGAGGACGACTGCGAAAGAAATAACAGCCCAGACAGTCGGTGGAACCAGTTGCTTGGGAGCCTCACCGTTATCCGCTGTATCCGCAGCGAAAAGAAACGCCGGCGATAACAGCCCAAAAGCAAAAACCACCCCTCGAAGGGTCCTGGACAACATGCTTTTAAATCTCCTGGAATATGCTTCCGTTCGCAACCAGACCTACAGCGTGGAAAGAAGCGCAACGACAACGGCGAACAGTCCTACACCCTCGATAAAGGCGGCGGTAAGGATCATGGCGCCACGGATATCCTTGGATGAATCGGGCTGGCGAGCCATACTCTCAACCGAGCTGGCAGCGAGTTTACCAATACCCATTCCGACACCAATCGCTGCAAGCCCCGCACCAATCGCGGCGTAGAGCCCCTTCGGTGTTCCATCAGCCTGAGCGAGAAAGCTAGAAAATACGTTTAAAAATTCAATCGGCATGCCCATTTTAGGACAACTCCTTTCTTGGATGAATCAATCAAATCGAATAGCGCCCGACCGGAACCTCAGTGCTCCGGATGAACCGCCATCGACAGGAAAACAGTAGTCAGGAACGTAAATACAAAGGCCTGTATCAGAGCTACAAGCAATTCGAGAAAAGTCAAAGCCGTAACAGCGGCAACACTGACAATAGAAATTAACCCGCCGCTAATAAGAGTCTCCGCAGTCAGTGTGGCGGTGAAACCAAGCAGCACCGCTACCATGACGTGTCCGGCTACCATATTCGCACAGAGACGGATAGCAAGGGCACAGGGCCTGATGATGTGTGACGCGATCTCAATCACGATGATCAGGGGCAGGATCACCACCGGAACGTGCGGAAACAGGTTCTTGATATAGGTAAAAATGTTTCCCTGTTCCCTGAGGCCGATCCCGTGGTAGAGAAGAAACGCGCAAACCGCCAGGGCCACGGTGATATAGGGATTTGCTGTCGAAGTATTCCCTCCATGTCCTGCCCAGTCGAGCATGGGAATCAATCCGATGAGGTTGCAGATCAGGATGTAAACGAAGAAGGTTGCGAGAATCGGCAGAAACTTCAGCCCTGATTCCCCCATGAAGGGCAGGACCAACTGGTCGCGGAGTGTATCAAGAATGGTCTCAACGAAATTTCCCCAGCGACCGGGCAGCGCATCGGGGTCTCTCTTGATCTGGCGAACATAGGACCAGAAGAAAATAACCGTCAGGAGCCCGGCAATGAAGAACAGCGCCACCTGCTTGGTAATCCCCAGGCCGTAGAGATGTTCACTGATTCCATAGAGCCAGCTTCCCTTGCTCACCAGCCCATCAAAGAGCGGCGCATCGGAGATGTGGTCCATCGGATTTGAGGCGGCCAGCAGGTTGAAACCGGAAGTCATGACTCGGTCCTCCCTGCAGGAGCCTCTGCTATTGCGCCCGTTTTTGAGGTCGCAACCCAGGAACGAATAGTGCTATCAAATCGATAGACAAGGTAAAAGCTGAGCGCGGGAAGCACGACCGAGCCGGTCAATTCCGGGTAGAGGGCGTTCACCACGACCACGGCAACAATGACCACCCCGAAGCTCCAGAGCAAGCTGCCGTAGAAGGCGACCAGCATCTTTGTTCCATCGAGTACAGCGGAAAGCTTTGTAAGGAAATGACTTCCGGCAACGAGGACGATTCCAAGGGCGATTCCAACTGCTGAGGCCACAAGACCTTCGGACCCTTTGAATTGATGGCACAGCAAGGCCGAGATGCCTGCCACCAGAACCAATAAAAGATAAACGGGTACGCGTCTCATCTCAGGGTTTCCTCAGGTCCGGCCGAATTCAAAACTCGCCGGGCCTCCGTCTTCCTCATTCCTCAAAAATCTCGCACAACCAGAAGATTCACCGTTCCGTTTCTTCCGTTTCCTGCCTGTCGCCGTTGGAATCCTCGTCAGACCCCTCGGCGCCGGGCCCGAAACCGTAGAGCTCTTTGTACAAAGACCAGAACCCGACGGCAAAACCCAGGGCAAGCCCAAGCAGGACGAAAAGCACTTCCAGGTCAAGCTTCCGGCCGAGCCAGATCCCGCCCCAGGTAAATAGCCCGACAGGGAGGATAAACTGCAACCCTATATGGCTGTGACGGAGATACTTAGCGTAGCCTTCTCGTCCTGGTTTTTGCTCGTCATCTTGCAATGGAAGTGAGGAATCTAAATCAGGGTTATGACAATGTCAACCAGACAAAACTACTTCTTTTTCAGACCGGCGAAAAGTCCGAGGCCCGCCATCCCGATGGAGGGAAGGGCTCCCTGGAGAAAGGACTGGAAACCTGAAAACTGGGTAGCCAGGACACCCGGAAGAGCCTGGAACTGCTGCTGCGCGACCTGCCACTCGATGGTGATCCAGCCAAGAGACGCGAGGCTCAGGACCCCGAGGCAGAAGAGCCCGAGGAAGAGAGCGAACAGCCGGGCAAAGGCCTGCAGGGCGAAACCGATCAGGAAGGCGACAAAGAAACCCAGCCCGCCCTTGAGAAACGCGGGCGACCACTCCTTCAGGAGATCTTCATCGAGGCCCGGTGAAGAAGCAGGTGAAGGAGCCGACGAAGAAGCCTCAGTCGCCGCGGCCGGAGTGTTCTGATCGTTGCTCGTACGGGAACTGGTACGGGGACTCGAGGCGGCCGCGGGTTCCACCAGCGCCGACTGGGGCTGGCGACCGTCCGTACCCGGAGTCTCGGAAGCCGCATCCGGACCGCTCTTCTCTCCGGGCTCCCCGGCTTCGACTCCCGCGGGGGTGGTCTTCGTCTTCGGCGGAGCCTCGCGAGGCTCAACGGATGCATCGGGCGCTTCCGGCCCTTTGCCCCCCGGCGCGGGATTCAGCATCCGGGTAGTCGAGCCCGTCTGGGGAGAGAGAAGGCCGTCCCTCACCAGGAGAACACTCTGCATGCCCACGCCAACAAGCAACAATACCGCCGCAAAAGAGCAGAGAACCTGTTTCCAACGCGGCAAAGAAACCACGAAGCTCCTCAAGTTTCTCAAGTCATCACCTCCATTCGGCGAATATACTAACCCCAAGAAGGTGAAACTTCAGTCATCGACCGGAAGAAAAATTTCAGCCTCGAGACTCGACGTGAGAACCGAAGGCGATCTGTAAATTATCCGGAAGTTGAATACACTAAAAAACGGCCTATAGAGCCCTTTCTCAGGAGTGAAAACCCATGTTTCGTCCCAGCACGCTTTTTCTGCTGATCTTTTCGGTCGCCGGCCTCTGCCCGGCTCTCCCGGCCCAGGAAAGAATCGGTAAGGCCCGTGGAAAGATCAAGATCACCTGGTCCGAACTCAACACCAAGAACTACAAGATCGAATACGAAGGGGCCATCCCGGTCCAGACCGCCCACAAAATCGGCCAGGAACTCGAGGACATCCAGCTGCAGTACAAGGCGCTCTTCCGCTTCAAGCCATCGAAGAAGATGCTCGTCCGTTTCATGGACTCGGAGAACACCTACGAGCAGGTCGGCGGCGATCCGAGAATGGCGGGCTTCTACAATCCCGGCAGCGGCTACCTCGTCATCAAGCAGATGCCCTTCTACGAACTCGTTCCGGTCGTCTACCACGAGGCCTTCCACCAGTACCTGCACGCCTTTGTCGGCGATGTGAGGACCCCGATCTGGTTCAACGAGGGCATGGCCGTCTACTTCGAGGGAATGCAGCGCGACGAAAAGAGCAAGACCAAGGCGCTCAACTCCAAGCTCATCAAGCGCGGCAAGATCCGCATGGTGAAGGACGCGATCAACACCCGGACGCAGATCCCGCTCGAGACCCTTCTCAAGGTCACCCACGAAGAGTTCCACGACAAGGAGAATGAGTCGCTCTACTACA
The DNA here is from genome assembly GCA_965659285.1 of Planctomycetota bacterium. GTDB lineage: Bacteria > Planctomycetota > UBA8108 > UBA8108 > UBA8108 > UBA8108. The sequence goes on along the minus strand of CBFHWB010000004.1, from coordinate 3,975 downwards.
GCCAGTCCTTCGCCGTGATGTTCTACTTCATGCAGCTCTCGCGTGGAAAGGCCGCCCTGAACTACATGAAGGAGCTCAAGAAGACCGGCGATTCGGAGGCGGCCAACGCCAAGCTCTTCGGCAAAAAGCTGAAGAACCTGAAAAGAATCGAGGCGGGCTGGAAGAGCTATATCCGTAAGCTCGACACCAGGCAGATCGCCACGAAATAGGGGCTACTTCTTCTTTTTCCTGCTCGCGCGCGTCTTCGCCTTGCCCAGCATCTTCTCCATCTCCTTGGTGAAGCGGTAGGGGTCCGACCAGAACGGGTAGGATCCCGACCTCGCGAACTTGGAGGAGTAGCAACGGCTGAAGAACTTCGTGACCTTGGTGACGTCGGCGATCGGGGTCCACGCATCGAGCTGGCCGATCATCACCATCACGGGAATCCGGGGGGCCTTCCCCTTGAAGATGGTCTTCATGCTCCACTTGCTGTCGTTCATGACCTGCGGATCACCCGCGATCGAATTGAGATAGCGCGAGACACCGATCCTGGGACTGGAAGGGTTCGCGAAGGTGAGATTGCCAATCGCCCGCTGCAGGCCGCCGCTCTCCGCATCATCCTGGGCTTCATAGGTCGGCTTGCCGGTGGAGCGGTCGATGATGATGCTATTGGCGCCGTTGTAGACCTCGGGGTTCTTGCGTCTGCGGCCCTCGCGCTCGACGTTCTTGATCGCCTTGTTGTATTCCGACCCGGCCGAGGCGGGGTTGACCATGATCAGGCGCGTCACCGCCGAGGGAAATTTCGAGGTGATGTACATTCCGAGGGTGGCGGCATCCTTGCCATGGGCGAAAATCGCGAACTCATCAAGGCCGCTGCCCTTCATCAACTCCGCCAGGGCTCCGGCGAGAATCTCGGTCGGATAGATCACGAAGTTGCCCGTGGCCGTCCGGGCGAGTCCCTTGAAGTCCTGGATCCTGGGCATCTGGATGTAGTAGACCCGGCAGAACTCCTCGACACCGTGAAAAGAAGGCCTGAAGTAATCCGGACTGTAGCCGCGCTTGGGCAGCGCCAGCAGGGGATAGCCATCCTTGTTGCCGGCGACCTTCATGTTGACGGTCACCTCGACACCACCGCTTCGAACCACCTTGGTCCTGCGGCCCTCCGCGCCAAGGTTCTCCGGGTCGGGGGCCTCCTCTTCGATCCGTTTCTCGAGCGAGAACTGATCCTTGACCGCGTCCCACCACTTGAACCAGTCATCGACATTGTCGCGATAGTACTGCCCGGTGAGCGTCTCGAGCGCGTACCGAGTCTGCACCCACTCCTCGTAATACTTGGCCTTCTTCTTCTCCAGCTTGCGCAGGTTGTCGAGCAGCAGCTTGATGCTCGACTTGTCGGGGTAGGCCAACATGCCCTCGATTGCGGCGTTGCGAACCCTGCTGCTTGAATCGGCGAAGGCTGTCGTGATCCACTCGAACTTCTTCTTCTCGGGGTCGTGTTTGCGAATACTCGGAAGCACCAGGGCGAAATACTGAATGCCCCGCTGGCGGCGAAGAAGCTCCTTGTAATGTTCGACCTTGCGCTCCTCGTTGCCCCCCTTGTCTTTCTCGAACTGCTGGCGGATCTTGTAGATCAGCGAATGAATGATCGCCTCCTTGGAATTCTCGTACTTGCTGCCCTTGAGAATCCGCATGATCTCCTTCTGCGCGTAATCGCCCTCGGCGGCCATCAGGGCCTCGTAGGCGCCCTGCTTGACAAACCAGTCGTAGCGCAGCGGATCGCGCGGCGCGATCTTCTCGAGAACATTCCAGATCGCCTTGAGCCCCTTGGTGGTCGAGGTGTCGACCTGCTTGAGCGAATCACGGCGAGTCTTGCTGTACTCCGAGGTGATATTCGTCCTTAGAACGATCTCCCATTCCTCCGCGGCCCGGATCGTCGGGATACAGAGCGCGGAGAGTGAAAGGCAGAAAAAAGAGTTGGTCAGTTTCTTCAAGACGGGATTCATGTCTCGATTCCAGGTTGGTTCCAGTGAATAAAATTCCCAGTCAACTGCGACCCTTTTATTATAAACAGCCTCGGACCATGCGGGCAAAGATTCAGGCAATTGAAAACCGTGAACCTGCCCAGCCTATCCTGTAATTGTGCGGCCTTTGATGTTACCTTCACTGAAGTAAAGCATTCTGGAGAGCGTGACTGCGCCGGTGACTGGGGGCTCCAGGAGCCGGAAGAGCCATAGAAAAGAGGAGTGACCGTGATGAGCAGCAGATCTATCGTCGCCTGTGCCTTCGCCTTTTTCCTTTCAGCCTGCGGCGGGTCTTCGAACGAAGACCATGCCGGCGGAGCGAAACAGCCTCCCAACCCGGCCGGCAACTCGCCTGCCGCGGCTTCACAACCAACTGGGCAGGATGCTCTGCCGCCGGCGAAAGTCGGCGCTGTCATCGCAGGGACGAACTCAGAGGGGCGAAAAGCGGCCCAGCCGAAATCGGCGCCGATTGAGCCGGTACGACCCGCCATCCAGCCTCCCCCCGAGCCGGTCTACATTGTAAAAGACAAGAATGTCGTCACCACCCCGACAGGTCTTCGCTACGTCGATCTCATCACGGGGGCTGGAAAGTCTCCCAAGCGCGGCCAGACCGCGGTGGTGCGCTATGTCGGAAAACTCGCCAACGAGACCGTCTTTGACGACTCCCACAAAAAAGAAGACCCTCTCGAATGCATGCTGGGCGCGGGGCGCTTCCTGCGCGGCTGGGAAGAAGGCCTCTCCAGCATGAAGGTCGGCGGCAAACGCAAGCTCATCATTCCTCCCAGGCTCGGATACGGACGTGCCGGCAATAAGAAGATGGGGATCCCTCCCAACTCCTATGTCATCTTCGAGGTTGAGTTGGTTGCCGTTCGCTGAGATGCCGTACTTCTTCCCTCCAGCGGCCTGGCGGCCATGAACCAGTCAGCTCCTGGAAAAGCCATTCTCCTGGTGGATCATGGAAGCGTGAAGGCCGAGGCCAACGAGTTGCTGGAAGAGATCGCCCGCCTCGTGGCCGGGATCGCTCCGGGCTATCACGTCGAGGCGGCCCATATGGAGCTCGCGCCGCCTGATATCGCCACCGGGGTCGCCGCCTGCGTCAGGGCCGGCGCTACCGACATCACGGTCATGCCCTATATGCTGGCGCCCGGCCGCCACTCCACCGGGGACATCCCCCGCATGGCTCTACAGGCGGCTGAACAGCATGACGGAGTCCTCCTCAAGGTCAGCGCTCCCCTTGGAGCTGACAGCCGCCTTGCAGAGGTCATACTCCGACGGGTGGAAGAAGCTGGTGAAAACCGGAAATGAGTCCTCTCGGGCAGCCGGCAAGCCTGGGCAATCTTCGGATGCCGACCTTTCCAATTTCCATCCGCCTTTATCTTCAGTTAACATTCAGTTTCTATTCGAGGAACGAAATACAGATTCTGCATCCCCGACTGCTACGGGTTGCCAGGATCTGCAGTACAATCTGAAACCGTTTTTTTACCCAAGGAGTCCCCGCATGAGAAAATTCATCGCATTGCAACTTGTTATCGCCCTGGCTATTGGCAGTATCTGCCTGTCAAGCTGCGCTCTTCCCGTCACGGTAGTCCAGACAGCTCTCGGCGGCGGAGCCGAGGCGGCTCCCGCAGCTGAAGCGGCTCCCGCGGCTCCCGCAGCCGAAGAAGAAAAAGCCGAGGCCGCCAAGGAATAGGACGCCTCTCAGCATTCAAAAAAAGCGGCCTCCCGGTCCACATGAAGCTTGAACTCGGTAAAATAGCCGTAGGGAGTCACCGTAACGTCGTAATCCACCCCGCGAAGTCGCTCCGCAACCGACTCGACCAGTTCCCGGGCGAGCTCGGCATCCGCGCTCTCCCGCCCCAGGTGAGCAAAATAATGCAGGACTACGCGTTTTGAGGAGAACTTGCCGGCGACCCACTTGATGTTCTTTACCATCTTGGTGGCCACCTTACCGCTACGCTCCGCGTCAGCCGGCTCG
>CBFHWB010000003.1:0-62196 GCA_965659285.1 Planctomycetota bacterium | reverse complement strand
CGTAGAGCATGCAGCGGATATAGAAGCTGATGGAGATCCGCTTGAGCACGCCCGGCACCTGGCCCATAAAAAACTCCACCAGGAACACATGGGCTACGCCGATCAGCGTCGCGTTGCGAAAGACGGCGCCCAGCCAGCCGAAGAAGGCCAGGTAGGCGAAAGTACCCAGGGCGATCGTCGGCAGGAACATCCAGAAGACCTCCGACAGCGGCAGCGGCAGGCCGCCGCAGGCCGAGGCGACAGCGCAGAGCCCGAAGACCGCGCCGAGCGAGATGCCAAGAGCCAGCGGAAGAGCCCCAAGCAGCTTCGCCAGGTAGATGCTCCAGCGCGACAGCGGCCGGATCGAGAGATAGACCAGGGTCTTGTCCTCCCGATCATCCCCGATCACCGCGGTTCCCAGGGTCAGGGTGATAATCGGCAGAAAGAACCGGCAGAAAGGCAGCTCGATGATCCAGCGTCCGAAGCTCTTGATCTTCCAGGGATCGATCAATCCCCTCGTACCCACCAGCACGGCCAGCACAAGGAACAGGATGAGGGCGACGACGAGACGGCGGGGGCGAAGCTGTCGGCGAAGACTGAAAAAGACGAGGTAGAGCCAGGAATTCACGCGCCGCCTCCCATCTCTTCTCCAACCAGGTAGCCGAAGACAGCCTCTGCCGAAGCATCGAGAGGAACCAACCGCTCGATGCCGATGCCAAGCTCTGAGACCAGCCCTGGAAGCGCGCGGTAGAAGCTCTCGACCTGGGGAACGCTGAGAACCAGGTCCTCTTCCTCGAGTCCCCGGCGACGCTGGAAATCGATCCCGGTGACCAGGCCGGATTCGATCAGCCGCGCCCCGAGCCGTCTCGGGTCGCTGGAGGTGACAAGCAGCTTGAGCGGATGATCCTTGAGAAGGCCGCGAACCTCGGCCAGCGGACCCGAGGCGATCACATTGCCCTGGGCAAGAAAGAGAATCTGGTCCGTTACCGTCTCGATCTCCTCGAGGATGTGGCTCGAGACGATGACGGTCGCTCCGGATGCGGCCAGTTCCTCGAAAAGCCGCAACATCTCGCGCCGCCCCCCGGCATCTATTCCGTTCAGCGGCTCATCGAGCACCAGGATGTCGGGCTTGTGAACGAGCGCCTGGGCCAGCTTGGCGCGCTGCCGCATTCCCTTGGAGCAGGCCTTCAGACGCTTGCCGGAGAATTCGAGCGCGCCGGTCTTCTCGAGGGCTTCGCGCGCGAAGGCGTCGGCGCTGGCCCCGAGACCACAGAGACGGCCCATCGCGTAAACAAACCCAAGGACACTCATGTCTTCGTAAAAAGAGTCCCCCTCGGGCGAGTAGCCCAGGCGGCGGCGAGCTGAAGGCGTCTTCCAGACATCCTCACCGAAAATAAGCGCCTCGCCATAGGATGGCCTCAGCTGGCCGGTGAGAATCTTCATCAGCGTCGATTTCCCGGCGCCGTTGGGTCCCACAAGCCCGGTAATCCCGGGCTGGAGCTCGAGGTTTACCTTGTTGAGACCGGCAATCTCACCGTACCACTTGGCGAGCTCACGAATCGAGACCGGGTTCACGAGACCACCTCCACCGCGCGGGTCTTACTCCAGAAGGCCCAGAGTGCCGCGCCGAGCCAGGCTGCAAGAGCCGCGATGGGAGACCAGGGCTCGGCGCTGAAGCGGCTGGACTCGATACCGAAGAAAGCATTAGAGCACCACTGCAGGAGGGACCAGAAATCGAGCAGTTTCCAGTAATCAGAGCCCCTCGCTGCCCCGTGAATGACCTCCGTGACAATCGGCAGAAAGATGAAGATCAGCCCCCAGACCATGACGATCGAGATCGTTTTCTGCAGGAGTGCGGCCACCCCCAGGAGCAGGACCGACATGCCGACGCTGACAAGCAGCCCGTAGGCCACGATCCCGAAGAGTATGCGCCTGGACTCGATAAAATAATCGAAGGTGTCGCCAAAGAGCCCGTACTCGACAAAAAGCACGAGGCAGGGCAGCAGGGTCAGCATGCTCACGAGCAACGAGGTCGCCACCAGCTTGCCGAGAAAGTACTGCCAGCGCTCAAGCGGCTTGGAGAAGTAAAACGTGAGCGACCTGAAGCGAAAATCATTCCCCACCAGCACTGCACCGCTGATCGCCAGCAGCAGCATGACGACGATATTCTGGCCCGTGATAATGTCCCTGAAAGCCTCACCCGTGCCGGTAAAAATAAAGGTCTTGGCAAACTCCTCGACCGGCCCCTGCCCCTTCAACTGGGCGGAGAGCCCGGCGAGAAAATAAATCATGGCGCTGTAGAACAGGAAGTTGATGAGGCCGAGGCCCAAAAAGACCTTGAAGATCCTGCGTTTGACGACGAGTCCCAGGCCGATGCGAGCCACAGGCCACCAGGCCAGCGCCGGGGCTCGCAACTCATCAGGAGCCGAGCTGAGCGTCCAGCGGTCAACAACCGTGGCCCCCATCGCAGTCGGAAGCAGATCAACCTCGTCGATTTCCATTGGTTCCTCAGCCATGGTTCTCCCCCGGGAGCGGCGGAGGCGAAGCGCTGCCAACGATGCGCTCAAAGATCGTTTCCAGGTTCTCTTCGTGAGGCTGAAGCCCCGAGAGCAGGCAGGCGGGCTCAGCCTCACCGACCGCTGCAAAGGCCTCGAAGAGCAACCTCGTGTCGGCCTCCCCGGGAAGGGTGGCGATGAAATCCCGGGGCGGCGCGCCCGGCCTCGCCGGGAGAGCCTCCAACTCGACCCCGCGATCGTTGAGAACCGCTTCGCAGGTCTCAACCGACCCGGTCACCTGGATCCGGTAGCTGTTGACCCGGGAGGAGGTGAGCTCCGAAACCTCGCCATGGGCCAGGACGCGTCCCCGGTCGAGAATGACGACCGAATCGCAGACCCGCTCGACATCGCCGAGCAGGTGGCTCGACAGCAGGATCGATTTCCCCTGCTCCCGGTGCAGCCGCGAGATGAGCTCGAGCATCGCCGAGCGCCCGGCCGGGTCGAGACCGTTGGTCGGCTCATCCAGGATGACCAGGTCGGGGTTGTTGATCAGCGCCTGGGCAAGCTTGGCGCGCTGGCGGATCCCGGTCGGCTGCTCCTCGATGAGACGGTAGCGCGCCTCCTCCAGTCCCAGCAGCGAGAGCACCTCGTGGGCGCGGCGGCGGGCGGCAACGGGCTTCTGGCCATGGAGCTCGCCCGCGAGCGACACGAACTGCAATACCGACAATCCGGCGACAAAGCTGTCATTCTCGGGCATATAACCCACCCGGGACCTCGCCTGGCGGGATTCCTTCGCCGTATCAAAGCCCAGCATCCAGGCCCTCCCCGCTGACGGAGCCAGCAATCCCATCAGCATGTTGAGCAGGGTCGATTTGCCGGCGCCATTAGGCCCCAGCAGGCCGACAACCCCGGGCTGAAGAACCACCTCGTCAGCCTCGAAGGCCAGGTGAGCGCCATACAGGCGTTTCAATTTTTCCAGCCGAATCAGCTCGCTCACATTTACCTCGCAAAGAGAAACCCGTGGACCGCGGCGTATCTTAACATGACCTCGCAGGTGATTCACCCCGACCGTCCGAGCCTGTCGCGGCTTGACAGCCAGGGGCTACTCTCGCATGATCACTCAAAGTTCGTTCAACTCATCAGCGGCAACCGATTCGAGAGAGACAACCGTGCGCATCCTGGTTATTTGCCTGATCCTCCTGCTCGCCATCCTTCACCAGGACTGGTGGTGGTGGGAGGCGAAGGAACCCCTGGTCTTCGGCTTCATGCCGATCGGCCTGGCCTGGCACGCCGGGATCTCCCTGGCGGCCGGGCTCGTCGGCCTGGTGGCTGTGAAGTTCTGCTGGCCGGATCACCTTGACGACGAGGTGGCGGAAGAGGCCGTAGCGGAAACAGGGAAAGAGGAGGGCAGCTGATGTCCTTCACGATCATCCTGTGCTATCTCGCCCTGCTGCTCTTCCTGGGGATCTTCGCCGGACGGCTGCTGAAGAAAAGCTCGGGCGACTTCTTCCTCGCCAGCCGCGGCATCGGCCCCTTCATGCTGCTGATGTCAGTCTTCGGTACGACGATGACCGCCTTCGCCCTCATCGGCTCGACCGGCAAGACCTTTGAATTCGGAATCGGAGTCTACGGACTCATGGCCTCCTGGTCGGGCATCATCCACGCCGCGATCTTCTTCCTCATCGGCGCCAAGGTCTGGGCGCTGGGAAAGAAACACGGCTATGTCACCCAGTTGAGCTACTTCCGCGACCGCTACCAGTCCGATGGGCTCGTGCTGCTGCTCTTCCCGCTGGTGGTGTGTTTCGTCATTCTCTACCTGCTGATCGGTGTCATTGGAGCCGGACGCTTCATCGAGGGCGTCACTCCGGAGACCTTCAGCGAAAGCGCGGCCGTGACCACCGTGCCGCTGGCGGCGGCACCCGCCGACCTCAAGATTCCCGAGGACTGGAAGGACAGGGTCAGCATCAAAAACGGTGAGCTGTCCGTCAGCGGATCGCTCCATCCCAAGCGCAAGGGTCTCTTCATGAACCTCAGCAAGGCGCCCGAGTGGAAAAAGGCCGTCAACGAGCTGATGAAAAAGGCTCCTCGCGGAGCAGTTCCCAAGCCGGCCGGCATGGCGATCGTCTGCCTGGTGGTCCTCTTCTACGTCTTCTTCGGAGGCATGCGGGCCACCGCCTGGGCCAACACCATGCAGACCCTGGTCTTCATGGTCATGGGATTGATCGCCTTCTATGTCATCACGGACGCGCTCGGCGGACCGGTGGCGGCATCTGAAAAGCTGCTGGCCAACGAGGCCAAGAACTCCGTCATGGCGCGAGAGGGCCTGATCGGAACATGGCAATTCCTCACCTATTGCTTCATCCCGCTGTCGGTGGGCATGTTCCCCCACCTCTTCCAGCACTGGCTCACGGCCAAAAAAGCGAGCAACTTCAAGCTCACCGTCGTCGCCCACCCGATCTGCATCCTCATCACCTGGGTGCCCTGTGTGCTGCTGGGGATGTGGGCCTTCGGTATCCTGCCGGACGGAACCAATCCAAACGCGGTGCTCGGAATGATGGTCGCACGCTACTCGGGCGAGGTGCTGGCCGGGCTCATCGGAGCGGGTGTCCTGGCCGCGATCATGTCGAGCATGGACTCGCAATTTCTCTGCCTCAGCAGCCTCTTCACCAATGACATCGTCTCTCACCATTTCGGCAAGGACGGGCTCAGCGATGAAAAGAAGATCCTGCTCGGAAGAGGATTCGTCGTGGCGATCGTGCTCGTCTGCTACCTGATCGGCCTGAGCAATACCCAGTCGGTCTTCGACCTCGGGGTCTGGTGTTTCACCGGCTTCGCCGGCCTCTTCCCCATCCTCTTCGCCGCGCTTTACTGGAAACGCAGCAACAAGCAGGGAGCGATCGCCGGGGTCCTGACCCTCGCGGTGCTCGAGACCGCGGGTTATCTCCTCAGCCTGTCGGTGCACGAGGGCGAGTTCCTGATCCTGGGAATGATGCCGGTCGCCTTCATCGTCACCATCACGACAGCGGTGATGGTCATCGTCACGCTGCTGACGCCGCCTCCGAACGATGAGATTGTCGAAAAGTTCTTCCCCGCGAAGAATTGAGCCCTCCTCCAGGCCACGGAGCTTACAATAGTCCGCCAGGCTCTTGAGGCCATGTCAGTAGACAGCCCGGGTCGTAAAACCCGTCCAGGAGAACTCCCACATGAACACCAGGGCCATCTCAAGCCTTTCTACTGGTCCCCAGCCTCCTAACCGCGGCGCCGGCCTTCCCCTTCCCCCGCAGAGGACGACCCGATGATGGACCCGAACGCCGCGATGACGACCGGCGGTCTGAACGCAGACCCTGAGACGAGGTTGCGCGCCGCTTGTCTTCACCGGGGCGATGGTCTATTCTCGGCTTTCCCCTGCAACGCAATTCAAGCCGGCAACCGGTATGATTCTACTCATCGACAATTTTGACAGCTTTGTCTACAACCTCGCCCGCTACTTCGAGGAGCTCGGACAGGATTGCGAAGTCGTTCGCAACGACGCCATCTCCATAGAAGGCATTCGCGAGAGGGCCCCTGCCGCGCTGATACTCTCGCCCGGGCCCTGCGCCCCCGAGAGCGCGGGAATCTGCATCGCTGCTGTCCGGCAGCGCGGCGCCGAGCTGCCCATCCTCGGGGTCTGCCTGGGCCACCAGGCGATCGGCGCGGCCTATGGAGCGCGCATCGTGAGAGTGGAGCCCTGCCATGGCAAAAACTCTGAGATCCTCCACGATGGAGAGGGTCTGTTTGACGGCATCCCGAATCGGTTCTCCGCTGGACGCTACCATTCGCTCGCCGTCTGCGAAGATGGTCTTCCAGCCGAGCTCGAGGTCTCCGCCCGTACCGACGATGGTCTCATCATGGCGATGCGACACAAGGTGAACAAGGTCTGTGGAATCCAGTTCCATCCAGAGAGCGTCCTCACAGAGCACGGGCATCCTCTCCTGGAGGGTTTCCTGCGCCTCGCCGGCATCGACGCGCTCCGACCCGCCCGGGAAACCGCATGACCGGCGGCGAAGAACTCATTATCGAGGGCGTCGTCACCACCCTGGGGCCGAGCCATGAAGAGGGCCGGAACGAAGACGTCAACATCTCGCCGATGGGACCGCTGGCCACCGAACGGATGGACACCCTCCTGCTGAAGCCCTACACCTCCTCCAGGACCTACCGCAACCTCAAGCGCCATGGGGAGGGCGTCTTCCATATCACCGATGATGTGGAGCTGATCGCCAGGGCGACCATTGGCCAGGTCGAGACTCCCCTCAACGCGGCCAGGGAGATCCAGGGCCGCTACATCGAGAGCGCCTGCCGCTTCTATGAATTTCGCGTCGAGGAGTTGGACGACAGTGAAGAGCGAACTCGCATCCAGTGCCGGGTCGTCCACAGCGAGAAGCTTCGCGACCTGCTGGGGTTCAACCGGGCGCGCAACGCGGTGCTCGAGGCCGCTATTCTCGCCAGCCGCACTGCCTTCCTGCCGCCAGGGGACATCCTGCGGCAACTGGATGACCTCCAGGTTCTCGTCGATAAAACAGGCGCCGAAGCGGAACAGCGAGCCTTCTCACTTTTGCGAGGCTATGTAGAAAAGGCTGGTGAGCGGCAAGCCGACGGGGACGAGGCCCGGTGAGCTCGTCAGACCGCAGCGTAACCATCGAGACTGGAAGCCGGCTTCACTTCGGACTCATCGACCCGGTGGGCGCCAGCGGCAGGCTCTACGCCGGCGCCGGCGTGATGGTCGATGCTCCCGGTATCCGCATGACCGCCCGGCTCGCCGAGGCAACCGACCGGGTCACCGCAACGCAGGGAATGGAGAAGCGCCTCGGGGAGTTCATCCACCGGTACCGAGAAGCGACCGGCTGCCGGGCTCACTTCGACATCAAGCTTGCCGCCTGCCCCGCGGACCATCTCGGGCTCGGTACAGGAACGCAGCTTGGAATGGCCGTCTCGAGCGCCTGCTCGAACCTGCTCGGTCTTGAAGGAGACCTCGAGACCATCGCCGGACGAACCGGCCGCGGGCGGCGCTCCTCCATCGGCGTACACGGCTTCGAAAATGGCGGATTCCTCGTTGATGACGGAAAACTCGAGGAGGCGGGGCTCTCTCCCCTGCGTCATCGGATCGAGCTGCCCGAGGCCTGGCGTTTCGTCCTCGTGATAGCCCCCGGGCACCGGGGTCTGAGCGGCCGACAGGAAGCCGAGTGCTTTACAAAACTCGAGCCTGTCGCCGAGCAGACCGTGGCCCAACTCGAAGCCCTGCTGGAAGAGACCCTGGTGCCGGCTGGCCGGAGAGGGGACTGGCCTGTTTTCTCCCGGGCTCTCCATGAATTCGGGCTCATCGCCGGCCGGCCCTTCCAGGAAGCCCAGGGCGGAGTCTTCTCTACCGCCCTGGCGGCCCAGGCGGCGGAATACCTGCTTGAGACGGGTATCGAGGGCGTCGGCCAGAGTTCCTGGGGACCTACCCTCTACGCTCTCCTGCCCGGCCGACAGGAAGCTGAAACGGCCGCGGAAGAGCTCCGGAAACGATTCAGGCTGGGCCGGGAAGAGGTCGTGATTACCCGCCCCCTCAGCCGCGGAGCCGCGGTCAAAATGACGGGCTGATCCGCCAGCCGGCCGGTTGGTAAAGAAGCTCTCTTCAACAGGCGTGATCTATCGTATCATTTGGTACTGAATGTGGATCGTCCATAACGTTCAGAGAGACCTGGAGTGACATGCTGAATCCCGGAGAGTTCAAGAGAGGCCAGATCATCGATATCGATGGTCAGCCCTGCCTGATCGAAAAGATCGTCATGCAAACCCCGTCATCGCGCGGCGGAAACACCATCTGGAAAGTTCGCGCAAGGAACCTTCGAACCAGGCAGAAGGTCGACAAAGCCTTCCGCAGCGGAGATACGGCAAGCGAGCCGGACTTCGAAAAACGGCATGTACAGTTCCTCTACCGGGACCCCAGCGACCTGCACTTCATGGACATGGACAGCTATGATCAATTTGCTCTGCCGATCGATGGTTACAGTCAAGAGGCCGGCTACCTGACCGACAACCTTGAGGGCATTCGCTCCCTCGTCCTGGAAGACGAGGTGATCGGAATCGAGCTGCCCCTGACGGTGGACATTGTCATCACCGAATGCGATCCGGCGGTGAAGGGAAACTCCGCGACCGCAAGACAGAAAAATGCCACCCTCGAAACCGGCCTGGTGATCCAGGTTCCCGAGCATATATCCAGCGGGGAGAATGTTCGGGTCGATACGACAAACGGAAAGTTCATCAGCCGCGCGAAGGATTGACCGAGACTCAAGCCTCGCTCGAGTTGACGGCCGGAGCCGCCTCGAAGCTGCCCTCGACCGGCTCACGTCCGCTGAAACCCGATGTCAACTCGTGCCAGTGATCAATGGTCTCTTCGCCCAGCCTCCAGCAGAGGTAGACGACCCTGTCTTCAAGACGCGCCGGAAAATCAACCAGCCCGATGTTGGGATCCTTGAGCTCCACGCCCAGGTTCGAAAGCTCCTCGACAAACCCGGCCCGTTCATCCGCAAGATCGTGGAGGCGGTCCTGGAGTTCCTCGAGGCGCTCGATGTCGGCATCGTCCTCAGCCTCCTGGCGAATCTTGAGATAGGCCTCCTTCATTCTCTCCGTCTTCTCGACGATGTCCCTGACAATTCTGGAGACCAGGGGGAGAGTGTTTCTCGCCTCCTCCAGCCCGAAGAGTTTCTGTTCCCTGCTGATCGTAGTCATCGCCTAACGCTTATCCTCCAAGTGTCGTTCCTGCTACTATTCTCTCCCAGCAGAGCCTGACAATCAATAGCTGAGGGCTGGCTGCGCACCGTTTCAAAACAGATCGGAAAACCCCTTGACCGCAGGGGTGAGCTCTTCTCCCCGCCTGGTAACCAGGTAGATGTACTGGCGCGGATAGTAGGCCTTGAGGCTCCTGATGTGCAGATCCTGGCGCACCGCATCGATATTGAGATTATGAATGATGGAGATGCCGTAGCCGAGGCTGACATAGTTGATGATCAGGTCAGTTGAACCCAGCTCCATAACGGCGGAAATCTTCAGTTTTTGATGCTCGAAAGGCCGATCGATGAGTCGGCGGGTGTCGGTGTCCTGGGTATAGGACAGAAACGGGTATTCGGTTATGTCACTGAGCGCGATCTTGCGGCGATGGCTCAGCGGATGGTTGACCGGCGTGATCAGGATCATCTCACAAGGCGCCACCGGCCGAGCTTCGAGGTCATCGCGCAGAGGATCGATCAGGATGATACCGACATCGGTCCGCGCCTTGCCGACCGACTCGATAATCTCCGCTGTACGCATATTGTGAATGCTGATCTCTACCTTGGGAAAAAGGCTCCTGTACTTCCCAAGCAGGGGCGGAAGCATGTGGGTCGCTACGGACTGGTTGGTCGAAATCGTCAGGCTCGTGCCTTCATACTGCGCATGACCACTGAAGACCGCGTCGATCTCTTCCTCGGTCGTAAACAGCTTCTCAGCCATCTCATAGAGTACCTGCCCCTCCCTGGTGGGCGTGACGCCGCGCGGATGGCGCTCGAGCAATTGCAACCCCATCTCCTGCTCCAGGTTCTTCACCTGGAGGCTTATGCTGGGCTGAGAGAGGCGTAAACGGCGCGCCGCGGCTGTGAAGCCCCCCTGCTGTACAACCGTGTAAAAGCCCCGCAGGCGGTTCAGATCCACTTGAACGCTCCATCAGCTACCCATAGTTTAAAACTATGGATAAGCATAACATTTATTTATTAGATTTATGTTCGTTTTTTCCTTATTTTCTTCTCCTGCCCGTTTCTCTTCCGTAACAAAACCACTCGCAGCGACAGAAAACCTTGAACCGCAGGCTTCTCAAATCAAAGATCCACCGCGCCCGGGTAACCGGAGCCGACCTGGACTATACCGGTAGCGTAACGGTAGACGCCGACCTGCTGGATGCCGCTGACATCCTCGAGCACGAGGAGGTCCACATCTACAACCTCACCAATGGCTCGCGGCTGTCGACCTATGCGATCCCGGGCTCCGCGGGCTCAGGAACCATCTGTATCAATGGAGCGGCGGCGCACCTCTGCCGCGTAGACGACCTGGTCATCCTCGCCAGCTACGCCGAATATGATGAGAACGAGCTCCGCGGCCATGAACCCACGATCATCATGGTCGATGAAAAGAACCGGTTTCGACAGGAGGCAACCGCATGAGCCACCTGCCCGAATCCGGCAACCCCCGCCCCGCGGAAGACAAGGTCACCTCGACGGGGCTGAAGACCCGCAAGCTGACCGGCGAAAAAATCACCGCCCTGACCGCGTTCGATTGCCTGGGAGCCTCGATTCTCGATGAGGCGGGAGTTGACCTGATCCTCATCGGAGACAGCCTCGCGAATACATCCCTGGGCTACGAAACCACGCTGCCGGTGTCAATGGAGGAAATGCTGTCAGCCGTCAGGGCTGTCAAGCGCGGCTCCAGCCGGGCCATGCTGGTCGCCGACATGCCCTTTGGCAGCTACCAGGTATGCATCGAAGACTCCCTCGCCAACGCCATCGATTTTCTCAAGGCCGGGGCCGAGGCCGTCAAGCTCGAAGGCGGAGCCTCCCGAAGCCGGCTGGTGTCCGAACTCTCCGGCAACGGGATCCCGGTCATGGGGCACATCGGACTCACCCCGCAGTCGGTCCACGCCATGGGCGGCTACAAGGTACAGGGAAAAATACAGGAGGATGCCCAGCGCCTGCTCGATGATGCTCTCGCCCTGGAGGCCGCGGGCGCCTTCTGCCTGGTGCTCGAGGGCATCCCCGCTCCGCTGGCCGCGCAGATTACCGGCACCCTTGAAATACCGACTATCGGCATTGGAGCCGGAGCGGGATGCGATGGCCAGATCCTCGTTTTTTCCGATTTATTGGGCCTCAGCGCGGGACAAAAACCAAAATTTGTCCGCCAATATGCCGAGCTGCGCTCCCTGGCCATCAGGGCGATCGAGAGCTATTGCCAGGACGTTCGAGAAGGCGATTTCCCTTCTGCCAGCGAGACTTACGGAAAAAACCCGGAAAAACACACCGAGAAACCGGCCTGATTTTCCGCGGCCGGAGACGCCGGATTGCTCGCTACAGGGCCAACCCCTCCCGCCAATTTCCTTTGATTTTAACCACCCGATTGGACATGCTTGGCCCTCGATCTGAACTCGTTTCGAGGTTAATTGGTGGTCTCTATACAGGATGAAAACATCGTCTTTCTGGAGTTGACGCTCCGAAAGATCCAGGACTCCGTCTTGTCGGCTGAAATCGTTCAGACCGGGCACAATGCCGCGGTACGCAAAGCGATTCACGCCTGGGCCGGCCTGCGCGGCGCCTCGATTAAAGACCGGGTCAGAAGAGAGATCACGACCTATCACATCGAGAACCCCTCGACGGATTCCTCGAAGCCTTCCGAGCGGCTGCTCGGCAGGGTTCTCGATCACTACCTTGACCAGTATTGCCAGGCCGGGCAGAGTGTCTTTGGTGAACGCCTTGTCGTGGATGTACCCATGGGACAGGTGTCGGGACCGCACGGCATCACCGAACGCCTGAAGACAACCGCCTGACCGGCATCGGGCCGGACCGCCCTCCAACCCGGATGCGTACAGCTCTAATTGAAAGCAGCAGGGGAATAAAAACATGAGTCGCTCTGAGCAGGAAATGAAAGACCTCCTGCGCTCTCTCACCCTCGCCGCCGGCGCGCCCGGCGCTGAAGATGAAGTGCGCGCCCTGGTTCGCGAGAACCTCGGGGGAGTCGGTGAGCTCTCCTACGACAGCCTCGGCAGCATCCTCTGCGAAAAATCCGGTGAGGCGGACTCCCCCAGGGTGATGATCGACGGGCACATGGATGAGGTCGGCTTCATGGTGCAGAGCATCACGAAGGAAGGAAGGATCAACTTCGTTCCGCTGGGAGGCTGGTGGGCCCATGTTCTCCTCAGCCAGAGGGTCGACATCGTCACCTCCGACGGCAAGGTGCCGGGAGTCATCGGCTCGACCCCGCCGCATTTTCTCAGCGGAAAAAAGCGCGAGCAACTCCTCGAGCTGGAGGATATGTACATCGACATCGGCGCCGTCGACGAGGAGGAGGCCTCCGGGATGGGTGTCCGGATTGGCGACACCATCGTCCCCCACGCCGAGTTTACCGAGCTGAAGGATCCCGACATTCTCAGCTCGAAAGCCTTCGACAACAGGGTCGGGATCGGGCTCATGATCGAGGCTATGCTGGAATTCTCTTCGCGAGACCACCCCAATACGATCATCGGCGTCGGCGCCGCCCAGGAAGAGATCGGCTGCCGCGGGGCCGTGACCGCCTGCGAAAAAGCCTCCCCCGATGTGGGAATCGTCCTCGAGGGCACCCCGGCGGATGACATTCCAGGCTTCAACGAACCCCAGGCTATCCTCGGCAAGGGACCGCAGATCCGCTTCTATGACCCCACGGCGATCTCCAACAGGCGGCTTGCCGAGACCGTTGCCGCGATCGCTGAAAAGGCGGACATCGAGATCCAGCTCGCGGTGCGGCGAAGCGGCGGGACCGATGCAAAGAGTATTCATCTGCACCGCGCCGGCGTACCCACGGTCGTGATCGGAGTGCCGGCAAGGTACATCCACAGCCACGTAAGCCTTATCAGTTGGCAGGACTACCTCAACACCGGGCGACTCGTCCGTGAGCTGATCGCGGGGCTTGATTCCGCCGCGGTCGAAAGCCTCACCGACTTCAGCTGATCGCCTCAGCGCGCCGAAGAGCCGGGATCATTTGAAACCGGCTCCCCTGGTCAGGGTCTTGATCCTGCACAGGTACATGTCCGAGGTCAGGTAGAGAACGCTGCCGTCGTTGCCCCAGCCCACGTTGGCAATCCTCTCACCAGTGACGATGCGGCCCAGCAGCTTTCCCCCCGGCGAGATCACCAGCACGCCGCCGGGGCCGGTAGCGAAGACATTGCCCTTCGCATCGACCTTCAGCCCGTCCCCCCCTCCGCGAGAGATGCGCTCCTGCTTTGAAGAGTCGAAAAAGGCCCGGGGAGCTCCCAGGCTTCCATCTCCTTTTACCGGAAAAGCCCGCCAGACCGGATCCCGGCCATCGCTGTTGGCCACATAGAGCGTCTTGTGATCCGGGGCGAAAGCGATGCCGTTTGGCCGGGAGATCTCCTTCGATTGCAGGGTAACCGTCCCATCCTTCTGCAAACGATAGACACCGCAGAAATCGATCTCGCGCATCGGATCCTTCTCCCTCCGGGGCAGCCCGTAGATCGGATCGGTAAAAAAGATGTCGCCATTATCACGGATCGCCAGGTCGTTCGGACTGTTGAAGCGCTTGCCGTTCCAGCGGTCGGCAAGGGTGACCTTGCCGCCTCCGGCAGTGAGCACGGAGATTCTCCGGTCGCCATGTTCACAGGAGACCAGCCGACCCTTCGCATCAAGTGCCAGTCCGTTGCTGCCGGGCTCGCGGCCGTAATCCGCCGCCCCCGTATAGCCGGAGGGCTTGAGGAAGACCGATGACCCGACGCCCTCCTGCCACTTGATGACCGAGTTGGGCGGAATATCCGAAAACAACACGTAGCCGCCGAACTTGTTGCCCTTCTCCGGAATCCAGACCGGCCCCTCGGCCCAGTCAAACCCGCCGCAGAGAACCTCGATGACGGCATCCTTTGAGATCAACCCATCCAGGGACGAATCGAAGCGGTCGACGCGGCCGATCCTGGCGAAGTTGGTGGTATTCTGAGACCAAGCCATCGAGGGAAGGATGGCGACAAATAGCGCTGCGGCGGCCAGGACTGTTTTCATAGGACTTCTTTCTTCATCTGGTAAGGATCAGCCGACGACGATGCGGGCTGAAAATGGCGTCTGTTGTGAACTTTCACTATCACCGCGGAAAGAGAAATGGCAGACCTCCTCGCCGAGGGGCTCTTTGGACCCGTCATTTATTGAACAGGCGGTTCCAGGCCGCCCCGGGCCTCTCGACACGGAAGGAGACAATTCGTCTGTGCTCCACCTCGGTAACGTAGGCGGTGCGGCCATCCGGACCGCCGAAGCAGATGTTGCTCGGCTTCCTGCCAAGCACGTCGATCTCCGCGAGCACCTCTGCCGCCGGGGACAGCTTGACCACAGTCCCCTTGCCGTAGCGGGTAACGTAGAGGTTGCCATCGACATCGCAGCGCATACCGTCAAAGCCATGGTCCTCGAAGCTCTTGAAGAGCTTCTTGCCGGAAAGGTTGCCTTCGGAATCGATGGCAAAGGACCAGATCTTGCGCTGAACGCTCTCGTTGACATACAGGATCCGGCCATCGGGGCTGACCTCGATCCCGTTGGTCGTCCCCATTCCCTCGGCGAGGCGGACCGTGCGGCCATCGACCGTGACCTTCCAGAGCTGGCCGGTCTTCGCAGACCAGTTCGGATCGCTGGCATATAGCGTACCGTTCAAGCTGATCGCAAGGTCATTGGGCTGGTTCATCGTGGTGTCAGCCGCAAAGACCACCGGCTTCGAGGTGCCGGCAGCGACCTTGAACACCTGGTGATTGACGTAGTCGGCGATATACATATTGCCGGCGCGGTCGAAGCGAATTCCATTGCCGACACTGTCAGCGGGAAGCTTGAGAAAGATCTCCCCTTTCCCCGAGGGTGAGATCCTGCCGACCGTGCCCTGCTCGGTGAAGTTCACCGCGTAGATCGATCCATCCCGCCCGCAGGCCGGGCCCTCGATACCGGGAGTGAACTCTCCCGGGCTCGTCAACGCGCGGGCCTTGTAGAGCGGCGTAGAGCAGCCCGCCAGAAGAACACACAGCAACAAACCGACTGAACGAACCATTCCGTGATCTCCATGGCATAGAAGGAAAAGACCCTGGCACATGGCGCGCTCGACGCGAACCCGTCCCATGCGCAAGATTGTACGCCATCAGGCAGCCGCGGAACAGGCCAGGAGAGAACGGTACGGTTCTTGACATCCGGGCAGGCCTGCAAATAGCATCCGGGTTCGGTTTCTTCCGCGGAGAGCTCCTTCGCGAGACCGTAGCCAAACACCCTGCAAGGAGACGAGCTCATGAAGTTTAACACCAGGATCCTCACGGCCTCGCTGGCCACCGCCATCCTGACCCTTGGCCTCGTCGGCACCGCCGGCGCCGACTCCAAGCCGAAATACACCATCAAGCAGATCATGAAAGATGGTCTCAAGGGAGGCCTGGCGAAGAAGGTCATCGAGGGCAAGGCCACCAGCCAGGAAAAGATCCAGCTCCTTGATTACGCTATCGCCCTCTACGAGACCAAGCCCAAGAAGGGCGACCCGGTCGGCTGGACAAAGCTCACCGGCGATTTTGTCGCCGCCGCCGCCAAGGTGGCGATCGACCCCAAGGCCGGCACCGCTGCGCTCGGCAAGGCGGTCAACTGCAAGGCCTGTCACAATAAGCACAAATACGACAAGCCCAGGTAAACACAGCCCAAGCCACGGATTCCGGGCCTGCCCCGGCTTTTTACAAACTGAAGGAAAGTGACATATTCATGATGCGGTTCCCCCGATCGAAACTCTGCCTCCAGGCCCTCGTGGTCCTGCTGGGCATTGCGTCTCTTGCTGAAGCGGCCGACAAGCGCCCGAACATCCTCTTCATCTTCACCGATGACCACGCCCCCCATGCCATCGGCGCCTATGGCTCGAAGATCAACAAGACGCCCCACATGGACCGGCTGGCGCGAGAGGGAATGATCTTCCACAACAGCTTCTGCACCAACTCGATCTGCGGGCCGAGCCGCGCCGTCATCCTCACCGGCAAGCACAGCCACCTCAACGGCTTTATGACCAACGGCAACACCTTCGACGGCTCCCAGCAGACCTTTCCCAAGCTGATGCGCAAGGCCGGCTACCAGACGGCCATGATCGGCAAATGGCACCTCAAGACCGAGCCCACCGGCTTTGACTTCTGGGAGGTGCTCATCGGCCAGGGACCCTACTACAACCCGCCGATGCGGACACCGACAGGAACCAGGAAATACACCGGCTACACCACCAGCATCATCACCGACATCACGCTCGACTTCCTGAAGAACAAGCGCGACAAGGAAAAGCCCTTCGTCCTCATGTACCAGCACAAGGCGCCGCATCGCAATTGGGCGCCCGGGCCGGGCTACCTCAACATGTACGATGATGTGACGATCCCCGAGCCGGCGACGTTGTTTGACAAATGGGAGAACCGCACCAGCGCGGCGAAAACACAGACCATGACGGTTGAGCGCCATCTGAGCGTCAACGATCTGAAGCTCAACACGCCCCGCGGCCTGACCAAGGAACAGCTGGCGACCTGGAACGCCGCCTACGGACCCAAGAACGAGGCCTTCAGAAAGGCCAAGCTGGAGGGCAAAGAGCTGGTGCGCTGGAAATACCAGCGCTACATCAAGGACTACCTGCGCTGCGTCGCGGCGGTCGACGATGGGATCGGCCAGATCCTCAAGTATCTTGACGATGAGAACCTCGCCGACAATACCATCGTCATCTACAGCTCCGACCAGGGCTTCTACCTCGGAGACCACGGCTGGTACGACAAGCGCTGGATGTACGAGGAATCGCTCCGCATGCCACTGATCGTACGCTGGCCGGGAGTCATCAAGCCGGGCTCCGCCGACCACCACCTGGTACAGAACCTCGACTACGCCGAGACCTTCCTCGATGTGGCGGGAATTGACATCCCCGGCGACATGCAGGGGCGCAGCCTCCTGCCGCTGTTCAAGGGCGAGTCGCCCGCTGACTGGCGAGACTCGATCTACTACCACTACCTCGAGTTCCCCGGAGCCCACAGTGTCCGGAGGCACTACGGGGTCCGAACCCGCACCCACAAGCTCATCCGCTACTACAACATCGACGAGTGGGAGCTCTTCGACCTGAGCAAGGATCCCGACGAGCTGGTCAGCGTGCACGGCAAAGAAGACTACGCCAAGGTACAGAAAGATCTCGAGCAGGAGATCTTGAGGCTGCAGAAGCTCTACGCTGACAACGAGCCCGAGAAATCGGTAAAGAAGAAAAAGACCAATGCCAAGGCGCTCAAGCGTAAGGCGCGACAGGTCAAGCTCGAGAAGGTCCTGCACCTCGAGAAGCCGGGCGGACCCCTGCCGAAGGATCTCGACCCCTCGGCCAAACCACTGACCGTCGGAGCCTGGTGCACGCCTGAATCCGGCGACGGAGTCCTCGTTGCCCAGGGCGGCGAGTCAACCGGCTACAGTCTCTACCTTGCCGGCGGCAAGGTCCGTTTCGCCGTGCGCAGCGGCGGCGAGCTCAAGGAGGCGGTGAGCGACCTGAAGATCGAGGCCGGCAAGCGGACCCACATCGCGGGAACCCTCGCCGCCAGCGGCAAGCTGACCGTGCTCGTAAACGGAAAGGCGGTCGGCGCAGCCCCGGGACACCTGCTGCCCAGCAAGCCCTTTGATGGCCTGAACGTCGGCAATGATGCCGAGTCTCTCGTCGCTGACTATACGACCCCCACGAAGCTGAAGGGCTCCCTTGAAGACATCCGGATCTACTGGGGTGTCCTGGACGCGAAGGGAATGAAGGCCTGGGTCTCTAAATAAACACCAGAATTTCCGGGAGGCGAATATGTCGTCGGAGCCACTGACCCCTGAACAGATCGATCAATTTCATCGTGATGGGTATCTTATCGTCAAGTCGATGTTCGACGCCGAAGAGATGGAGCTTTTGAAGCGGGCAGCGAAAGAAGATCGCGAGCTCGAAGCCCACTCCTACAGCAAGGAAGATGGTGAAGGCGGCAAGGTTCGCATGTCCCTGTGGAATCATCCCGGCGATGGGATCTACGGCATGTTCGCGCGCTGCCTTCGAATCGTGGATGGCTCTGAGCAGCTCCTCGGCGAAGAGGTCTACCACTATCATTCCAAGATGATCATGAAGGATCCGAAGGTCGGTGGTGCCTGGGCCTGGCACCAGGACTACGGCTACTGGTACCAGAACGGCTGTCTCTCTCCGCAGATGGTCAGCGCGACCATAGCGGTTGACGCCGCCACGATTGAAAACGGCTGCATGCAGTTCCTCAGGAGCTCGCACAAGCTTGGACGTATCGATCATGTGCTCACCGGCGACCAGGCCGGCGCTGACATGGAACGCGTCGACATCGCGATCGAGCGCGGGGAACTGGTCCACTGTAAAATGGAGCCGGGCGACACCTGCTTCTTCCACTGTAACCTGCTCCATCGTTCAGACCAGAACCGCTCCGAGAACCCGCGCTGGGCCATGATCTGCTGCTATAACGCGGCCTCCAACGACCCCTTCATCGACTCCCATCACCCGAACTATACACCGCTTGAAAAGGTCGATGATTCAAAGATCAAGGAGATCGGCATCAAGCGCTTCAGCGATGATGAATCCGATGTCGCCTGGCTTGACGACCAGGATGATCAGAGCGCGAGAGGCCTCGACGAAGAGTCCTGAGTCCGGCCCCACGGGGTCCGGGCGCCAGAAGCCATGCCGCCCGATCGCCCGGCCCGCTTTACTTATCCGGCGGCAGGGTTAGACTACCCTGCCTCAATCCAATCCAGGAAGATGGTCACGATGGGTGACGTGGAAAAAAACCAGTCTGCAGAACAGCGGCTTCGAGCGGCGCTTGCTGAGCGTATCCTCGTGCTGGATGGCGCCATGGGGACGATGATCCAGGCCCATGAGCTCACCGAGGCTGACTTCAGAGCGGAACGCTTCCAGGACCACACCCGCGAGCTCAAGGGCAACAATGACCTCCTCAGCCTGACCCGGCCGGGGCTCATCGGCGACATTCACCGGGCGTTCCTCGAGGCGGGAGCGGATATTATCGAGACCAACACCTTCTCCAGCACCTCGATCGCCCAGGCGGACTACGGCCTTGAGAGCCTGGCGAGGGAGCTCAACATCGCGGCGGCGGCTCTCGCCCGCGAAACGGTCGATGACTTCATGAAAGCGAACCCCGGCAGAACCTGCTTTGTCGCCGGCGCGCTGGGGCCGACCAACCGAACCGCTTCGTTGTCCCCTGACGTCGACAACCCGGCCTACAGGGCCGTCACCTTCGACCAGCTGGCCAAGGCTTACCGTGAGCAGGCCGAGGGGCTCATCGAGGGCGGTGTCGATCTCCTGCTGGCAGAGACCACCTTCGACACCCTCAACCTGAAGGCCGCGATCTTCGCCTTTGAAGAGCTCTTCCGGGAGCATGGCTCCCGTCTGCCGGTGCTGCTCTCCATCACCATCACCGACGCCTCGGGGCGAACCCTCTCGGGACAGACCACCGAGGCCTGCTGGAACTCCATTCGCCATGCCCGTCCGCTGGGTGTCGGAATCAACTGCGCCCTCGGAGCGGCGGCGATGCGGCCCTACATCCGGGAGCTCTCACGGGTCGCCGATTGCCACCTGAGCTGCTACCCCAACGCCGGTCTGCCCAACCCACTCAGCGAAACCGGCTACGACGAGACCCCCGAAGACACCAGCGATGCCCTTGGCGGACTCGTGGGTGAGGGTCTGCTCAACATCGTCGGCGGCTGCTGCGGAACCACGCCGGAGCATATCCGGGCCATCGCCGGGCGTGTCAGCGACTGCCCCCCGCGCGTCCTGCCGAAGGCGCCGCAGGCCACGCACCTCAGCGGCCTCGAGCCTCTCAAGCTGGAAGGCGAGAGGATCCCACTGGTAATGGTCGGCGAGAGAACCAACGTCACCGGCTCGCCCCGCTTTCGCCGGTTGATCCTGGAGGAAGACTTCGAAGAGGCGCTCTCCATCGCCCGCCAGCAGGTCGACAACGGGGCCAACGTGATCGACATCAACTTCGACGAGGCGCTGCTGGATTCGGAGGGCTCGATGACGAGATTCCTCAACCTCATAGCCTCCGAGCCGGACCTGGCCAGGGTTCCGATCATGATCGACAGCTCGAAGTGGTCTGTCATCGAGGCCGGCCTGAAATGCGCCCAGGGCAAATGCATCGTCAACTCCATCAGCCTGAAGGAGGGCGAGGACAGCTTCCTCGAGCAGGCCCGCCTGGCAAGACAGTACGGAGCGGCGGTGGTCGTCATGGCCTTCGATGAATCCGGCCAGGCAACCGGCCTCGAAGACAGGGTCAGCATCTGCGAGCGAGCCTTCGGCCTGCTCAAGAGCAAGGCCGGCTTCGATGCAGAGGACATCATCTTCGATCCGAACATCCTGACCGTCGCCACCGGTATCAGCGAGCACAACGAATACGCCGTGAACTTCATCGAAGCCGTCCGGGAGATCAAGAGGCGCTGCCCCGGCGCACGCACCAGCGGCGGAGTCAGCAATATCTCCTTTTCCTTCCGCGGCAACAACGTGGTTCGAGAAGCGATGCACTCGGCCTTTCTCTTTCACGCCATCGAGGCCGGTCTCGACCTGGCGATCGTGAACGCCGGCATGCTGGAGGTTTACGAGGAGATCGATGCGAAGCTGCTCGAGCTTGTCGAGGACGTCCTCTTCAACCGGCGCGAAGACTCCACCGAGCGCCTGGTCGAGTACGCGGCCGGGATGGAAGACCCCGGGCGAAAAAAAGAAAACGACGACGGCCGGCTCGCCTGGCGCGAGCAGGATGTCGCCAAACGGCTGAGCCATTCCCTGGTCAACGGCATCACAGACTTCATCGAGAGCGACACGGAGGAGGCGCGCCTGCTCTTCGACCGGCCCCTGGAGGTCATCGAGGGGCCGCTGATGGACGGCATGAAGATCGTCGGTGACCTCTTCGGGGAGGGAAAGATGTTTCTCCCGCAGGTCGTCAAGAGCGCCAGGGTCATGAAAAAGGCCGTGGCCTGGCTCGAGCCCTTCATGGAAAAAGAGAAGCGCTCGGGAAGAAGCGCCGAGGGCCGTATCGTGATGGCAACGGTACGAGGCGACGTCCATGATATCGGCAAGAACATTGTGGGTGTCGTCCTGGGCTGCAACAATTGGAACGTCGTCGACCTGGGCGTCATGACGCCTTGTGAAAAGATTCTTGAGACAGCGCGAGAGCTCAACGCGGATCTGATCGGATTGAGCGGCCTCATCACTCCCTCGCTCGACGAGATGGTGGTGGTGGCCTCCGAGTTGGAGCAGGCCGGTTTCTCGACGCCCCTGCTGATCGGCGGGGCGACAACGAGCAAAGCTCATACAGCCATCAAGATCGCGCCCCGGTACTCGCATCCCGTGGTCCATGTGCTGGACGCATCGAGAGCCGTCGGGGTCTGCTCCACCCTGCGTCCCGATGGCAGGAACAGGAGCGCCTTCATCGAGGAAAACCTCGAGGCGCAGGACAAGGCGCGCAGGCAATACGAGAGCGCTCAGTCGAAGCCCGCCTCGATCCTCGACATCGCCGAAGCTCGCCGGCTGGGCTTTCAGGGCGACTGGGATTCCAGGGAACTCTCGACACCATCGAGAACCGGCATCGAGATCCTGGAGAACTTCCCATTGGAAGATCTTGTCCCCTACATCGACTGGTCACCGTTCTTCGCGGCCTGGGAGCTCTCGGGACAATTCCCGAAGGTACTTGAGGATCCGATCGTCGGTGAACAGGCCCGCAAGCTGCACGGCGACGCCCTCGGTCTGCTCGGAACCATCGTCTCGGAGAAGCTCCTCGAAGCCCGGGCCGTCACCGGCTTCTTCGCGGCCAACTCCCACGGAGATGACGTCCAACTCTACGCCGATGCCGGGAAGAGAGAGACCCTCGCCACCCTGCATTTCCTCCGTCAGCAGCACCAGCGCGACAGGAGTAAACCTCAGTATTGCCTCGCTGATTTTATCGCTCCCGACTCGAGCGGCAAGGTGGACCATATCGGAGCCTTCGCGCTGTCGACAGGCTTCGGCCTCGACGAGGTCTGCGCCCGGTTCGAAGCCGACAACGACGACTACAACTCCATCATGGCCAAGGCCCTGGCGGATCGGCTGGCCGAGGCCTTCGCCGAGCTTCTGCATCGCAGGGCGCGGAACAACCTGGGCTACGGCGCCGACGAAGAGCTGGACTACGAAGATCTGATCGCCGAGCGCTACCGCGGAATAAGGCCCGCCCCGGGCTACCCGGCCTGCCCGGATCACACCGAGAAACCGACAATCTGGAGCCTCCTCAAGGTCAGGGAGAACACCGGCATCGAACTCACCGAGAGCTACGCCATGTACCCCGCAGCGGCGGTCAGCGGGCTCTACCTGGGACATCCCGAGAGCAGGTATTTCGCCGTTGGAAGGATCGACAGGGACCAGGTGCTTGACTATGCGGAAAGAAAGGGCCTGGCCCCCTCCGAGGTCGAGAGATGGCTTGCGCAGAACCTGGCCTACGACCCGAGCTGAGATACTCCCGCGCGGGCGGCATGGGAGCGGCTCAGGATTCTTCGCCGCTCAGCTTGGAGCCGGCGAGGTGAATCACGCGGTAGAGATCCTTCAACTCGCCAACGCCGGCGATCATGTCCTTGACCGTACCGCCGGTCTGGAAATTGATCAGCGCCTTGGAAAGATAAGGAGCCACGTCCAGGACCGTCAGGCGCTCACGGAGAACCTCGCTTTCGGCCAGGCGCTCCTCGAGGCCGCCGCGGCTGTTAGTACAGATCAACTCGTCGAGAGCCGAGTCCGCAAGCCGCTCATCGAAGCGACTGCCCATATCGCTGTCGAAACCGTAGAAGTGCGTCACCAGCCCGATGACCTTCTTGGCGCCCTTCTCCTTGGCCGCCTTGGCCGCCTGGAACATGGTCGAGCCCGAACGCATCATGTCATCGAGGATCACGCCGACGGTTCCATCGACCTCTCCCACGAAGTCCAGTACCTGCTTCTCGTCAACCGAACCTCTCACCCGCAGCTGGTGGACAGCGGCCTGGCCGGCCACCCACTCAGGGCTCATGTTCTTGAAGAGCTCCTCGCGCATGCGAACGCCGCCATCATCCGGAGAGATCAGGATGAACTTCTCGCCCTGCTCGATAAAACGGTGGTTGAGATAGTCACTGAACAGCGGCTCCATCTTCAGGTGGTCGAAGCTGTCGAAGGCGATCTCTATCTGCTCCGCGTGCAGCGAGGTGACGATGATATGATTCATGCCGCGGCGGATGAGATCATCGGCTACATCGCGAACCGTGATCGGCTCGCGGCGGGCATGGGTCTTGTCCTGGGCCTGGTACCAGAGGCAGGGAACCACGAAGTTGATCTGCCGCACCTTGCAGGTTCGCTTCAGCGTGGAAAGAATCTTGAGCGCGTTGGCAAGCGAGACATCAGGGTCTTCACCATAACCTACGGTGGCGATGACGTAGACATGCTTGCCGCGCAGGTTCTCTTTCACGACAGCCTTCTTCTCGCCATCGCCGAAGGTCAGGATCTCCACCGGCACCAGGGGTTTCCCCAGGATCCTGGCCATCGAATTGGCCAGCTTGTCATCGGGACGGACGGATACGAGCGAGAAGGCATCTCTCGCCCTGCGATCCATATCCCGCTTGAGCTCATCGCGGACACGATCCTCTATGAACTGCTCCAGCCAGGAACGGAACTGGGGATCACCCTGTAGACTTTCGAATTCCATCTGTCCAACTCGTTCTTGTGAACTACATTCTCAGCGGAACCAATAAAGAAAAGCTCAGGCCAGAGTGAACTTATACCAGTTCTTTATTCGCTGGCAAGGACTGTCGCCAACAGATGTTGGTGGAAGTTTTTCTTGCTGTGGGGCGGTTTGTCTCTTCTGATGGTTGGCCGTAGCAAATAAACGAGGAGTCATTGGTGAGATGGCTCCCGGGTCATTCTTCGCCGACCCTGGTGGCGGCGAACATTCCGGCCGGAAGGCCGGTGGTTTCAAAAGTGAAGAGAGGAGCGGTCATGGAATTAGAGGTGGTATTTTTGGAGGATCCGGCTTGCAGCTGGTGCTGGGCTTTTCAACCCGTTGAGACGACCTTTCTCTTCGAGTGGGGTGAGCAATTGCGATGGCGCATGGTCATGGCTGGACTTCGAGACCATCCCGTTCCGGACCCGAGCCTGATCATCCGTCACTGGCAAACCGCCGCGGACGTCTCCGGCATGCCGTTTGAGCCGGACATCTGGAATTCCCACATCCTGGAGAGCACCTTTGTCTCCTGCAGGGCCGTCAAGGCTGTCGCCGTACGAAGCGACGAGGCCGCCCGCAGGCTGCTGCGTCGAATCCGCGAGGCCTTCTACGTCGAGCAACAGAAGATCGATGACCTCGAGCTTGTCTTCTCGCTCGCCGAAGAGCTTGGACTCAGCTCCGAAGACATGATCGAGCAGCTCTCCAACGGCCGGGCAGATGTGCTGTTCGACGCCGACCGTGAAGACGGCAGCCGCTACGGCTTCGGCTTCCCGACGATCGTCATCCGCCGCCCCACCATGGAAGAACCCAAGGTTCTGCAGGGGGCGGTACCCTACCGCGACCTCCTCGACGGTCTCTACGCGATGGGCGTCGATCACAAATCACGCAAGCGGTTTCGCGGAACCGACAGCGACTGGCGCCGCCTGCTCGAGCTCCAGCCCCGGATCACCATGGCCGAGCTTCGCATGGTGACCAACATGAAACCCGCGAGCATAGAAAGCCGCCTCAAGACGATGGGAATCGTGAGGGAGGGGCCCTTCTACTGCCTGCCCCTGGACAAACGCCAGGAACAGGTCCTGATCCCCGAAGAGCTGAGCTTCTAATTCTCCGACGGCCGCTCAATCGGCGGTCTTCCAGGGATTGTCCGAAAGAGCCTCCCTGACAGCCTGCTCGTTCTCTTCGACACTGCGGTCACCCTCCTGCGAGGCGGCATCGGCGAAGGTGCCGCCCGGGTAGAAGGTTCCGCGGGCCGCGGTATAGGCTTCGCCCCGCAGATGCGCGAGGGGATTGTGTCCGAGACGCTCACGCCGCGCCTGGCGCAGCGCCCCGAGGTCAACCTCAGCGACAACGATCTTTTCTCCCGGCCCCGGATCCGCCTGCGAAAGGATCCGTCCATCGTAATCGACGACCATGCTCCCTCCGGGCCATGAAAAGGGTGGATAGTTCTCGAGACTTGCCCCCTGGTTCGAGGCGACCACATAGGCCAGGTTTTCGATAGCCCGGCTGCGGTTGATCACGGTCCACCAGTCCATAGGAGGGGTGGCCCCCCAGGGATCCATGTAAGCCGAGACCCGCACCAGCAGTTCCGCCCCGCCCAGCGCCAGCTCGCGAATCGCCTCTGGAAAGAGCCAGTCGTAGCAGATGGCGCAGCCGATATTACCGATCTCGGTACGGGCGACCGGGAACAGCTCATCCTTGTATCCCGGCAGGTCATGGGGGCTGGCATGGACCTCCCACGGCAGCCAGGGGTTCACCTTACGGTACTTGTAGAGAATTCCCTCCGGCCCCACCAGGCAGGTCGTATTGAAAACCACCCCCGGCCAATCCGGATCGCGCTCGATGAAGCTGCCTGTCTGGATATAGATACCCAGCTCCCGGGCTTTTTTCTCGTAGCGGTCGGTGTGCTCACAGGGCAACTCGACGGCCAGCTTGTCTCTCAATTCCCGGGCCGTCGCGTAGACCGGAGCCGCGTGGGCAAACTCGGGAAAGACCACCAGGCGAACCGGGAAGAAGGGCTTGTAGCCCATGACCGCGGAATCGACCATGGCCAGCATCCGATCGACCCTCGATGAGATCTCGCTACGGTCACGGGGACAGGGAAAATCCGTCTGGCAGGCAGCCACTGCGTACTTCATCTGGAGACTCTCCGGACTTGCTGAAAACCGATACACGACAGACCAGCATAGATATTGCCCTTACAGATCTCAGCGTCAAGTCGTCAGTGTTCAATTCGGCGGCGGCGGGAAGGCTTCTAACTCCCAGCCACGGCCTATTTTGACAAGAAAAAAGAACCCGGCTCGTCATCCACCGGGATACTCGGTAAAATAGACGGTCCGACGATCGCCAGCGTCGTTCCGTTTCAGGGTCTTTTCCTGGCGAGACAGCCGGCTCTTAAAAAACGCCCCGGACGGGCTCTTCAGCTCCGGGCGGCCAATTCACTGAGAGAACATTCGAAATGTCTGAAATCAATCGTCCGCTCCTCTGTCTTCTGACGGCCTGCTGGCTGCTCTTTGCCGCGCAACTCAATGCCCAGGTTGTCATCAACGAAATCCACTACGAACCGGAAAACAAGACGGCCGCCGAGGAATTCATCGAGCTGCACAACGTAGCCGAAGCGCCGGTGGATCTCTCCGGCTGGTATTTCTCCAATGGAATCACCTTTACCTTTCCCGACGGCACCCTCCTGCCGGGCGGAGGCTATCTTGTGGTCGCCGAAGATCCAGCTGTCCTGGCTGACAACCTGTCCTTCGAGGGCGCCAGCGGCCCGTGGGAGGGGCGGCTTGACAACGGCGGAGAGACGCTGACCCTGCGCGATGTGACAGGCGCCCGGGTCGACGAGGTCGACTACCAGGCCGGCTTTCCCTGGCCACTGGCCGCGCAGGGCAAGGGCAGCTCCATGGAATTGCTCCACCCCGGCAGCGACAACAACCTCGCCGGAAGCTGGAGATCCTCGGGGCTCATCGAACGTCCCTTTACCAAGCGTGTCTATTTCCTCCGGGGACAGAGCGAGGACTGGCGCTACAGGCCGGGTACCTCGGAGGCCTCCGATCCTCCGCAGCGCTGGCGTGAAGACGACTTCCCCCTGGACAAGACCTGGCTGCAGGCGCAGACCGCCATCGGATTCGGAGATGGCGACGACAACACGGAGCTTGCCGATATGCGGCGATCCTACACCTCGATCTACATGCGCCACACCTTCACCATCGACGATGCGGACAGCATCCCCGACGCCCTGGTGCTCAACCAGTACATCGATGACGGAGCCGTCGTCTGGATCAACGGCACCGAGGTGCTGCGCTACAATATGGAAGAAGGCGAGCTGGCCTTCGATGACGACGCGCGCGGCGGACGGGAGGCGCGCTGGATCCCGGTGACGCTGCCTGACCCGGCGGCCTATCTCAGGCAGGGAGAAAACCTGGTCGCCGTCCATGGCTTCAACACCTCGCTGAACAGCTCCGACGTCTCCCTGGATTTTGAGCTCTATTCTCCGGGCACCGAGGACGAGGATCCCAACGCGCTTCTGCCGCCGAGCCCCGGCGCGCGCAACACCGTCTTCTCAACCAACCCCGGACCACTGGTCCGCCAGGTTGAGCATAGCCCGGGGCAGCCGGTGGCTGGAGAGGCGCTGACGGTAACCGCCAAGATTACCGACCCGCAGGGTCTCGCCGCGGTCACCCTGCAATACCAGATCGTCCAGCCCGGCAATTACATCCCGGCCTTCCTCGCCCATCCGCACAATATACTCATCTCACAGCCGACCCGGGCGCACGAACCAAACCCGGATTTCGAAGATCCGGCCAACTGGACTACGCTACAGATGTCCGACGATGGGCGAGACGGAGATGAGACCGGTGGCGACGGAATCTATTCCGTCCTTGTTCCCGGCCAGGGCAACAGAACGCTGCTTCGCTACCGGATCACCGCCGGCGACACCGCCGACGCCCAGGTCACCGTGCCCTACAAGGATGACCCCTCGCTCAATTTTGCCGCCTTCTTCTACAATGGGGTTCCGGCCTATACCGCCTCCCGGACATCGGTCCATCCGGAGGGCGCCGGCCACACCTACAGCGCCGAGGAGATGGCCGCCCTGCCGGTCTACACGCTCATCACCCTCGGCACCGACATGACCCACTGTATCGGCTACTCGGGCAGCTTCCAGATTCCCAAGTCAAACGAGCCGGCGCGTGACCATTTCAACTGGGAGGGAGCCTTCGTCTACGATGGCGAGGTCTACGACCACGTCAGGTACAGGCTGCGCCAGGCTAACGACCGCTACGGCGGCAGCGGCAAGCGCTCGATGCGAATTCGCTTTCCGAAGGGACATTACCTGAAGGCGCGCGACAACTACGGCAAACGCTACCCAACCCGCTGGAGAACCCTCAACACCGGCAAGATGTTCGACAACAAGCGTGTCGGAAATTTCGGTGTTACCGAATCGATGAACTCGATCCTGTGGAACATGGTGGGAGTCCCCGCCCCCCACTTCAACACCTTCCACTTCAGGGTCATCTCCGGTGAGGACGAGGTTCCGGCGGGCAACTACAGCCAGTACCTCGGTGACTTCTGGGGCATGTACGTCGGAATCGAGGACTACGACCCCCGGTTCCTCGATGCCCACGGTCTCGAAGACGGCAATCTCTACAAGCTCAAAGACGGCCAGTTCAACGGCAATGACCTGCGGCGCAACCAGGGCCGCTACGCCATCACCACAGATGCCGACTTCCAGAACATCCGCCGCAACCTGCGGCCCCAGCGCAACGCCGAGTGGCTCGACGCGCATGTGAACTACGACAAATGGTATCCCTACCACGCCGTCGTCGAGGGGATCCGCCATTATGATTTCCGCCCGGCTGATTCGCACTCCAAGAACCGAGCCTGGTATTTCGAGCCTGACGATCGAAGCAATTTCGGCAGGCTCTGGACCATGCCCTGGGATTCCGACGCGAGCTGGGGACCGAACTGGAACAGCGGCGTGGACTATTCCAAGGACGCCATCTTCGGCAGCGGCGGGAAGGCCGAGTACAAACAGAAGTACCGCAACTTTATCCGCGAGTTCAGAGACCTCATCTGGACCCAGACCGTGCTCAACCAGATGATCGACGACCTTGCCGAAAGAATCGAGGTCTTCTCCATGGCCGACCGGGACCGCTGGCGCAACGGACCGACCCAGGCCGGCCGGCAGGACTTCGGCTCCCTCGCCACCAAGATCAACGACATGAAGCGCTTCGCCTTCATCGGATGGAGCGGTTCGACCGGGCCCAGCGTGCCCGCCGGAGGCAGGGCGCGCCATCTCGAAAATCTTGCCAACTCAGAAGGAGACCGGACCCGGATTCCCGCGACCCCGGCGGTGGTCTACGCCGGGCCTGATAATTTCCCGGCCAACGCTCTCCTCTTCAACACCCAGGCCTTCAGCGATCCCCAGGATGACGCCTTCGCCGCGATGAAGTGGCGGCTTGGCGAGGTCACTCCGGCCGAGGCGCCCTTCGACCCCGACGAACCGCGCCGCTACGAATGGCCTTCCTCCTGGGAGCTCGAATCGGAGCAGTTCAGCCCCCTCCTGAGGCTGCCGCGCAGCGCCGTACAGGTCGGAAAGACCTACAGGGTGCGGCTCAAGGTCAAGGATGACACCCAGAAATGGAGCCACTGGTCCAACGCCTTCGAGTTCACCGTATCCGCCCCGACCGCCCTCGACCCGGTGCAGTCGTCGCTCCGAATAACCGAGCTCATGTTCAATCCCCGGGGAGATGAGGGTTTTGAATTTATCGAGCTCCAGAACACAGGCAACCGGGCCATCGACCTCAACGAGGTCCACTTCAGCAATGGCATCGATTTTTCCTTCGCCGGCTCAGCGGTCGAAGAGCTTGCCGCGGGAGCCTATGTCCTGGTCGTACGAAACCGGCTGGCCTTCGCCTCCCGCTACGACACCTCCAATATGCTCATCGCCGGAGAATACTCCGGCCGGCTCTCCAATGGCGGAGAGCGGGTGGCCCTCTCCTTCGGCAGCGCCGAGACGATTATCGATTTTGAATACGATGATGAGTGGTTCCCTGGAGCCGATGGCACGGGTCTCTCCATGGTCATCATCGATCCCCTGGCGCCGGTTGAGAGCTGGGCTGAGGCCGCATCCTGGCGCCTCAGCGGCTCCCCCGGCGGCTCACCCGGAAGCGACGACAGCGCCCCGACCGGCGGCAGCCAGCTGCCTGGTGACCTCAGCCAGGATGGGAGTCTCAACATTACCGATGCGGTCGTTCACCTCGGCCAGCTATTCGGAGGAGCCCCGCGGCCCCTGCCGTGTGCGGATGGTGTCTTTGGCCACCCCTCCAACCAGGCGCTGCTGGATGTCGATGGCGACCAGCAGTCCAACCTGACCGATGCCGTCTTCCTCCTGCTCTACCTCTTCAACAATGGAGCCCCCCCGGCCCTGGGAACCGAGTGCCTGCGGCTGGCGGACTGCCCCGATGCCTGCGCTCCCTGATGCCCCGGGTAAGGTGAGGGGACCATGGATTCGTTCCTGAAACGCCACTGGTTTCTCGTGGGGATGGTGGCCGCGGTCAGCTGCGGAAGCCTGCTTCCGGAAGGAGGTCAGGCTCTGCGTTCGAGCGGCTACGTCATACCGCTGCTTGTCGCCGCGGTCCTGGCTATCTCGGGCTTCACCCTCGACACCTCCAGGCTGCTGGTCCAGGGAAAAAACCTGCGGGCCATTCTCCTCACTCTCTGCGCGACCTACGTGATAGCCCCCCTGCTGGCCTACGCCCTGGCGATATCCTGGGGTCCCGCCCTGGATGGAGCGGGCTCCCAGGGCGCGCTCTTCCTCGAGGCGATGATGATTCTTGCCGCGCAGGCGGGAACCCTTGCCTCGGCCCTGGCGATGACGGCCATCGCCCGCGGCAACCAGGAGCTGGCGCTGCTGATAACCGTCCTGTCGAGCCTGCTCACCGCCATCCTGACGCCGCTCGTGCTGGAGCTCGCGCTTGGAGAAATCGTCGACATCCCTATTGTCGACATCATGCTGAGAATGCTGCTGATCGTCGTACTGCCAGTCTTTGTCGGACAGCTTGCAAGGAAGGCTCTCTGGAAACGAGCGAAGAAGGCGGCAACCGTGGTGAAGGTCCTGCCGAGAGTGATTATCCTTTCCTTCCTCTATACCGGCTTCTCCGCGGCCACCGAGCACCTCCGCGAGGCTCCCGCCCTCGCGCTGCGCTTCCTCGGAGCCTGCCTGTGCCTGCACCTGGCTCTCCTGCTCTGGACCTGGCTCTCCTCGCGCCTCCTGGGGTTGACCGCTGAGAGCCGCACAGCCGTCATTCTCTGCGGCAGCCAGAAGACTCTTCCTAACGGCATAGATATCTGGACCCGTTTCTTCGGACAGAACCCTTACGGCGCCCTCCCCCTGGCGCTCTACCATGTAGTCCAGCTGCTTGTCGACACCCTGCTGCTGAAACGGCTGGAGGCATCCAACAACGCCGCCGACCAGGACAGACAAGAGACCCCAAGCTAAGTACCGCCTAAATACCGCGCGGGTGGCTTACTTCTTCCGCTCAGCGTATTGCTCGCTGATCCTGCGGTAGTAGCTCCTGATAATCTCAAGATACTCCGAAGGAGCGGTCTTGGGATTAACCGATCCGATCGCCTCGCGAATCTTAGGAGGAAGGATTCCCCACTTCTTGCCCTTGCGGGTCCGGTTGGCGAGCTCGGCAGCGGAATTCTCGGGTTTCTGGCCATCGCCGGCATCGTTGTTGGGAACCTTGCCGGGCTGCTCCTGGCCATCCTTACCCTTCGCCTTACGGGCCTGCTCTTCCCTGGCCTGCTGCTCGGCTTCCTGCTGCTGGCGGGAAGATTTAACCTGGTCCTGGTTCTCGCGCGAGGCGCCCTGCTTCTGGCTCTTGGCCTGCTGGCCCTGCTGCTGTTCGCCGCTGGACGGCTTCTGGCTCTGGTTCGGCTGTCCCCCGCCGCCCTTGCCGCCTTGGCTGGACGCTTCGGCAATCTTCTCGATGAGCTGGCTCATCTTCTTGACGACAGCCTTCTGCTGGTTCTGGGTCGCGCCGCCGGTTTTCTTCTTCCCGAGGTCGCTCTGAATCTCTTCCAGCATACGCCGGATCTCATCGAGGTTCTGCTTGCCCTCTTTGATAACCTTGGCCTGCTGAGGATCACCCTTCGCCTCCTTGACCTCCCCGGCCTCACGCTCGGCCCGCGCTATCGGCAGGGCAAGGAGCATGGCTGAAAAGAAGCCCGCGAAAATCATCCTGGTGAAACCGTTCATTGATCGCTCCTGGGAAACAACATTCCGAACCCGGTCAAGCCCGCCTCCCCCGAACTGACATCGCAGGCCGCGGACACCTGGATACATCCTACTGCCCGCGGAGTTGATGAACCAGCGTTTTCATCGGCCCGCAAGCGCCTGGAGCGGCCCCGTTACCGGAATCGGCAGCGTGAGCCGGCTGGAAGTGTCGGCCCCAATAATGCGTAAAACCGCTGAGAAAAGGCGATTTCTCTACTCATCCAGCTTGATCATGGATTCGAGGTCAAGATCTTCGTCGTCTCCACGCACCAGGAGTAAAATGGCGGCATGTGGAACGATGAGGTAGGGAGTCCGCTCAAACTCAATCTCCACGGCGGCATTGCGCAGAAAAAGCGCCAGGTCTCCGACCTCGGCCTCCATGGGAACGTAGGTCGCCTTGGACTCATGCAGCTTCCAGGGCTCCTCGCCGAACTCCGACGGAGCCTGCACCGGAGTACCTGGGCCGACCTCGACGATACGGCCGCTCTGGACCTCCATCTTGTCTACCGCCGATTGGGGCAACAGCAGACCCACGCGGGTGCGGTCCTCTCCTTCCTGCGGAGTGACCAGAACCCTGTCCCCAACAACAACCAGCTTCTTACCCTTGGCTTCCATGTCCCGCTGAACCTCTAACTCGTTCTGCCGTCGAACTCTTGAATATACCTCCCCCGTCCCCATATTTCCAGCCGCACGAATCTCCTCCCGGGCAGATGGAGCAGGGTTTTACTTCAAACCTCTCCACCATCATGTTATTTCCAGAAGACCTTCAATTGCAGCATGCCAGGAGATCCCTTAATCGATGAGCCCGAGTACAGACAACAAGATCAACCTTGCCGTCATCGGCGCCGGCCTGGTGAGCGACTACCACCACGTCCCTGGAATCCGGCTCGATCCGCGGGCCAGGCTGGTGGCTGTCTGCGATACGGATGAAGCTCTTCTCGAGAAACGCAAGCTCGACTGGCAGGTCGACAAGGTCACCTCCGACCCTGAAGAGATCTTCTCTGACGAGAATGTGGATGGAGTCATCATCGCCACGCCGAACTTCACCCACAAAGAACTTGCGATCGCGGCCGCGGTCAGCGGCAAGCACATCATGTGCGAAAAGCCGCTCGGCCTGACTGCGGACGAGGTCGCCGCCATGTATGGCTCGGCGAAGGCCGGAGGCGTGGTTCACATGACCGCCTTTACCTATCGCTTCGCGCCGTCGATGCGCTACCTGAAGCACCTGGTTCAGAAAGGGGACCTTGGAACGCCCAGGCATTTCCGCAGCCAGCGCTTCCTGGATCTTCCCGAGACGAGCTGGGGGTGGCGTCAGTATAAGGACAAGGCGGGCGCCGGCGACCTGTTCGACATGACCATCCATCGTATCGACTTCGCCCAGGACCTGCTGGGGCCCATCAAAAAAATCTGCGGTTCGGTAGCCCGGTTCGCCGAGAGAACCGAGACCGCTGACGGCTCCTCCTGCCCCCCCTCGGAAGTCGACGACTGGTCGGCTCTCATCGGGGATTTCGAATGCGGCGCTGTAGGGGTCTGGGAAGGCACCACGCTCGCCAAGGGCTACAACCGGGAAGGTTTCGGTCATGAATGGGCTGAGATCAACGGCTCAGAGGCCTCCGCGGTCTACAGGCTGCACGAGCCGAATATCCTGTTGCTTGGACGTCATGGCGGAGACCTGGAGCCTGTCGAGGTGCCGCCGGAGTTCCTCAAACCTGAAGACAGTCCGCGCGACCCGGGCACCGGCGAACCGGCAACGGTCTTCCGTTACGACCTGGCCTGGGAGTTCATCTCGGCCATCCAGGACGATCGCGATGCCATCCCCAGCTTCTGGGATGGCTGGAGCGCGCAGGTCATCGCTGATGCGGCGCTGACCTCGAGAGAGGAAGGGCGCTGGGTGGACATCGAACAACCTCCCCGCTGATCCGCTCAGCCGCCTCCGGCCGGCTGGGTAAACTCCATCGGAATGCCATCCGGATCGAGAAAATACACCATCCGGTTGCCGGCATTCGGTCCGCCCTCGACCGTCATCACCTCGGAGAGAAAGCGAACTCCCAGTTCGCTCAGCCGGGCGATCTCAGCCTCGATGTCATCCACCACGTAACAGAGATGGGCGCTGCCGGTATCACAGGTCCGGGGCGCCTCCGGCTGCCCGGCGGCGACCAGGTACTGGATGAGCTCCAGGCCCTGGCCGTAACCGCTCAAATGGATGATCCGCATACGAACGCCCTTGAGCGTCGTCACGGTCTCGGCGAAAGAACCTTCGACCGTACGGTCATTCAGAACCTCGAAGCCCAGCGCCCCTCGGTAAAAATCAAGGGACTGCTCCATATCGCTGACAGTGAAGGATACGTGGTGAACGGCAGTAATCATCTCGCGCTGAAACCTCCTGGGAGCTCAATTGTAACCCGGGTGAATCGGAGCATAACTCTACCGCACAGCGCCTGTCTACGCCGAGGTCGCCGGCGGGCAAGACCCCAGGACGATGTTCAGCCCGATGAGCTGACGCAAGCTGAGTAAGCCCAAAAAAAACTACGAAGCGGAAGGAGCCTAAGCGAAAGAATTTAAACGGCTTACCCTGACAATAACCCGCAATTCCCGGACTCTTTACATCATGTAATTTGAAAACCTGCCAGAAAAAGTGTATAAAAAACCGTCACATTTCTTTTTAGGCCTTCCAGGCAGCAGATGTGGCTTCAAGCGGCATCTATTCGCTATGATGGGTGCTTAAACGCTGGCGATTTTACAATTGGCAGCCTTTCGCAAGGCAGGAAAAGACCCCATGGGATCCGGAATGGACCATCATCTTATTATCCGAGAGGAGAATGGTGACCGGACCTTCCCGCTGCCGGAAGGAAAAACGCATATTGGACGTGCAAGCTCCAACGAGGTCAAGCTGCGTGAAAAAAGTGTGTCCAGAAGTCATTGCCTGGTTGAACGAGATGGTGACCGGGTACTGATCTTCGACAATCGAACCGGCAACCCCACCCAGATCCAACGGCACGGCAAGAAACGCAGCAAGAAGGCCAACGGCAGGATTTTGCGTGACCAGGATGTTCTCTTCGTCGGACGCATGGAGATCGTCTACCGCGGCTGCTCTGGCCCCAGGGCCGCCACCTCCTCGCAGCAGGGAGATGTCTCCCCGATACCCGGGGCGGTACCCGTAGAAAATCCCCAGGCTCCCATGCCGGCGGCCGACCCCGGCATTCAGCAGGCTCCGCCCTGGCAGCAGCCCGCCGCGGAACAACCCTATCCTCAGCAGCCGTATCCCCCACAGCAGGGTCAACCGCCACAGCAGCAGCAGCCGTATCCCCCACAGCAGGGTCAACCGCCGCAGCAGCAGCAACCGTATCCCCCACAGCAACCCACGCAAAACTACCCGGCCCCCGACCAGCAGCCGGTCACCTTCAACCCCGCTCCAGCCGAACCGGCCCCGGCGAAAGCCAAGAAGAAGATCAAGCGCCGCAAACGCAAGCTGATCGCCCCGAAGCCGAAGACAACCAGCTCCACTCCCGGTGCCGCGGCAAAATCCGGCGCTAATCCCGGAGTCAACCTGGCCATCGGAGCAGGCATTCTGATCCTGCTGCTGATTGTCGTCTCCGTCGTTTCCAAGCGCATGACCAATGAAAGCGCCCAGATTGTCCAGCGACAGCAATCAGCGGCGGAAAAGAGGCTGACCGAACGCGAGACCGCCCTGAAGGCCCGCCTCAACAATACGAATGTCCAGATTGCGAAACTGCAGCAGATGCTTGCGGCCCTGGAGCAAGCCAAGCAGACAACGCCCGCGCCCGCGGGTGAAAATCGGGAGGAGCCTGAGACCGCGGAGGAACTCGCCTCCGCGGCCCCCTCCGACGAATCAATCACCCCGGCCCCCGGCAGCGG
This sequence comes from Planctomycetota bacterium, assembly GCA_965659285.1. Classification (GTDB taxonomy): domain Bacteria; phylum Planctomycetota; class UBA8108; order UBA8108; family UBA8108; genus UBA8108. The sequence goes on along the minus strand of CBFHWB010000003.1, from coordinate 26,066 downwards.
CAATATAGCTGAGACCCGGGAACTGATAGCCTCCCTGATCAAGGAGCGCGACAACCTCCAGGGCAACCTGGACCAATACGGCGGGCTCACTGGAGGGACAGACACGTCAAAGATTGAAGCCTCGATCGCCAGGCGCACCGCCGTGATGAACGAAAACGGCAACCGGATTCTCAATGTCGAAGATGACGAGGATTCACGGCAAACCGCCGTAGCCAGGATCCCGCAAAAAGTAGAGCTGTCGAAGAAGGATTATGCCGCCCTGATCGAACGGCTCAAAGAGACCGTCGGTAATTACGGCCTGCCTGTGGCGAGCCCGGCCGATCTCGATCCCGACCTTACCGAACTGCTCCGGGCAACCGGCAAAGATGGAGCCAGGGGACTGGTAGAGGTCTACGCCTACTCGAGCGAACTCCGCTCCAAGATGGAAAAAACGTCATCCTTCCTGAAAAGACGCATCAAGGCTCTGACGGACAATGCCTACAAAATCAACAAGGACAAGTATAAGTCCGGCGGCGGCTACTACGGAGGGCGGCACAATCATTACCTCGAACAGTTGCAGCGCCTGCTGGAATTATCCGAGAAAAAGATCGAGATCAAGAAAGACCAGAAACGACGGCTCGATGCTTTCCAGGAAGCTCTTGGAGGCGGCTTTGAACGACTGACCTCGGTAGAATCGACAAAACACCTCACATCGGTCTATTCGAAGAGTAGAGACCCGAACATGCAGCGTAAAATGGTTGGAGCCTTCTCAAAAGCGAACGCCCTGCAGGCTGTCCCTGCCCTGATCAAGAGCCTCTCAAGCCCTGACCAGGAACTCAAAGGCCTTGTAAAATCAGCACTTGCGTCAATTACCGGAGTCAATCTCGGGGATAATAAAAAGATCTGGGAAGCCTGGTGGAAAGAAAATGGCGATAGCGCGACAAATTGATGTTTTCTGGTGTTTTTCTCGACACTTTTAAGATCTCACGGTAAAGTGTTGTGGTATCCATCACTTTTTTAGACCCTAACTCTTATCTGAACTTTTCAGGAACCTTTTGAAAGGAGCTTTGAAATGCTTAGGAAACTGACCGTAGCAGCCTTCGCGGTGCTGTTTATGACCGGTGCCCTCCATGCTCAGAACGTGGCCTACAAAACCGTCACCGGTGAGCAGGTAAAGCTTAACGTCGACAAAATGATGTCGAAAATCAACTGGAGCAAAAACTTCAATGAGCTCAAGAAAAAGGCCCAGGCTGAGAAGAAGATGATCTTCTGGGTCGATATCGTCGGTGATATCGATGGCGGATTGTGAAGTGCCGGCCACTCACTGAGAGCCGTGACGCTCTCTAACGACAAGGTCATTAACCAGATCAACACCGCGTTCGTCTCCGGCTGGCAGAACATCAAGGGCAGGAAGAACTACGCTGGCGTATCCAATACCCACATGCCTTCTTACGCAGCCAAGAACATCAACACCTGCTCCGGCGGCCGAAACATCCAGATGTACTTCATGACCCCCGATGGTCGTGTCGTTCACTGCCTGCCCGGCTACTGGAACGCCGCCGACTTCTACACGCAGGCCGGATTCGCCGTCAAGCTCGGCAACCTCGCCTTCAACAAGAGCATCTCGAACGCGGACCGCAACGAGAAGTTCCTCGATATGCACCTGCAGAAAGCCCACGGCCACAACTACGGCCTCGTAGAGGGCGCCAAGCTGCAGGGCTTTGATGTCAAGTACGTCAAGAACAACACCAGCGACTTCACTCGAGGCAGCAAGGGCTTCGTCAAGGGCGTCAAGCTCGTCGACCAGGTCGTTCATGAACGCATGGCGGCCCGTCCCTTTGTTCCTTTCGAAAAGTTCGATGCGTATGAGTTCACCAAGCTCGGCATCAAGCGTTACAAATACGACTTCGGAATGCCCGGCAAGTACGGCAACTCGGCCAAGAAGAAGTAATTCTTCCAACCGAATCCGAACGTCAAAGAGAGGCGGAGCTTTCGAGCTTCGCCTCTCTTTTTTATGCCCGTGGTGAGGCGCCCTCAGTGGGCGGTCCACCCGCCATCGACAAACAGGGTCGCCCCGGTGACGTAGCTTGAGGCCGCGCTCGCCAGGAAGATCGCCGCCCCCTGGATCTCGGTCATCTCACCCCACCGGGCCATCGGCACCTCGCCGAGAATAAAACGCTCCGTTTCGGGCTGACCCACGATCGGCTCGTTCATCGGAGTCAAAAACGGTCCGGGGCAGATCGCGTTGGCGGTGATCCCCTCCTCTGCCCACTCGAGCGCGAGAACACGCGTCATCTGCGCAACCGCCCCCTTGCTCGATGCATAGGGAGTGCGGCCCGGAACCCCTACCACGCTCAGCGTGCTGCCCATATTGATCACTCGTCCGTAACCGCCCGTCCGCATGTGAGGGATCGCCGCCCTGGAGCAGAGCCAGGGGCCGCGAACATTGACGCGCATCACCTCTTCAAACTCTTCCAGCGACAATTCCTCGATCGGGTTGCGGATGTTGATCCCGGCGTTGTTGATAAGAATATCAAGGCGCCCCAGCTTCGAAACGGTCGCCTCAACAAGAGCCTCGACCTCTTCAGGCTCCGTCACGTCACAACGGACACCGAGGGTCCGCCTGCCGGTCTCCTCGCCCAGGAGAGCCGCCTCACCCTCGGCCTCTTCACCGTTGCGGCTGCAGATAACGACATCGGCTCCCGCGGCAGCAAGCCCATCGGCCATGCTGCGCCCCAACCCCTTGGTGCCTCCGGTAACAAGCGCTACCTTTCCATCCAGACGAAAGAGATCTATTCCGGGCATTTGTTCATTCCTCAAGTCAAGTTAGACTGTAAGCGACAGCATAGCATGCGGGCAATAAAGCGGGCATGCGAGAATGAACGGCAGGGGAAGGCCTGGAAATGAACTCGAAAGAAAAACCGGCTCGAAGACTACGCTGCCTTCTCAAGGAGCCCGGAATCATCCGATCCATGGGCGCCCACGACGTTCTAACTGCGTTGTTGATCGAACGCGCCGGCTTCGAAACGGTCTTCCTTGGCGGCTTCGGCGCCAGCGCCAGCCTCCGCGGTCTCCCTGACCTGAATTTCCTCACGCTCGAGGAAATGAGCGCGGCGGTCGAGCGCATGACCCGGCGGATCTCAATACCCCTGATCGCCGATGGAGACACTGGCTACGGAGGGCCGGCGGATGTCAGGCTGTGCGTTGAAGCCTTTGAAAATGCGGGCGCTGCGGGGATCCTCCTCGAGGACCAGGTTTCTCCGAAACGCTGCGGCCACTTCGATGGCAACGCGGTCATCTCCTCTGACGAGATGGTCGCCAAGCTTGAGGCCGCCCTCGATGCGCGCCGGGACGACGATTTCGTGATCTTCGCGCGGACTGATGCGCGCCAGAGCGAGGGCATCGACGCGGCCATCGAGAGAATCAACCGCTACTGTTCTACCGGGGCCGACGTCGCCTTCGTCGAGGCTCCCCAGTCAAAAGAAGAGCTGGCCGCGATTGCCGAGAAGGTCCATTACCCGAAGTTCGCCAACATGCTCTCCTTCGGAAAGACCCCCTTGCTGACAGCCTCGGAGCTCGAAGAGCTGGGCTTCAAGTTCGTGGTCGCGCCGATCGAGACGCTGCTGGCGGCGGCGCGGGCTGTCGAAGCGCTGGCGGAAACCTTCCTGCGAGATGGAAGCGCGGCGGCGCTCAAGGAGAATATGATGGGCTTCGAGGAGCTGAAGGAGGTGCTTGAGCTCGAGAAATATCTTCGGCTGCGGGAGGAAGAGGCGCCTGAGAAGTGAGCTTCAGTCCTTCCAGCCCAGGATCCCATCGATGGTCCCGATCGCCACCGGGTGGTAGCCCGGACGGGCCCGGGCGTAGATCTCCCGGGCCCGCTTGAGACCGCCGGGAGTCTTCGCCAGCTCCCTGTAGAGCGGGCTGAGAAACTTTCGCCTGCCGACATTGACGAGAAAAGATTCGAGCGGCCTCATCACCGGACTGTAGCCGGCGGGGAGAGCGGCCAGGAACCACTGGCAGAGAATCTCCGAGTTCTTCGACGCGGTGAGCCCGAACACCCGGTCCAGGTCGCCCAGGCGGCCAGCCGCCAGGTCGGCTGGAAGGTGGCGCAGGAAGTGGAGCCACTCGTGCGTCGTCCAGCCGTCGGTCTTCAGAGCCTCAGCTCCAAGGCCGGCGGCGAAATACCCTGCGGCTGCGGCCGCTTTCTTGAGCGCCTCCGAACGCACCAGGGGAAGGTTGGCTGGCAGGCCCGGGCCGTAGACCCATTCATCAATCCTCAGCTTCTTCGCCAGGGTCCGATCACCCGCCAGCAGACCCTTGTCGAGAAAAGCCAGGAAGCCCTCAGTGGTCATGGGCTGAAAGGAAAACCGGTCGAAATAGGAACGCAGAAAGGTATCCCAGCGCTCACGACCAAAGGCCTCCTCCAGCATCCTCAGAAAAAGGTAACCCTTCTCGTAGGCGACATCCGTCATGCCATCATCTGGATCACGGCCGTCCAGACGCAGCTTCAGGTGCGTATCCGCCGGATTATCTTTAAGCAGCTCCTGGATCGTCTCGCTGAGCTCATCGAGTCCCAGGCGGGCCAGCATCTCATCGTATTCTTTGCCGTAGAGCCGCTCCATGATCCGGTGCTCCAGGTAGACCGTAAAGCCTTCGTTGAGCCAGAAGTCATCCCAGGTGGCGTTGGTAACAAGGTTCCCGGACCAGGAGTGGGCCAGCTCGTGGGCAACGAGAGCGACCAGCGAACGATCTCCCGCCAGGATGGTCGGCGTCGCGAAGGTGAGGCGAGGGTTTTCCATGCCGCCAAAGGGAAAGCTCGGCGGCAGCACGAGGATGTCGTAGCGCCCCCAGCGGTAAGGCCCGAAGAGCTCTTCGCAGACCTCCATCATCTTCTCGGTATCAGCAAACTCCCAGGCCGCGCTCTCGACCACCGCCGGCTCGGCATAAACACCGGAGCGCCTGCCAAGGGGCCGGAATCCGAGATCGCCTACCGCCAGGGCCATCAGGTATGACGGGATGGCCTGGGGCATCTCAAAGAGGAAACGTTTTCTTCCGCCCGGCAGTTCTTTCGGATCCCCTTTCCGGCCGGCGCTCATCACCGCCGAAAGCGAACCGGGAACCTCGACCGCGGCGGTATAGGTGAACCTGACCGCAGGAGTGTCCTGGCAAGGGAGCCAGGTTCGCGCCAGGATCGCCTGCGATTGGGTAAAGAGAAAGGGCTCCTTCTTGCCGGCGGTCTGCCGGGCAGCAAGCCACTGCAGGGCATCGGCCTCTCCCGTAGTCTCATACGCTATCAACACCTCCCTCGTCCCCGGTTCGATACGCACGAGCAGAGACTGACCAAGGAGAGGCTTCCGCTCTCCAAGCAGGAAGCTCCCCTCGGAGATGCGGCCATCCTCGAGAAGCTGAACCCGCCTGATCGTCAGCCCCCGGGTGTCGAGCCGCAACTCGCGGGCGCCGCCCGGGTTCCTGATCCGCCAGGCGGCCTCTCCCTTGATTGTCCTGGTTTCAAAATCAACATCGAGAAAGAGGGTAAGGTGGGTAACGGAAACCTCCGCCGGCCTTGAGAAAGAGTGCGGGTCTTTCACCGGGAAACTCGCCGGACCCGTGGGCTGGCGGCCAGCGCATCCTGAGGCGAACACGAGAGCGCAGATAAAAAGAAACAGCTCGGGCAGGCGCCCCTGAACAAACCGTTTCGGCTCGTCCATCCCGGCCTGCCAGGTAATCGAGAAATTCATTCGTCGCCCTTTACCAATAAACTCTTCCTGCGCCAGTTGCTACCCTGTCGTAACGCACATCGAGGGGCCGCCCCCCGGATCCTTGCTATAGAGTGACACTATACTGAACACACGGGAGAAGACCAATGCGGTCACGGCAATAGAGGCATGGCTGAAACTTACCTCGGAATAGATATCGGCGGTACGACCTGCGCAGTCTGCACAGCGGACCGGCAGGGCCGACTGCTTGCATCCGCATCCTTCACGACCGGCAAGGGCTCACTCGGCTGGAAAGAAACCGTTGACCTGCTGCTGGAGGAGGCCGGCAGGCAGGCCGCGGCGGGAGGCGGCTCGGATCCAAAGGCTGTCGGCATCTCCTGCGGTTCGCCGATGGACCGGGAAGCCGGCCTGATCCAGGAGCCTGCCAACCTCCCGGGCTGGCGCGACGTCCCCATCGTGGACCTCTTCAGCGCGGCCTTTCCCCGGGCGGCCATTCACCTCGAAAATGATGCCAATGCAGGCGCCCTGGCCGAGTATCACTTCGGCGCGGGGAAAAACGAGCCCACCCGGAACCTGCTCTTCCTCACCTTCGGAACCGGCCTTGGAGCGGGGTTGATCCTCAACGGGGAGCTCTACAGGGGCTCCTCGAACTACGCAGGCGAAATAGGCCATATCCGGCTCTCGCCGGATGGCCCTCTCGGCTGCGGCAAGGCCGGCAGCTTCGAGGGGTTCTGCTCCGGCGGCGGCATCGAGCAGCTCGCCGTCGACAGACGGGCGGCCTGGCCCGAAGAGACCTGTCTCCGAGATGGAGCCCTCACCGCCCGCGATGTGGGACTCGGCGCCCGCTCCGGAGACCCTCTCTGCCTCGAAATACTCGACATCTCCGGCGACCGCCTCGGCCAGGGGCTGGCCATGGTGATCGACATCCTCAATCCCGAGCTGGTCGTCATCGGTTCCATCTTCACCCGCTGCGAAAAATTCCTCCGGCCCGCGATGGAGCGCGCTCTCGAACGGGAGGCCCGGAAGGAGACCCTCGCCTGTTGCCGAATCCTCCCCGCCGCGCTGGACGAAAAGATCGGACTCTACGCGTCGCTCAGCGCGGCCTATCACGGCGAAGGCGTCTTCAGCAACGAACCGCCGGACGTCCGAGGGTAGCGGCCCGCCGCCGGGAACCAGCCCTAATCCGCGGCGGGTGGCCTCTCCAGCTTTTCCAGCAGCTCGAGATTGATGGAAACTTTCCGGCGGGCTCTCAATTCGCGGTAGAACTTTTCCTGGGCCGCATCCCTGGCGGCGTTGAGCAGCATCACTCGGACCGCGGAGCGAACTTCCGAAAGAGGCCGCTGGCGAGCGGGCCTGAGCTCCATCACCTTCGCGAGATAAAAAGCCTTATCCGTTTCAATCACCGCGGACAACGCTCCTGGCTTCTGAAGTTGAATGATCTCAGCGCGGAGGTTCGGGTCGAGGCCGGAACCCTTCGATGACCTGACGATCCAGCCGATATCCCCGCCGCCCGCCCTGGTCTTCGAATCATCAGAATACCTGGCCGCGAGTTCACCAAAGCCCGCAACGCTGCCGGGCAGACCTCGGGCCTCCTCAAGGACAGAGGCGGCCTTCTCGAAAAGCGCGGTCCTGCCGGTCTCGTCCGTGCCGGGAGGAATCCTGAACGAGATCACTGCCGCCCTCACGAGCTCATGGGTCCGGTACCTCTCCAGGTTCGCCCTGTAGTGTGTCGACACCTCCTCCTCAGCCACCTTCACCCCATCAAGAAGCGGCATGAGCTTCTTCTTGAGATACTCGCCCACAACCAGCCTGCGCAGTTCGCCGGCCACCGCTGGGTTCTTATCATAGCCCTCCTCCAGCGCCTGGGCGAAAAGCGCCTCCTCATCAACCAGGTGACGAAGAAGCCTTTCACTCTTACGCTCGCCGGAATAGATCCTGGGATATTTCTCCGTGCTCCTGGCGAGCGCCTCCTTGAACTCACCGACCGTAACCTCCTCGTCGCCAACCCGGGCCAGAACCTTGCCACCCTCTTCCATGGTTCCTTCCCACTCCTGGGAGACGGGGTGATCGCAGGAGCTGGCCTGCAGAAGCGCCAGGAGCAGAACGGAAGCCGAGATAACCCGGAGGTCGCCTCGTGATAATGTCATTTCTGATCTCCTGCTCCTGAATTGAAATCTTCCTCCGGCACCGGAATCGGGGAGGAGCCGCCCCCAACAGCCTCTAAAGGAAATCGCGCTGAAGCCTCATCGGGATTCTTCTTCCCTATAGGGTTCTTCGCCAAGGCGGCCCCGGCTTCTTGACCCTGATCTTGTTTTTCGGACCTTAATTGTCCCCTGGAAGCCTCGGCCGTCTGTTTCGCGCTGGAAATAGATCCCTTGTATATCTATCCTCAGCCCGGTATTCCGGCTCATTCGAGTCGGCACACTGGACCCAGCAAACAGAAACGAAGGCCTATGCCGCCCGCCACGAACGAATTTACCGTCAACGACAGAACCTACCGCCCGCCCGCGCGGCCAGTAGCCGTTATCTGCATCGATGGGTGCGCGGATGAATACCTCGACACATCCCTCGCCCTCGGCCGGATGCCCAGGCTGGCCAGGCTGCTCGAGGAAGGCGCCTTCCGGGCCATGGCCCGCGGTGCCCTTCCCTCCTTCACTAACGTAAACAACTCCTCGATCACTACCGGAACGCCGCCGGCTGTTCATGGGATCAGCGGAAATTTCTTTCTCGACCCGGAAACGGGAGAGGAGGTGATGATGAACTCGCCATCCTACCTGCGCTGCGGAACCATCCTTGCAGCCGCGGCACAGGCCGGCCGGAAGGTGGCGATGGTTACGGCGAAGGAAAAGCTCCGGGACATCCTCTCTCACGAGCTCGATGGCATCGCCTTCTCTGCCGAAAAGGCCGACCAGGCCGTCGAGGGCACCCATGGAATCTCAGGGGTAGAGGAGCTGGTTGGCGAGGCGACCCCGGAGATCTACAGCGCGGCCGCCAGCCTCTTTGTTCTCAAGGCGGGTGTTGCCCTCATCGAACGGGAAAAAGCGGATTTTCTTTACCTCTCGCTGACTGACTATATGCAGCACAAGTTCACCCCGGAAGACACCGAGTCCCTCGATTTCTACGCGGCCCTCGACTACGAGCTTGGACAGCTGCTTGACCTGGGGGCCGTTGTCGGAGCGACGGCCGACCATGGAATGAATTCCAAGCAGACCGCCGCGGGAGAGCCCAACGTCATCTACCTCGAGAGCCTGCTCTCTGAAGAGCTCAAGGAAGAGGTCAAGGTCATCCTGCCCATCACTGACCCCTATGTTCTTCACCACGGGGCCCTGGGCTCGCTGGCCTGCGTACATCTCCCGGACTCCATCGATGCCGGAACGATCATCTCCCGGCTGCTCAAGCTCGATGGTATCACCGAGGCGTATGACCGGCCTACGGCTGCGCGCAAACTCGAGCTTCCGGCTGACAGGATCGGGGATGTCGTGGTATTGTCCGGTCGCGATGTCGTCATTGGAAGAACTCCGGACTACCATGACCTCGCGGCCATCCAGGATGGCCTCCGCTCTCACGGAGGACGCTACGAAGAGATGGTTCCCTTTTTACTGTCAGAAAAAATCAATGCCGAATATTCCAGGAGAACCGGGGACCTGAGAAACTTCGACATCTTCGAATTCACCACCAACGGAATCCAGACATGAACGATTATCCCTGCTACATCGCCGGGCAGGCCGTCAACCGGGAAGACAAGCTGTCCGTCTACAATCCCTACAACGGGGAGGTGGCCGGCACCGTCGCCAACCTCGGCAAGGCCGAAACCATCGAGGCTATCGAGACGGCGCTGCAAGGCGGCGAGACGCTGAGCCGCTACCAACGCTATGAAATTCTCGACAAGGCACGCCGTATGCTGCTGGAGAGAGCCGAGGAGTTCTCCTCGCTCATCACAGCGGAATCGGGGCTCTGCCTCAAGGAGACCACCTACGAGGTCGGACGCGGACACGACGTTCTGCAGTTTTCCGCCATGGAGGCGCTGAAGGACGATGGGGAGATTTTTTCCTGTGACGTTTCTCCACATGGAAAATCCCGCAAGATCTTCACCCTCCGTGAACCGCACAAGCTGGTCGCGGCAATCACCCCGTTCAACCACCCACTCAACCAGGTTCTGCACAAGATCGCCCCGGCGATCGCCTGCGGCGCGGCTACCATCCTGAAGCCATCGAGCAAGACTCCCCTGGTCGCCGTCAAGATCACCGAGCTCCTCTACGAGGCGGGCCTACCTGGCTGGATGCTGAGTGTCCTGGTTGGGCCGAGTTCGGAGGTCGCCGACACCCTGGTCACCGACCCGCGCGTCGAGGTGGTCAGCTTCACCGGAGGAGAGGTGGTGGGGAAAATGATCGCCGAGCGCGCCGGCTATAAGAAGCTGGTGCTGGAGCTCGGGGGAAATTCGCCCCTGATCATCATGGAGGATGCCGACCTCGACCTCGCGATCAACCTTGCCGCCGAGGGTTGCTTTAGAAACTCGGGACAACGCTGCACGGCGGTCAAGCGACTCCTGGTGCATGAGGCGATCCTTGAAACGTTCACGGAGCGCTTCGTCGAAGAGGCCGGCAAATATAATTACGGCGACCCGAGCGATCCAGGCACCCGCGTTGGAACGGTTATCGACGAGGATGCGGCGATCTACCTCGAGAAGGTCGTCAACGATGCGGTGGCCCTCGGCGCCCGTGTGCTCCTGGGAGGGACGCGAGAGGGCGCCCTGATGACCCCCACGGTTATCGCGGATGTGCCGCGAGATGCGGAGATGGTCGTCAAAGAGTCTTTCGGTCCGCTGGCCCCCATCATGTCGGTCAGCGATATCGAAGACGCCATCTCTCTTGCCAACGCCACCGCCTACGGCCTCTCTTCGGGAATCGTAACCCGGGATATGGACCGGGCCATCCGCGCGGTCAAAGGGATCCAGACAGGGACTGTCAATATCAACCAGGTGCCCGGCTATCGAATCGAGTGCTCTCCTTTCGGGGGGGTCAAGGATTCGGGGCTCGGGGTGAAGGAGGGCGTCATCGAAGCTATGAAGGGAATGACCTACGTCAAGACCTTCTCGATGCCGTGGTAGGAAAGGACTCTATAGCAGACATGACCAGCCCGGACCGCACCGGTGAAAAAAAAGACAAGCTCCTCTTTACCCCGGGGCCGCTGACCACCAGTTCCACGGTCAAAGAAGCCATGCTGCAAGATCTCGGCTCGCGCGACACCGCCTTCATCGCGGCGATAGAAACCATCCGCAACAGCCTCCTCGGCCTTGCCGGACTCTCCAGGGAGAAAGGCTACGAGTGCGCGCTCATGCAGGGGAGTGGAACCTTCGGGGTGGAATCCGTGATCGGTTCAGCGGTACCTCCCGGCGGCAAGCTCCTGGTGGTCATCAACGGCGCCTATGGCGAGAGAATGCTGAAGATTGCCGGCGTGCTGGGAATCGAATGCGAGGCCCTGCGCTGCGGCGAGAACACGAAGACCGACCCGGACGCGGTCGCCAGCCGCCTCGATGCGGATGGCTCGATCACGACTGTAGCCATCGTCCACTGTGAAACGACCACCGGGATCATCAACCCGGTCGAGGAGACCGGAGCGCTCGTCCGTGAGCGCGGCAAAACCTATATCGTAGACGCGATGAGCAGCTTCGGAGCCGTCGCGCTGGACCTGGAGAAGGCCAGGGTTGATTTCCTGGTCTCCTCCGCCAATAAATGCATCGAAGGCGTCCCCGGCTTCTCCTTCGCCATCTGCCGCGGCGAGGAACTCGCGCGCTGTGAGGGACAGGCTCGCAGCCTGAGCCTGGACCTCTTCGCCCAATGGAAGGGGCTCGAGTCCAATGGCCAATTCCGCTTCACACCGCCAACCCATACGATCCTGGCCTTTGAGAAGGCGCTGGAAGAGCTGGCCGAAGAAGGCGGGGTCGCCGGCAGGGCGGCTCGCTACAGTGGAAACTACGACACCCTGGTGGCGGGAATGAGCACGCTGGGCTTCAGGGAATACCTGCCGCGTGAAGACCAGGGCTACATCATCACCTCGTTCCGCTATCCGACCCACCCGGCCTTTGATTTCACGGAGTTCTATACCCGGCTGAGCGAGAAAGACCTGGTCATCTATCCCGGCAAGGTCAGCGATGCCGACTGCTTCCGTATCGGCAACATCGGCCGTATCGAACAGGGCGATGTGAAAAATCTCCTGGCGGCCATCGCGAGCGTGCTTGAGGAAATGGGCATCGAGAGCGGCGCCTGACGGGTCGCTTATAAGAACATAAAAAAGCCCTGATGGCCGGCCTCTGGAGAGGCCTCCCGCAGGCGATGATGCGGACCATCAGGGCTCCGGTGGCGCCTGGATCCTCCCTGACTCTCCTGAGTCCGGGGGGTACCGGCAAGCACCCTCGGGATCTTCAATCAATCAGGAGGTCACCACCTCACTTATCACCATAGAATGATACATATATTGACCACCTCCTTTCTCGACCTGTTCCGGCGGGTCCAGAACCCGCCTCATCGGCGACAGCGGTCGATGGCCGCCCCCGAATCCGGCAAGACGCCGCGAACTCTATAGCCCGCGTTCTACGCCTTTGGTCTGCGTTGGACCTGTACCGGCTCATACCATCATCCTAGAGCTCCATCCCACCGTGTCAAGCCAACTTGAAACCAGGACTCCAGTTCACCACCCGGGAAAGCCGACATCGGTAATACCACTGCAGGCCAAACCCCTGCAGCGACCCGTTTATCGGAAGTTACGCAGGATTCCGGTCGCGTCAACCGATCCATGCTATTCGATCCTTTTTTTTCGCCAAACCCCTTGCCTGTAAGCATTAACAAATACTGAACATCCGTGTTTGCGGGTATTTTTTCGGTTCCGGCGACTTTCCTTGTGATAACATAAAACAGCTAAGGTCTTGATGTCGCGGGGTCTGCACATCAGAGACAAAATCAAACTCCGAGGAGTCATTATGGCTAACGAAAACGAAGATTCTTTCGCTGACGATCCGCTCGAAGAGATCAATCTGGACGACGACGATCTGGACGATCTCCTGGGAGAAGGCGACGCAGAAAATACTAACGACGACTCATCTGAAGACGATGACCTGCTGAGCGACGACGATCTGCTCGAGGTTGAGTCCGAAGATGAAGATTCCGGCGGCGAGATTTCCGAAGAAGAGCTCGACTCTCTCCTGTCCGAAGCCGATTCCCCCGCGGAAGACGATGGCGGCGCCGAGCCTGCGGAGCTCTCCTCTGATGAGCTGGATGCCCTGCTCGCAGACGACGAGACCGAGGATGCCACCGATGTACTTAGCGAGGATGACCAGCCCCCGGAACTTCCTGATGTTCCCGACAGTCTGCCGGAAGATATCGGCTCCGAAATCGAGGAAGAAGTTCCTGAGTTGGAAGACGATGGCGGCAGCGACACGGATGTAGACACCGAGATGGTTCTCAACGAATCCGAAGAAGACGATACCGGCTCGTCCAGGAAGAAAAGCTTCACGGCTCCCAAGAAGGGCAAGAAGAAGAGCAAGGGGTTCGCCTCCAAGGAAGGCTCCGCCAAGCCGAAAAAGTCCGTAAGCCCCGTGCCCGCGAAGGCCTCGGGCGGCAAGAGGCTCGACTTCATCTGCAGCGAATGCTACTCGGTTCTCGCTCTCTCGGCGACCTACTCGGAAGATATCGTCACCTGCCCGGAATGCTTCCACGTAGGCAAAAAACCGGACGACAGCTTCCTGCGCACCGTCAGCACAGCCAAGGCCGGCGAGGGCAAGAAGGCCCTGGTCCTGACCCTGCTCTCCTGCCTGATGATAATCTGCTTCAGCGGCATCGTGTTCCTGAACTCCGCCTATGGAGACGCGGCCTCGATGACGGAAGCCAACACTGAAGCTTCTTCAGCCACAGCCAGGACCGTGGATGAAGAAGGCGCCGAAGTTGAAGCGGAGGACTTCGTGCCCGCTACGGAGGACAAGGAATTTGTCGACCTCTGGCGGCTGATTCTGCTCTGCAGCGGCTCTGTCTTCCTCCTCCTGCTGATCTGGCAGGCCTGCGTATACGAAGGCAATCGCTGGGAAGCCTATTTCTGACACCGGGGAAACCCTCTCTGGTAAATGGTCTCTGGCGGAGTCTTTCTTGACCAGGGGATCTGCGTGCCTATGGTCTACTCGAGGATCGGATACCAACCAGGAATCCTCCGGTAGCAGGCATAAATGAAAATACAGGCAGCCGTCGTCACGCGAGCAGGACAACCTTTCGAGGTCAAGACCCTCGAGCTGGCCCCACCGGAAAAAGGGGAAGTCCTGGTCAGGATCCGCGCCGCCGGCATCTGTCACAGCGACTGGAATGTCCGTACAGGCGCGACGGAACACCCCCTCCCTGCGGTGGCAGGACACGAGGGCGCGGGGATTGTCGAATCCACGGGGCCGGGAGTCGGCTCCGTCAGTCCGGGCGACCAGGTGGCCCTGAGCTGGGCGCCCGGCTGCGGAAGCTGCTTCTTCTGCGACAGGCGAAGACCTGCCCTCTGTGAAACCTGGCAGAGGCCTCTCTGGGGAGGAACCCTGCTGGATGGAACGACCCGCCTGGCTCTCGATGGGCAGCCCGTCTACCATTATTGCGGCCTTGCCTGCTTCGCCGACCACGCGGTGGTTCCCGAGGCAAGCTGTGTTCCGATCGATCCGAAGGTTCCACTCGAGGTCGCGGCGATGATCGGCTGCTCGGTAACAACCGGCCTCGGCGCGGTGCTCAACACGGCGCGGGTTGAACGCGGAACGTCGGTCGTCATCTACGGGATGGGCGGTGTGGGCCTGAGCATACTGGCTGGAGCCCGGCTGGCTGGCGCGGAACAACTCATCGCTGTGGATCGCTACGACTCGAAGCTCGAGATGGCGCGCGCCTTCGGCGCCACCGAGGCGCTGAAAGCTGATGAATCGACGCAGGCCGAGATCCTGAAGCTGACCTGCCAGCGTGGCGCGGATTACGTCTTCGAGGCGGTCGGCTCGCCGGAGGTCCAGGAGATGAGCTTCGGCGCCGTTCGTCCCGGAGGAAAGCTTGTCCTTGTAGGCCTCTCACCAATGGGAAGCGAGACTGATTTCCCCGGCTCCATTATCACCCGGCAGGAAAAAACCATTCTTGGATCCTATTACGGCTCCTGCGACCCGCAACGCGACTTCCCCCTCTACGCCGGACTCTATCTCGATGGGCGGCTCGAGCTCGACTCCCTGGTCTCAAAAACCTACTCCCTGCAGGAGATCAACACCGCCTACTCGGATATGCTCGAGGGAAAAATCTCCCGCGGGGCGATCCTTTTCTGATCTCCAGGCACCCGCTCCTGCCTGAAAAGACCCGGATGTGAAGCTTCTCTGCTGCCCCAGCCGGACGGCTGCAGTTAACTCCTTTTTGCTAAATAAGTTGACTAGCTGAAAAGGCTTGGATTAGCATCTCCTTTACTGCGTAGAAGCCTCTCATTCAGCTTGGTTTATTACTTGTCATACACTCTGGAGCCCCGAGATGAAGAGCCTTACATCCAACTGGCTTTCACCCCTGAAGGCATCCCGCCGCGACTTCCTCCAGGTCGGAGTCCTGGGCGGGCTGGGCCTGACCCTCGATAATTACTTTCGTATTCAATCCGCAAGCGCCGACCAGAAGTTCTACGAGAGCAAGGAAGGTCCGGCCAAGAGCGTCATCAACATCTTCCTTCCCGGCGGCATGGCGCATCAGGACACCTTCGACCCCAAGCCCTACGCTCCCCTGGCCTACCGCGGCGAGCTCGGCAATATCGGCACCAAGCTTCCTGGCGTACGCTACGGCGAGGTTATGAAAAAAACGGCCCAGGTGGCCGACAAGATTACCGTCGTGCGTTCGATGACTCATGGTGAAGCCGCTCACGAGCGCGGCACACACAATATGTTTACGGGCTACCGCCCCAGCCCCGCGCTCGTCTTCCCGAGCATGGGCAGTATCGTCTCCCACGAATTCGGACCACGCAAAAACCTGCCGCCCTATGTCTGCATACCGGGGCAGCCCAACACCTTTGCCGGCTCCGGCTACCTGAGCTCGTCCTATGCCCCCTTCAGCCTCGGCAGCGACCCCGCCAGCGGCGGTTTCAAGGTTCGCGACCTCAATCTCGCCGGCGGGATCAAATCAGAACGCTTCAACCGCAGGCGCTCGATTCTCGAGGCTGTGAACGCTCACTTCAAGGAAACAGAAAAGTCCGACGGCCTCGAGGCCATGGACACGTTCTACCAGAGAGCCTACGGCCTCATCAGCTCAAAGGAGGCCAAGGAGGCCTTCAACATCAACGCCGAGCCCGCCAAGCTGCGCGATGAATATGGGCGCAACGCCGCCGGGCAACGCCTGCTGCTGGCCAGGAGGCTGGTGGAAGCCGGGGTTCGGTTTGTCACCCTGACCTACGGCGGCTGGGACATGCACAACAATATCCGCAACTCGATGAGGGGACAGATGCCGGCCTTCGACCAGGCCTTTGCCCGGCTGATCAGCGACCTGGAAACACGCGGGATACTCGATTCAACCCTGGTCGTGGTAACGACCGAGTTTGGGCGCACTCCCAAGATCAACGGAAACGCGGGAAGGGATCACTGGCCAAAGGTATTCAGCATCGTCCTGGCCGGTGGAGGAATCAAGAAGGGGCTCATTTACGGCAAGTCCGACGCGACCGCCACCGAGCCCGAGGAAGATGGCCTCTCGGTCGCCGACTGGGCGACCACGGTCTACCACCAGCTGGGTATCGTCGCGGACAAGGAGCTCATGGCTCCGGGAGACCGACCGATTGAGATCTGCGATGGTGGCAAGGTTCGCAAGGAGCTGCTGGCCTGAGCACACTTTGAGTCCGTCTCGCTTTGCCCATCCTTACGCAAAGCGGATCGTCTTATCGGCCCAGGGAAAACGACAACGCGAATTCCAAGGCAAAGGAAAGGGATCAAATGTCAGCTCAGAACGACACCAGGGTCGAAAAACCACGCCGCCTCCAGGCGCTGGGCCTCTTTGTTTCCGCCCTCCTGCTGCTGGCCTCGACCTTCCTGTCCGCCGCCTCCCCCTCGCTTGGCTCGATCATCCCCAGGGGCGGCCAGCGCGGCACCGAGCTGGAGCTCAACTTCAACGGAGATCGGCTCGCGGATGTTAAGGAGGTTCTCTTCTACTCCCCGGGCTTCAGCCTGGTCGAGTTCAAGGTGACCAATCCCAAGCATGTGCTGGCAAGAATCAAGATCGCGCCCGACTGCCGTCTTGGCGTCCACGCCATGCGCCTGCGCACAGCGACCGGGATCTCCGACATGAAGACATTCTTCGTTGGCGCGCTCGTGGAGGTCGCCGAGAAGGAGCCCAACAGCGACTTCGCGGCCCCACAGAAGATCGCGCTCAACTCCACCGTAAGCGGAATCGTACAGAACGAAGATGTCGACTACTACGTCTTCGAGGTGAAGAAGGGGCAGCGTATCTCGGCCGAGATCGAGGGCATGCGGCTGGGCAATACGGTCTTCGACCCCTATATCGCCATCATGAATTCCGGCCGCTTCGAGATCGCCTCCTCTGACGACTCCGCCCTCCTGCGCCAGGACTCAACCTGCCAGGTGATCGCGCCCGAAGATGGAAGCTACTACGTACAGGTTCGCGAGAGCTCCTATGGAGGAAACGGAAACTGCCGCTACAGGCTTCATGTCGGCACCTTCCCGCGTCCAATGGGAATCCTGCCCGCTGGCGCCCGGCTCGGCCAGGAGATCGAGGTGACCTACCTGGGCGACGCAGGCGGAAGCAACAAGCAGAAGATCACCGCGCCCGGGGTCTCGGATGAAGATTTCGGGCTCCACCTGCAGGATTCCGGTGGAGTGTCCCCTTCGAGGAATGTCTTTCGTCTGAGCGAGCACGACAACACCCTCGAGGTTGAGCCCAACAACAGCCACGCCAAGGCCACTGTTGGAGCCGCCCCCGGGGCGTTCAACGGCATCATCTCCGAGCCTGGCGACGTCGACTGCTTTCGCTTCAAGGCCAGCAAGGGCCAGGTCTTCGAGGTCGAGCTCTACGGCCGCAGGATCCGTTCTCCACTGGACTCCGTGACAGGAATCGCCCATTTTTCCGGCAAGGGAATCGCCGGGAACGACGACTCACGCGGACCCGACAGCTACTTCCGTTTCACCGCCCCGGAGACCAAGGAGTATGTCCTGACGGTACGGGATCACCTGGGCAAAGGCGGCCCGAACTACGTATACCGTTTTGAGCTCACGCCTGTAAAACCCGGCCTGAGCCTGACCATCCCAAGGGTGGCGCGCTATTCGCAGGAGCGCCAGTCGATCGCCGTACCCAGGGGCAACCGCTACACAGCCCTGGTTTCCGTCAGCAGGAGTAACTTCGGCGGCGACCTGGCCTTCAGCTGCGCGAACCTCCCCGGCGGAATCACCCTCCAGGGTGAAAACATGCCGGCAAACCTGACGACCATACCTGTCCTTTTCGAGGCGGCAGCCGATGCTCCGCTGTCCGGGAAGATCTGTGACGTTCGCGCCAGCCATGTTGATGAAAAAAAGAACATCTCCGGTGGGTTCCGTATCGGCATCGACCTCCTGGTTGGCAACCCGGGACAATCGGTATACCTGAACCATACGCTGAAGGGCCTGGCTGTCGCGGTTACCGAGGAGGCTCCATTCAAGCTGCGAATTGTAGAGCCCAAGGTGCCCATCGTTCGCAATGGGTCGATGGAGCTCAAGATCGTAGCGGAACGAAAAGAGGGGTTCACCGCCCCCATCGCGCTCCAGATGGTCTTCAATCCTCCGGGAATCACCTCGCAAAGAGGCGTCAACATTCCGAAGGACAAGAACGAGGCCACGATCAGCCTCAACGCGAACGGAAGCGCGCAGGTGAGAGCCTGGAAGATCGCCGTCAACGGATCCTCCGGAGGCATCTGGGCGAGCACCCAGCTTGCCTCTCTGCGCGTGGCAGAGCCCTATATTGACCTCGCGGCCGAGAAGTCATCGGTTGAGCAGGGCCAGGCGACCGAGATCTACTGCAAGATCAACCAGAGGACAAAGTTTGAAGGCAAAGCTCGGCTGACCCTTTTCGGTCTGCCTCACAACGTCAAGGCTCCCGGGCTGGAGATTGACTCTGCCAGCAAGGAGGTCACCTTCAAGGTCGCCGTCGCCAAGGACAGCCCCGCGGGAAAACACCGCAACATCGCCTGCCGGGTCGAGATTGTCCAGAATGGCGAATCCATCGTCCACGCGACCGGGGGTACGGAGCTGCGAATCGACAAGCCCCTGCCGCCGCCAAAGCCGAAGAAAAAACCGCCGCCGAAGGTGGTCAAGAAGGTCGAGAAACCGAAGCCTCCTCCACCTCCAAAGGCGCCGCCCAAGAAGCGCCTTACCCGGCTGGAAAAGCTACGCCTGCAATTCAAAAAGAGCAAAGAAGATGGCTCCTGAGAGCCCGGACTACATCGTGAAGAAAACCAGACTCTTTCTATCCCTCCCGGCCCTGGTCCTGATAGCGGGAGCTCTCTCCCAGGTCAACGGCGCCGACGCCCCCGGGCTGGTGAAGATCACCGCCTTTCCAGGCGACATCCAGCTCAACTCCCTGCGTGACCACCAGTCGGTCATTGTCCAGGCGCTCTATTCAAACGGCCTGACCCGGGACGTCTCCTCCGAGGCGGAATACAGCCTTGCGGACCCGGCCCTGGCGAAGATCGAGAGCGGTACCGTGCTGCCGGTTAAAGATGGCTCCACCGAGCTCCGAATCGCGTTGGCCGGAAAGTCCATCGCGCTGCCGGTCACGGTCAAGGACGCCGCCGTCGACCGGCCTGTCAGCTTCAAGCTCGATATCATGCCCATTTTCATGAAGGCCGGCTGCAATACCGGAAGCTGCCATGGCGCGGCCCGCGGAAAAGATGGCTTCATGCTCTCTCTCTTCGGCTACGACCCGGATGGCGACTACCACCGCCTGACAAGAGAGCTCAACGGCCGCCGGCTCAACCTCGCGCTGATACACGACAGCCTGCTGCTCGAGAAGGGCGCCGGCAGGGTCAGCCATACGGGAGGGAAACGGTTCGAGAAAGACTCCGAGCTGTATGGAACGCTGGTGCGCTGGCTGGAGGCCCGGGCTCCTCGCGACCCCGCCGGCATCCCGCATGCGACCGGGATCGAATTCTACCCCCCCAGTGCCGTCCTCAATGGAGAGGGTGCGACCCAGAAGCTGACGGTCCGGGCGAAATATTCCGATGGCAGCACCCGGGATGTAACCGGGCTGGCCTACTTCCTGTCCAACAACGACACCTCGGCAAAGGTCACCCAGGAAGGCGTCGTGAGCGCGGGCGCCAGGGGAGAGGCCTTTATCATGGCGCGCTTCGACACCTTCACCGTCGGCAGCCACTTCATCGTCCTGCCCAAGAACCTTGAGTTCCAGTCTCCGGAGGTCGTCGAGAACAACTATGTCGACACCCTGATCAACGAAAAGCTCAGCAAGCTGCGGATCGCCCCTTCGGAGCTCTGCTCCGACGAGATCTTTCTGCGCCGTGCCTACCTCGACATCATCGGCCTGCTTCCCACCGCCGAAGAATACGCGCGCTTCTCCTCGAACCAGGAAAAAGACAAGCGCTCGAAGCTCGTCGATGAGCTCCTCGGCCGCAAAGAGTTCGTCGAGCTCTGGGTGATGAAATGGGCTGAGCTGCTGCAGATCAGGTCGTCCAACCAGGTGAGCTACAAGTCGATGCTGCTGTACTACAACTGGCTGCAGGACAAGGTCGCCAACAATGTTCCGATGGACAAAATGGTGAGCGAACTGCTTGGCGCCAGTGGCGGCACCTTCAAAAATCCAGCCACCAACTACTACCAGAACGAGACCAACACCCTGAAGGTGACCGAAAACGTCGCCCAGGTCTTCATGGGGATGAGGATCCAGTGCGCCCAATGTCACAACCACCCCTTCGATCGCTGGACCCAGGATGATTACTACGGCTTCGCCTCCTTCTTCTCCCAGATTGGCCGGAAGCGCGCCGAGGACCCTCGCGAGACCATCGTGTTCAACTCTCGCAGTGGCGAGGTGCGCCACCCGGTAGGCAATCGGGTCATGAAGCCGAAGTTCCTTGGCGGGGAAGCTCCCGACCTCAAGGGCAAGGACCGGAGGGTGGCGATGGCTGACTGGCTGGTCTCCGACGAGAACCCCTTCTTTGCCACCAACCTCGCCAACATGGTCTGGGCCCATTTCTTCGGCAAGGGAATCATCGATGAGGTCGACGACGTGAGGGTCAGCAACCCGCCGGCCAACGCTGAGCTGCTCAACGAGCTGGGGCGTCGCTTCAGAGAATACAAATACGACTTCAAGCGCCTGGTGAGGGACATCTGTACATCGAGGACCTACCAGCTGGCGACCCAGACGAACAGCTCAAACGAATCGGACACTCGCAACTTCTCCCACGCCTCGCTACGCAGGATTCGCTCCGAGATCCTGCTTGATTGCATCACCCAGGTAACCAACACCAGCAATAAGTTCCGCGGGCTCCCCAGGGGCGCGCGCGCGGTTCAGATCGCTGATGGATCGACCACCAATTATTTCCTGCAGGCCTTCGGCCGGGCCAAGCGTGAGACCGTCTGCTCCTGCGAGGTCCAGATGGAGCCGAACCTCTCGCAGGCGCTTCACCTGATCAATGGCACTACCGTCGAACAGAAGATCCGCAGCGGCGGCCTCATCAAGGCTCGCCTTGACGCCAAGAAGACCCCGGACGAGATCATCGAAGAATTGTACATCCGCTGCTTTTCACGAAAGCCGGGCGAAAAAGAGCTGGCCAGCCTGAAGGCCATCGAGTCCTCGGCCCCCAGCCAGAAAGAGTTCCTCGATGACCTCTTCTGGTCGCTGCTCAACTCCCGGGAATTCCTATTCAACCACTGATGAACATCCGCACCATGCACTCCAGAAGCTCATCGACAGCCGGAATGATCCCCACCGGGGCCCTGCTCGCCGCCCTCGGTTGTGTCCTTCTTCCAGGGACCATCGTGAAAAGCGAAGAGCCCGCGGCAAAAGACTCCCGGATAACCTACGATGACCATATATCCGAAATCTTCCGGTCCCAGTGTTTCAAGTGCCACAACCAGGATCGCAAGAAAGGCGGGCTCGCGCTCAACACCTACGGCCTGACGATGGAGGGTGGCAGCTCCGGGAAGGTGATCAAGCCCGGGGAGCCGGAATCCAGCCGCCTCTTCGCTCTCATCTCTCACCTTGAAGAACCGCACATGCCGCCAAAGGGAGGCAAGATGGCGGATGGAATCCTCGCGACCGTTCGAAAGTGGATCGCGGGAGGAGCCCCGGAGAACAAGAGCAGCAAGATCAAGCTCCCAGCCAAGCCCAAGCTCGAGCTGTCGGTAAGTGAACCCACAGCGAAGCCTGAGGGCCCGCCGCCGATGCCCAGGGGTCTCAGCCTGGAGCCCGTGGTGAGAACCCGGCAGACCAGCGCCGTAACGGCGATGGCCTGCAGCCCCTGGGCTCCCCTGCTGGCCGTGGCAGGTCAGAAGCAGATTCTGCTCTACAATACCGACACCAGTGAGCTGGCCGGTGTGCTCCCCTTCCCTGAAGGCACGGCCCAGATACTCAAGTTCAGCCGCAACGCCGGGCTCCTGCTGGCCGGAGGCGGGCGTGGAGCCCACTCGGGAAAGGTTGTCCTGTGGAACATCCGTACGGGAGAACGGGTGGTAGAGATCGGCGACGAGTACGACTCCGTCCTCGCGGCCGACATCTCCAGCGACCACAGCATGGTCGCCCTTGGCGGGTCCAGCAAGATGCTGCGAATCTACTCGACCAGCGACGGGGAACTGCTGCACGACATCAAGAAGCACACCAACTGGATCTTCTCACTTGAGTTCAGTCCGGATGGAGTGCTCCTGGCATCGGGAGATCGCAACGGCGGCCTTCATGTATGGGAATCCGTGACCGGGCGCGAATACCTGGCCCTCGGGGGGCATGGCGGCGCGATAACCGCGGTGAGTTGGAGAGCCGACTCGAACATCATAGCGAGCGCCAGTGAAGATTCGACCATACGCCTCTGGGAAATGGAAAACGGCCGGCAGGTCCGCCGCTGGAATGCCCATGGAGGGGGGACGCTTGCCATGCAATTTCATCGAAATGGCCAACTGGTAAGCTGCGGACGCGACCGGGTAACCAAGCTCTGGGATCAGAGCGGAAAACAGCAGCGCGCCTTTGAAGCCTTCGGTGATCTCGCCCTGCGGGTAACCGTCGATCACAACTGTAAACGCGTCATCGCCGGAGACTGGAACGGTGAGATCCGGATGTGGAACGCCGCCGATGGCAAGCGGGTTGCCAACCTGTCACTGAACCCCGTCAATCTCTCAGCACGCCTCGAGAAGGCGATGGAGCCCCTCGCGGGTCTCCAATCCGAACACGACAAGCTCGCCTCAGAGCAGACCACCCTCCTGAACGCCGCGAGAGAGTTGAAGGCCGCGCTCGATGAAAGCGGATCCGCGGCAGCGGCGGCAGCCGGCGCGGCTACGCAGGCGAATTCCGACCTTGAGAAGCACCGCGGACTTGCAGATGCAGCCGCCGCGGACCTTCGCGAAGCTCTTACCGCTCTCGCCGCCCGTGAAGAAGAGCACGGCAAGCTTGCCGCGGCTGAGAAAAAGAACGACGCCCAATTGAAGAAAAGCGCGGCCGCGCTCGCCTCGGCCCAGAAGAAGGCCGCAGAGCTCGCGGCCGGCGTCTCCCGGATCCTGGAGCGGAGAACCCTGTCAAAGACGACCCTCGATCAATCTATCGGAAAGCTGAACGCCGCCCGGGCCCGAGTCGGCCAGTTGACCGGCGAGGCGAAAACGGCCAACGAAGCCGCGGGAACGCAGAAGGCTATCCTCGACAAGGCCGCGGCCGGCCTCCAGTCCGCCAGGATGGTCGCCGACAAGTGGAAGGCCGCCATCGAGATCGACAAGGCTCTCAAGGTGGTGGCCCTGAAACGCAAGGAGCATATCGCACGGCTCGTTGCGCTCGAAGAAAGAAAGGCGGAGGCGCGGGAGGCGAATGGGCGGCTCGCAAGCCTGCGCGGAGAGCTCAAGGCCAACGCGGAGAGCGCGCGAAAGACGGCTGATGCCGCCGCCGCGGCCGCCCGTAACCTGCTCGAAAAAGCCGCGGGATCCTCGAGCAAGGCCGCGGAGATCATCTCGAAAACCGACACCCTGCAGGTCGACGCAGTGGAAACCGAGAAGCTGGCCGCAGCCGGCAAGTTGATCACCGATCTCGAAAAATCCTCCGCTGAGCTGGCCGCGGCGCTGGCAGGCTCGGTCAAGGCCTGGGAAGAAAGCCGCAAGCAGGTCGCGGTCGCGGTAGCAAAAAGCGCCGAGCTGGGGGCACGGCTGACGGCTGAGGTGAGCGCCCTGGCCGCCCACGGCACAAAGATCCAGCGAGCGCTCGAGGAGGTCGACGCGGCCGAACTCGCCGTACGGGCCGCCGAGGCGGAATGGAAGAAATGGACGGACTCCTTCGAGACGGCAAGCAGGCCGCGAACGGACGACGCCTCTGTCGCCGTGAACAAATAAACCCGCCTGGGCTCAGTGATTCACGAAAACCAGGAGCGCCTCTTTCAGATCCGCCCAGGCCTTCTCACCGGAGAGTTTCCCGGGCAGCTCAAGCGTTATCGTCGGAAGGCGCAGATCGATGCCCGCGTAGCTTCCGAGCGAACCCGGCGTCGGATAGCCGATCGAAGGCTTGAGAGGATAGCCGCTCGCCCGGGCCATGGCTGCGGCCAGCGAGTCGGCCGGACCGTCATAGTTGACGCAAAGCAGCGGCGAGTGCACCGCCAGCACCCGGGTCGGTCGAAATTGACGAATCATCTTCATCAGAGCCTTGGTCTCCGGCTCACTGGCGGGATAGGGTCCGTTGCGCCGACTCTTCTTGAAGTTGGATGCCGGGAAGTTCCTGTTCAGATCAACTCCCCTGACATTGTAGCGGCTCTTCCTTGCAAGACCATCCGGATTGAGAACAGGGATCACCACCAGCCGACGGCGGGAATACAGGGACGGGTTCTTCTTGAGATGATCGAGAAAAAGCCCGAGCAGAGGCTCCCCTGCCGGCTCGTTGCCGTGAATGACTCCAAAGATGAGAAAGGCCGGACCTTCGCGGCCCAGGATTTCCGCCGTGATCGCCCGCCCCTCTACCGAGGCGCCGATGACCTCCGAATGGGAAACTGATGACGCGGGCCGAACCCCGGCCGAGGAGCAGCCGGCGCAGAAAACGCCCAGTAAAATCAGCAGCGGCCTTCCCACCTTTTCTCTTCTCCCGAGCAACCGCTGAAACCGGCGGTCCTCTCGCAACACTCGCAAGCGTACCTGGCAGCTACCGGCCTGGAAGCCGGCGCGCACGCTCAGCAGCTGTTCGCATCATAATCGCATTCATCCTCGTCACCCGGAGTCGGGTCGCGTCCACACTCCTCGGAGCCCGGAGGCGCCAGCGGCGACCCTCCGGCAAAGAGCCAGCCCAGCAGCCGAATGGCATCAGAAACATCCACCTTGCCGTTGTCATCGCTATCGGCGGTTTCGAGACACGCAGGCGTAGCACTGCCCTGGAAGAGATAGCCGAGGATCAAGACCGCGTCCGTCAATTCAACCGTGCCGTTTCCATCGGTATCGCCCCGACGGAAGATACTTCCTCCCGGGGGAGGCAGAGCGCCACCGCCCGGAACCCGGCTGACTCCCGCGAAGGAGGACGGTCCTTCGAGATCGGTCCTGTAAACTCCAAGTGTGACGCTGCCCTCGGCAGGAGCCGCATCGGCATCGAACCAGAAATTGTAGAGACTTCCCCAGCCAAGGGGATTGGAGTTCGGATGTTCCGCGACCGGGCTGGTTGACCAGGTCAAGCCGGAGGCGTCCCTGGTGGCCGCCCAGGGCTCGTTGTTAAAGCCATCATCGGCGGACTGAACGGCCTTGAAGCCAATACCGGAAATCGCCACCCCTTCGCCCACCGGGATGGTGAGCGAAGCGACCGCGCGGTGCATGTCCAGGTTGTAGATCGCGTACTCGTATCGGTAGGTGCCATCCTCGTTCTCGCTGACGTGGAGGTCGATGTAGCTGCGTCCGTCATCGACCAGCTCACCCTCGGGAATGACCGTCCTCTCACCGCCCTCCCAGGCATCGAGAGCCGGGCCCTCGTTTCCCATGACCTGGCGGAAATCAAAGTCCCAGGTGCCTCCGGGCTGTCCGGAGATATCGACCTCCTGCCAGCCCACGCTGTTGGTGTGTTCAGAATCATCATGGGAGAGGGTGTAAAGCTCGACAAAATACCGGGCTCCGGGGTTCGATTCCGGATCGAGATCGTCATCGCTGACGACGAGCCGATGCTGCACAGGGTCGTGCCTCGAGCTCGTTGTGTCGATATGCGAACCGGC
>CBFHWB010000002.1:0-69239 GCA_965659285.1 Planctomycetota bacterium | reverse complement strand
GATTTGCAGGAGATTCTCGGCCGGGGAGATTCAAATAATGACGGCCGGGTCGATATCAGCGATGCGGGCTTTCTCTGCCTCTACCTCTTCGCCGGCGGCCAGGAGCCCCCCTGCCTGAACCAGGCCGATATCGACGACAACGGGAGGCTCGACCTCTCCGATGTGGTCTACCTGAACAGCTGGCTCTTCGGCGGCGGCGAGGCGCCCCCTTCGCCCGGGCCTTTTAACCAGTCCTGCTCCGTTGACCTGACCCTGCCAAACCTCTCCTGCGAATCCGGATGCGGCTCGAGGTCCTACGACTGAGGAATGGTCCGAAAAACTGAACATATTATCGGCAAAAGACTTAGGCCCCTCTATAGAGCATAACGGGATGGACATCATCTCTCTCCATCCGATAGGATGCGGGGCTTGTTTGAGCGCCGACTTACCCTCTGGAGCGCAATGCGAAAATGCCCCCTCAAGAGATCACCAACAGACCCTCGCCGCTGCCTGAGAACTGGCTGAAGAAGTTCTTCCGCAGAGCCGACCTCGATGCTTCCTACAGGAATCTCGATGGCGTCCGGCATTTCCATGCCGAGACGATGCGAGGACGAATTCGGTCGCTCCAATTGCGCTTCGCGGATGCCTGGGATCATTTCGACCAGGCCCAATCGCTGATCTCGGAATCGCCCAGGACCATTCCGAACCTGGTCCGGCAATTTGTCCTCGAGATCTACTCCTTCAACAACGCCCTGCTGGAAAGACCGGTCTCTTCGGACTGCCCGATGGCTGAGTTCTCTCTGCCTCCGCTGGATCCGAAGATTCTTGATGAGTATCCGGAAATCCGCTACGTGCTGGAGTTGCGTCGCAACTCCGAAGCGATGCTCAGGCTCCATACCGGCGAGCTCGACCGCGCCCGGGCGATCTACGAATCCCTCCTGAAGGATAAGCCCATGAACAAGGCCGAGCTCCTCGTGGTCTATTACCTGGGCCTGGCGGCCTGCGAAGCCCAGGGTGGTTGCGCCGAGAAGGTCGAAGACCACCTGGAAAGCGCGAGCCTCGCTGCCCAGACCCTCCAGAAGACTCTCAACCAGGCCAGCGCCGCCGCGCAACTGAACGCCTTCTACAAATTCACCGGCGATGGTCAGAAGGCAATGGAATGGAAGCTCTTCCTGAGCAGGCTGAATTGTCCCCAGGAAACGATCTCCCTCTTCACTCTGCGCGCGGAAAAAATCCACAGCCGCTGCTCGGAGAAGGGCCGCCTGGTCCTGCTCTGATCCAGCCCGCCGCGATCACGCCCACAACAAAACTGGTCTTTCAGGCGATGTTTATTACCCTAGGGTAATAAAATACTGTTAGACTCAGAAACCTGAAGATCGGACTCCAAACAACGCAACCAGGATTTTTTACCGAAAGCCATGACCATTCGAACTCTTCCGGCCCTCCTGCTGGGGTCACTGTTATTCCTCGCCTCCTGCTCCCCCTCCGGCGAAACCGTCAACTCCGGCAAGCTCAAGGTTGTCTGCACCACCGGAATGATCACGGATGCCGCCCGCAGAATAGGCGGCGAGCATGTCGAGGTCACCGGCCTCTGTGGACCGGGCGTCGATCCCCATCTCTACCTGGCGACCCGGGCCGACCAGAAACGCCTGAAAGATGCGGGACTCGTCCTCTATCACGGAATCCATCTCGAGGGAAAGATGGGTGATCTCCTCGCCCGCCTCAGCAAGTCGCCCCGTGAGGGTCAGCACATCGCCGCTGTCGCTGAAGCCGTTGACAAGGAAAAGCTCATCCGGAATGAACTGTTCGGAGCCTACCCGGACCCCCATCTCTGGTTCGATCTCCAGCTCTGGAAAACCGCGGCGGCCACGGCCGGAAAAGCACTGGAGAAGGCCGACCCGGAGAACGCGGAGAGCCACGCATCGGCGACGCGGGCATATCTCGCGGAGATCGAGGAGACCCACGGCTGGGCGCTTGAAAAAACAGCCCAGCTTCCTCCCCGCAAGCGCAAGGTCGTCACCAGCCACGATGCTTACAATTATTTCGCCCGCGCCTACGGATTCGAGGTCAAAGGGCTGCAGGGCATCAGCACAGAGACCAAGCCCGGGCTCCAGAACATCCGGGCGGCGGTCAAGTACATCAGGGAGAACGACATCTCCATCATCTTCGCCGAGACCTCGGTACCTCGCGACGCCGTGGAGAAGGTCGCCGAGGAGGCCGGCTGTAAAATCTACGAGCACGAGCTCTACAGCGACGCTCTCGGCGAACCCGGCTCACCCGCGGAGTCCTTTCTCGGCATGTTCCGGTTCAACCTCGAGACGATCGTGAACGCCCTTGGCGAAAAAAGCGGTAACAGTAAATGACCGCGCCGCCGATTGAGATCCATGACCTGACGGTCTCCTACGACCAGAAGCCCGTCCTCTGGAACATCGATGTGGAGATTCCCGAAGGAGCCCTCGTTGGAATCATCGGCCCCAACGGCGCGGGGAAATCAACCCTGCTCAAGGCCTGCATGGGGCTCCTCGATCTCTCCTCAGGATGGGTCAAGATCTACGGCGACCCGATTGAACAGCAGCGCGAAACGGTCGGCTACATTCCCCAGCGGGAGGAGATCGACTGGGACTTCCCGATCACGGTCCGCGACCTGGTGCTGATGGGAAGATACGGCCATCTCGGCCTTCTTCGCCGGCCCGGGGCGGAGGACCGGAAGATCGCCGACGAGGCCCTGGAGCAGGTCGGCATGACGGCCTTCGCCGACCGTCAGATTGCCAACCTCTCAGGAGGACAACAGCAGAGGATCTTCCTCGCCAGGGCGCTGGCCCAGGAGAGCCGGGTCTACCTCATGGACGAACCCTTCGCCGGGGTCGATGCCACCACGGAAAAGACCATCGTCAAGCTGCTTGAGCAGATGCGCTCGGAGAGCGGAACGCTCCTGGTCGTTCATCACGATCTGCAGACAGCCTCTGAATATTTCGACCACCTGTTGCTGCTGAACCGGCGCATGGTCGCCTTCGGTCCGACCGAAGAGGTCTTTACCGAGGAGCTGCTGCGCAAGACCTACGGGGGACACCTCACCGTCCTCTCGCAGGCGGGCGAAGCCATCCGCCAGTCAAAGAGCGGCAAGAAATGAGCTTCGCGGAACTCACCGGGGAATTTTTCTCGAGCCTGCTCGGCCGGGGCGACGCCGCCCAGGCGACCATCAGCGCCATCCTCGGCGCCTGCCTCGCGGGACTGACCTGCGGGGCACTGGGCAGCTTCATCATACTGCGGCGCATGGCGCTCTTCGCGGACATGCTGGGCCACGCGGTGCTGCCGGGAGTCGCTGTTGGCTTCATCCTGGCTGGCAGTAAAAGCACGCCGGCTCTCCTGCTGGGCTCCCTGGCGGCCGGCTTGCTCGCCGCCGCTCTGACCCGGGCCATCACCTCTTATTCGCCGATCAAGGACGATGCAAGCCTCGGCATCACCCTCAGCCTGTTCTACGCCATCGGCATCTGGCTGCTGAGCTGGATCACCCGGGCCGGCCCTGAGCTGAGCAGCCAGTCCTCGGGGCTGAACCACTATCTCTTCGGCAATCCTGCGATCATCCAGACCGTCGACCTGGTCTTCCTCGTCTCAGCCGCCGTGGTCGTCCTCGCCCTGCTGTGCCTGTTTTTCAAGGAACTTACCGCGTCGATCTTCGATCCGTCTTTCACGGTCTCCATCGGTCTCTCTCCGCGGCTCTTTGATGGCCTGCTCCTGCTGCTCTTGACGCTCGTGATCGTCGTCAGCCTGAAAATTCTCGGGGTCATCCTCGTCGCCGCCCTGCTGGTGATCCCCCCCGCGACAGCCTATCTCCTGACCGATCGCCTGGGACGCATGATCGCGCTCTCAGCCTTCCTTGGGGCGCTGTCGGGATTCGGAGGGGTCTACCTGGATTTCGTATTCGGGATTGGAGTAGGCCCGGCGATCGTCTGCCTTGCCTTTCTCTGGCTCATGACAGCATTCCTGGCCTCGCCCCATCATGGAGTCCTCGGCCGCTATCTTCTGCAAAAGAGACTCGAGTTGAAGACGCTGCGGGAAAACCTGCTGACCTCGGCCTGGCGGATCGGCGAACGCGGCGGCGAGCTGGCCGCGATACCGATCGGTGAGCTTGCCAGGGAGCGAGGCGAAGAGCCCTCGGCCACCAGGATCCTCGCCCGGCGCATGAACGGCTCCAACTGGGGGCGTTTCGAGAAGGATCTCCTGGTCCTCAACTCGGCGGGACAGGAGCGCGCGCGCGCGCTGATGCGTGGACACCGGCTGTGGGAGATCTTCCTGCAGCGGGAGGCCTCGCTGGCCCCGGACCATGTGCACGCTGGAGCCGAGGAGATAGAACACTTTCTCGACTCTGAAACATTGCGGGAGCTGGAGGCGCTCCTCGACAATCCCGAGACCGATCCGCATGGCAAAAAGATTCCTCCCGGCCTCAGCGAGGGAGGAACGCCATGAGCTGCCTGCCACTCAGATTCTGGCCTGGCCTGGCCGCCACAGAGCTCTGGTTCGACTGGGAAATCGACACCTGGCCCCTGCTGATGGCCCTGCTCGTGGCGATGAGTTGTGGCCTGCTCGGCTCCGTCTTCCTGGTGCGCCGCACGGCGCTCCTCGGCGACGCTGTCTCCCACTCCGTCCTGCCGGGAATTGCCGGCGGCCTGCTGCTCGCCGGACTCGTCCTCGAACAGGATGATCACGTCTTTGGCGCCTCGGCTACGATGCTCTTTGTCCTCGGAGGGGCGCTCGCGGCGGGGCTGGCCTCGACGATGCTCATCGAGGCTCTGCACAAGTACTCGCGCATCAAGCCTGACACGGCTCTTGGCGCGGTCTTCCCCGCCTTCTTCGCGGTCGGGGTCATCCTCATCAGGCTGGCGGCTCGGGACGCTCATTTTGACCAGGACTGCGTTTTCTACGGTTCCCTGGAGGTCATTGGCGAACTCAACCAGGTCGTACCGACCCTCGCGTGTTCCATCCTGGTGGTGATCTTTTTTCTCTGCTTCTACAAGGAGATCCTCATCACCTCCTTTGACAGCCAGTTCGCCGGAACGCTGGGGCTGCCCGTAGGCCTGGTGAACCTGCTCCTGACCAGCCTCCTGGCGCTGGCCATCGTGGTCGCCTTTGAGGCTGTCGGCGCGATCCTGGTGATCGCCCTGCTGATCATCCCCGCCGCCACCGCCCAGCTCATCAGCTCGCGCTTCGACAGAGTTCTGCTGCTCTCCGCCCTCTTCGGTCTCAGCGCCGCCTTCTTCGGCTCCTGGATGACGGTGCTCCTCGAGGCTGTCAGTTTCGAAACCGCCCGGGCTCCAACCGTCGCCGTCTTTGCCGGCCTGCAATTCCTGCTCGCCCTGGTCTTCAGCCCCGGACAAGGACTCCTGGCCCAGGCCTGGAGAAAGCGGACCCTCGAATCGAGGATCCTGGAAGAAAACCTGCTCGGCTCGATCTACCGGCTCGCCGGGGGCATCTTCAACCAGCGCTTCAGGATGGAGGAGGTGGCCGCCCCCCTCGGCTACCCGCCTGAAAAACTCGGTGGCGCGCTGAGGCGGTGCAGGGCGCGAGGGGAGGTAAAGGTCGAAAGCGGAGCGTTCAGCCTGACCGCCACGGGCCGCGAACGGATCGCTGCAATCATCCGGGGCCACCGCCTCTGGGAAAGCTACATGATCCACGAAATGGGAGCTGCCTCAGACCACGTGCACGACGCGGCGGATCATATCGAGCACCATCTACAGCCCGGCCTTGTCAAAGAACTGGAGGAGCTGCTGGGTAATCCGGACCTCGACCCGCATGGAAGCGAGATCCCCGCGGAGAAGGAGACAGGAGCTTGATCAGCCCTGGGGGCGGGGCAACCGGGCAAGCTTCCGGAGCGCCTCGGTCGCGCGCTTGACGTAGTCTTTCTCCTCCAGCAACCCCTTGTAGAGCGCCTCAGCCTCCTCGTAGCTCTTCACCTTCACAAGAGCGTTGGCCTGCCTGTAGCGCAGGGTGCGGGAGACGATGCCGGAGGCCAGGCCCTCGGCGCAGATCTCCGCGCAGCGGCGGTAATCACCCGCCGAGTAGAGCCGGCTGGTGTATTCTTTGTAGAGTGCGGATTCAGGACGTTTCTTGAGCAGAGCCTCGATCTTCCTGGAGATGGCTGAGCTGCCCGCGGCCGGCTTTACAGCCAGGAGCTCCCGGATAAGGTCCGAACGGGTCGGATCGACCTGCGAAACAAGCCTCAGGATGCGCTCGCGGGAGGCCTGGTCTTCCGGCTGGGTCTGACGCAAATCTTTCACCAGGTTGAGCAGCCACTCGGCCGAACAATTCAGCGCCACCTGCTGGGGGCTCAGCTTCTGGATAGCCCGGACGCCGTAGCTGGCCGCCTGCTTGCGGTCACCTCCCTCGCGATGGTAGACGCTCAGATCGGCGAGACCCACGAAGGTCTGCTCCAGGAAGGCTCGAGCCTCCTCCAGGGACCCCGCGGCCTCGGTCTTCTTCCTGGCCTTGCGAAAGCCCCGGGACCTGTCCAGCAGAGCGAGACCGCGCTGCAGATTCCACCTGGCCTTGACCGCGCTCTCGGTCCAGACCTCGAAGGCTTTTTCATCGGAGTACTCACTGGAGCGATAGGCCGCCCTGAAAGCATCGAAGGCCTTGAGAGGCTGGCGCAGAAGCAGCATCACCTCGCCGTAGACCAGGAGCCCCCGAACGGAATTGGCGCGCTCAAGGAGAGCCCGGTTGACCCAGCCGCGTGCGGCCACCAGGTTCTCCTGGCGGAGCATGGTCTCAGCGATGCCAACCGCCACCTCGGGCACGCCCGGACGCTCGGCCTCCGCCGCCATGAACGACTCCAGCGCGTCATCGTAGCGGGCGCGGTCAAGCGCCTTGTAGCCTGCAAGAGCCCGGTCCAGGAACTTCGAGGATGGGAGATCAAGCTCGTCGTAGATCTGAATATAGAACCTGAACTCATCGCCCGTGGAAGACTCCTTGACTCGAACGGTGTTCCGGCCGCGCCGGACCCAGGCGTAAACCTCGTCCTGGTCTTCGCCAATGTCACGTCGGACGAAGTTCGAGTGGATCAGCTCATCGTTCAACCAGAGCTTGACCCCATCCCCGGAACCGATGCCGAAACGCACCCAGCCCGCCTTGCGGGCGATGAACTGGCAATAACCATAGCCGATACCCGTCCCCTCGATCTCGAGTATCGCGCGAAAATCAACACGGGGACCCTTCGCTTTCTTCCAACGGCAGATCCTTCCATCTCCGGTGTACTTGGCCGAGGAGTTGAACTTTTCTTTTTCCGGCTTCAACTCGGCGTCAAAGCTCTTCTTGCCCTCGTACTTTAACGGAGCCAGGATATGCCAGTCCGTCAGCGGAACCGGCTCGATCTCTTTGGCTCTCTTCAAACGAAGAGTCGACCCCAGGACCATACGAGCCTGCTCGAGCTTTCCCTGGCCAATGAGGATCTCCGAGAGAAACTTCCGGGGAATCGGGTTCTTCTTGTCGGTACGCCAGAACTCCGCGAAAACCTTGCCCGGAGCGCTCCTGCGGCCGCGCTTGAATTCGTTGACGGCAGCGTTGATTTTTGGAGCCCACTCGAGATATTTCGACTCTTTCCCGGTTCCACCGGTCTTCGGGCTGATGATGGCGCCGGACGGGACCGCGAGTTGGCGGGTTGGAGCCTGCGCAGAAACGGGAAGCGCCCCGAAAAGCTGCACCAGAACGAAGAGAGACAGGCAATGAAGCCGTTTTAAGTGATTTGAACGAAAACTCATGTCACCACCGGTAAAACCGCTTTTCAGGCGGAAATGCAGACAGATGGGCCACTGGGCTAAATGGAAGCCCTGAAAAGATTTGGATGTTAGCGAATCCAACAAACTATAATAGGTAACTTAGAGGGTAGTGCAAAGCTTGAATACACTTAGATCTACTGAAAGAGGCATGATGAGCTCCTCACAGAACAGACTTGTCGGAATTCTGGTCGTTTTTTCCAGTGTCCTGCTGAGCACTGCTACCCAGGCCGCTCCCAAGTTGCCTGAACCTGAAAAAGCCGCGGCGGACGTCAACCTGCTGCTCCGCGAGATCTGGAGCGAGGCCTTCACCAACGCGGCGCCGATGGCTTCGGAAAGAGCTTTTTTCAGGCGCTTGTCGATCGATCTGCGGGGCGTCATTCCCTACCCGGATGAGATTGACCAGTTTCTCAACGACCGCTCGCGAAACAAGGCCAGCAAATGGTCAAGCTGGTTTCTCCAGACTCCCGATCATGCCGAGTTCGAGGCAGAGGTCTGGGAACACACCCTGATCGGAAGAAAGGGAAATACCGACGGGCTCGACCGCGGCAGCTTCCGCACCTGGCTGCGGAAAAGCTTCCTGGCCAATAAACCCTACAACGAGCTCTCACGTGAAATCCTCCTGAGCGCGGGCCTGCCCAGCAACGACCCTGCGGTTAACTTCTACCTGCGCTACGAAGCCAAGCCAGAAGACATGGCCGGCAAGGTCTCCCGAATCTTCCTCGGCACTCGAATCGAATGCGCCCAATGCCATGACCACCCCTATGCTGACGTCAAACGCGAGGAGTTCTTCGGCTTTGCCGCCTTCTTTGCCCGCACCCAGCGCTACCGCGACTACGACCGAGCCGGCGGCGATTCCCGCAGATACGGGATCCGCTCCCGGGCCAGTGGAGAGCTGACCATGCCGCCGATGAAAAAAGGACATCGTGCCATGGAGATCCAGCCGATGTACTTCGGCGTACGCTACAACAGGCCGGAAAACTACAGCCCTCTCGATCCCCTCCCCAAGCCGAAGACCGGGGCCAGCAAGCTCGACCGGAAGAAGATGGAATCGAAGATGATGATGGCCCGCAAGGGCTCGAAGGTTACCGACTACGGGGCCTCCAACCGGCGCAAGAACCTGGTCAAATGGCTGACCTCGGACAAGAACAAGTACTTTGCGCGCAGCCTGGTCAACCGGGTCTGGGCACGCTTCCTCGGCAAGGGCTTCGTCAACCCGATCGACGACTTCTCGGAAGACTCCAAGATCATCCTGCCCGGGGTGCTCGAGTACCTGACCCGGGACTTCGTGGCCAGCGGCTACGACCTCAGGCGGCTGCAGAAGATCATCGTCCTGACGAGAGCCTACCGCCAGCAGGCTGTCCAGGGAGTTCCCGGGGGAATCGTGCCGGGAGAAGAACACGACCTCTTCACCACCATCCCCATCCGCCCCCTCGAGCCCGAGGTGCTGGTGCGGTCGGTCCTCAGAGCTACCGGCATGGAAGACCCCCACCCGGAAAACAACGCCCGCCAGGTGAAGAGCTACGTCCAGAAGGCTGAACGCGAATTCGTCAGGCGCTTCGGAGTCGACGAGACAGAAAAGCGGATGGAGTTCCAGGGGACTGTGCTGCAGGTGCTGCTGCTCTTTAACGGTGAGTTCACATCGAGCAAGGCGCCGGCATCGAGACCCTATCACGCCAGCTATCAGAAGAAGTATCCTGGAAACCTGGATGTGGTCCTGCACGGTATCGCGCCGAACAGGCATGTCGATCAGCTCTTCCTGGCGAGCCTGGGCCGTCTGCCTTCGGCCGCCGAGCGAAGCGCCTTCACCCGCCACGCGCAATCAGCACGGGACGATGCCCAGCGGCAATCGGCGCTTGCTGATATTCACTGGGCGCTGCTGAACTCCGCGGAGTTCCTGCATTCAAGCTAAACGAAAGAAACTCGTACGTCTCGCGAATCCCGCGCGGCACGAAAGGAAAGAAAATGAAACCACTTGATGCGAAATCGACCACGCAGCACAGCAGCCCTTCCCAGGACCGCCGTGACTTCCTCAGAGTTGGAGTCGGCGGACTCGGTTGCTCGATGGTGCTTGGCTGGGCCTCTGGAAGCCCGGCCGCCCCGCTCCAGGTCCAGGACAACAGCCGCGGCAAAACGGTTGTCGGAGGCGTACAGCCCTGGCAAAAGGGCAAGGCCAAGAGCTGCATCCTGGTCTGGCTCGGCGGCGGCCCCAGCCAGCTCGACACCTGGGATCCGAAGCCCGACCATCAAAACGGCGGAGAGACCAAGGGGATCGATACCGCCAGCGACTTCCAGATCGCCCAGCACTACCCCGGGGTCGCCAAGGAATCGAAGGATGTCTGCCTTGTCCGCAGCCTGACCTCTCCCGAGGGAGACCACTCCCGCGGCAGCTACCTGATGCACACCGGCTACAGGATGACCGGCGCGATCACCCACCCGTCCTTCGGCGCCCTGGTCGCCAAGGAATTGGGCAAGGAAAACTCGGATCTCCCTCACTTTGTCTCGATCGGCGGAGGATCCTACGGACCGGGCTACCTCGGAGTGCGCTATGGACCCTTCCAGGTCGACAACCCCTCCCGCCCGGTGCCCTATCTGCAGTATCCCGGCGACGTGGACAAGGGCCGCTTCAATTCCCGGCTCGGGTTGCTTGGCATGCTCGACAATAAGTATCTCTCTTCGAAACGCGGCGAGTTCCTCGCCGGGCACCGAACCGTGCGCAAGAAAGCTCTCAGTCTCCTGGACTCCCCCAGCGCCAAGGTATTCGATGTCCGTAACGAGCCCGAGGCCGTTCGCAAGGGCTTTGGCCTGAACAATTTCGGCCTCCAGTCGCTGATGGCGGCGCGGCTCGTACAAAAAGGCGTCCCCTTTGTCCAGATGAACCTCGGCGGCTGGGACACCCATACCAACAACTTCAACGCCGTGAGCGCGCGAGCCGCGATCCTCGACCCCGCCCTCAGCGGGCTCATGAAGGAGCTTCGCTCCAAGGGTCTGCTCGACTCGACGCTGATCGTCTGCATGGGTGAGTTCGGAAGAACCCCGAAGATCAATCGCAACAATGGACGCGATCACTTCCCGCGCTGCTTCAGCGCCATGGTCGCCGGCGGCGGAGTCAAGGGAGGGACCGTCATCGGTTCCTCGAGCACCGATGGGCAGGAGGTACGGAACCGCCCCGTCCTTGTCGGCGAGCTCTACTCGACCCTGCTCTCCATGCTCCGGATCAACCCGGTCAAGGAGAACAAGCTGGCCATTGGACGCGCCATCAAGATGGCCGATTCCGACGAGCCGGTCACCGAGATGTTCATCTGACACAAGCCTGGAAAACAACCCCCCCGCCTCCTCCGGGAGACGGGGGGTTTTTTCATCCGCTGGCAAGGCGCTCGGCGAGGGTCAGCGAAACAGGAGCGTTCCGAAATCCTTTGGCCTGTGGAAATCTCCTTTTACCGGCGACCACTCCCACTTTGTCGTCTGCTTCCTGTCGTAATCCACTCGATAGAAATTCGCCCGCCAGCGATCTCCCTTCTTCACAGGCGCTGCAAGCAGGGGCGCCAACAGTTTGAAAGGGATGAAGAACTCCGCGCGCCAGCCCTTGATCACCGCCCCCGGCTTGAGCTCGTTGCCGATCACCCCGGTCTTTTTGCGGGTCTTGCGATCGCCTGTGTAATGCCAGGGAAGCCAGCCCATGATCCTGTTGTTGATGTTTGTCACCATGAGCGGCAGCTCGCGGTTCAGCGGCGAGATCTCGTATTCGAAATAGAGCGGCTGGTTTTCATCGGGCCAGAGAAAGACCTCGAAGACGTCCTCGAGAAACAGGTCCATAAAATCTTTCTGCATCGTCGCCGTCAGGCGCTCGTCGCTGCCGGTCATGAAGAAATAAAGACCCGTCGCTGAATACACGGCCTTGAACCGGGAGAAATAGGTAAGCCCGTCTTTCCCCTCCCGCTTCATCTCCCCCCAGGCGGCCTTCCGCCAGGCCTCGCCTCCCCCGCCACCGGTGATCTCAAAGTCTTTTACCTTCACGACCTCGTAGACCTTGGCTGCCTTATCGGTTGCGGCGGCTTGAAAACAGGCGCCGGACACAATCATCATAATCAGGAAAACAGATGGCTTCACCTTGCTGGCCTCCCCCTTGATAAGACCCTCCCGAAGTTTGCGCTCGGGGGCTCTTTTACTTGATGAGAACCTCGGTTAGTCTGGAACAGAACGGCCGACGACGACAAGCCGCGCAGCCTCTTCACCCGGAGAAAAAACGTGAGTGAACTCGATCCTGAAACCAGGGAAACCATTGTCCGAATCATCAAAAGCTGTGTCTATGGTGATCTGGCGACCATCTGTCCCATCGAGAACAGCCCGCGGGTCCGGCCCGTCTGCGCGTTTCTCCAGGATGACCTCTCCATTCTCATTCCAAGCCATACCGAGACCCGGAAGATCGCGGAGCTCGAGGCCAACCCCAGGGTGGAGATCTGCTTTGTGGACGCCGAGCACTGGCAGGTTCGGGTGGCGGGGACAGCCGTGGTGGTCGAAGACGCCTCCGTCAAGAAGGAGCTGATAGAGACAACGCTGAGCCCCCAGCTCTGGCGCGGCTTCTTCCCCGACGCGGAGGCCGATGAGCGCTTCGTGCTCTACCGGATCGAGCCGAAATCCTTCGAGTGGATGAAGGAGTGGGAGATGAGCTACCGAAGGGTCGAGCTCTGAGCTGCGGTCATTGCCCGGCGCTTTTGAGCATCTCGACGAAGGCCTTCAAGAGCGGGGTGTTGTCGTGCCAGGTTCTTGCCGTGACCAGGTTCCCGTCGATCACCGTCGGCTCATCGACATAGGCGGCTCCGCCCTGTTCGACATCGAGAGCGCACTTGGCCACGGTGGTCAGCGTCCGGCCCTCGATGCAACCGGCGGCCGTGAGGATCTCCACCCCGTGACAGAGCGCGGCGACAGGCTTGCCCGTCTCGAAGAAGTGGCGCGTGAGCCTCAACAGATCCTCGTCATAGCGCAGGTACTCCGGCGCCCGGCCGCCTGAGACGAAGAGCCCGGCGTATTCACCCGGGTCAACATCCCTGAAGGCTACGGTCGCCTCGATATGATAGCCGGGGGTCTCCTGCGTGATGTCCCACTCGGAGTCGGGCGGCACCTCGTGCAGGACCATATGATAGAGACGAGCCTCGGGGCCGGCGACCACGACCTCGAAATCATCCTCGGGCAGGCGAAAGAACGGATACATGGTATCCAGAACCTCCGTCGCATCTCCGATGGGCAGCAGGACCTTTGGCATTTGCAAGCTCTCCGACAGTGTTCCAGTCGTCAACTATGCTGGCGACAACGCCAGCACGGCGGGTTATTGTAACCAAAAGTCCTGTTTCGGTCTGTCCAGGATCACGCACGATGGGTCATTCTTTTTACAGCTGCGACTGGGGCACCTCAAACTTCAGGTTGAGGCTGGTCCATTTGCCCTCGCTGGAGGTCACCGGCGAGCTCCGCACAGCCGATGGCATCGACCGTCTCGAGGGCGATGATCCCGGCCGCTTCGCCTCCTATCTCGTAGACAGGATCGACGAGCTTCCCGGCCCCGAAGACCAGGCTTCCGAAATCCCCCTGTGGATCTCCGGCATGGCCAGCTCGTCGATCGGCTGGCGTGAACTGGACTACGCCCGACTCCCGTTCCCTCTCGACGGCAGCGGGGCGACCATCGCCGCCCTGGGAGCTCTCACCGAAAGCCGTCCCTGCCCCGTACGCCTGGTCTCAGGTCTTAGAAGCGAAGATGACGTCCTTCGCGGCGAGGAGACCGAGGCTCTCGGGCTGCTGAAGCTCCTCGGAAGAACAGAAGAAGAGACCCTGCTGATCCTGCCCGGCACCCACTCCAAGCACCTCCAGGCACGCGAAGGCGAGATTTCCTCCCTGAGGACCTTCATGACCGGCGAGCTCTACGCGATTCTCACCCAGCACAGCATCCTCCGCCACACCGTGGAGGAGCCTGAAACCCTCGCGGGGCTCGAGGATGCCTTTGTCGAGGGGGTTCGCTCAGGAGCCCGGGATGGACTCTCGGGCGGACTCTTCGCCGCGAGAACCCGCCAGGTTCTCGGCGGCAAGGAGCCCCGGGAAAACGGAGCCTACCTCAGCGGCCTCCTGCTCTCGGCCGAACTGGAGCCTGCCGGGAATTGCGGCAGTGACATTTTTGTAGCCGCCGCTGGCGTGGTGGGAGACATGTACCACCGGGCCGCGACCGAGCTCGGGATCGAGAGACTCCAGACCGTTGACGAGCGGGACCTCGAGCTCTCCGTGCCGGCGGGCCACGCGCTCCTGGAAAAGAACTTCCAGGGAGAGACCTCTTGAAGAACATCGAGATCAAGAGTCCCCTTGCCGACAGGCCGGGCACCGAGGAGCGACTGCGCTCCCTTGGGGCGGAGCTCGAGTGGACGCGAAGACAGGTCGACACCTTCTATCATTCACCCTCCGGGTGGCTGAAGCTGCGCGAGGTGGAAGGCTGCCCGGCCGAGCTGATCTCCTACAGGCGTTCAGTAGAAAACTCCGGCCCCAGGGAATCGGACTACCACATCCTGCGCATTGACGAGCCGAGCGAGCTCCACTCAGTCCTCGAAAGCTCTCTTGGCATCCTCGGCAGGGTGGAGAAACAGAGAGCCCTCTGGATCTATCGCAATACCCGGGTCCACCTTGACCGGGTTGAAGGCCTGGGGGACTTCCTCGAATTAGAAACCGTGCTGGTCGACATCGATAGCGCCAAAGGGACGGCCGAAAGCGAAGAGGTGATCAACCTGCTCGAGCTCGACAGGGAGTCCTTCATCTCCGTTCCCTACCTCGAATTGCTACGGGAAACCTGAGACCGTTTCAACACGAAGAAACCGCCTGTTTTGACGGGAAGCCGTGAACCACGGCGGTACAATGATGACCCGGTGCGACAGTTCTCCCTGCCGCACGATCGAGTTCTACCCCTTTATCCGGAGGTCCCATGAGACCCAGCCTGATCTGTTGCGTGATCCTCCTCCTGTGTTCCGCCGCCGAGACCTTCGCGGACGGTTTTGAGAAGACGGAATACAAGGCCGACTCATCTCGAACTCTTCAATACGCGCTCCTCAAGCCGCAAAAGGTGGAAGACGGCAAGAAGTACCCCCTGCTCCTGTCCCTGCATGGAGCTGGCGGAAGAGGAAACAAGAACTGGGAGCGTAACTGTCTCGCCAATAAAGTGCTTTCCGGGGGAGAGATGAGAAGCAAGTACCCCTGCTTTATTCTCGCCCCCACCGTCAGCAAGCAGAGCTCCTGGAAAAGCGAATCGATGGATGATGTTCTCGAGCTGGTGGGAAAGCTGCTGACGAAGCTGCCGATCGATCCGGACCGTGTCTATGTCACGGGACAGTCCATGGGCGGCGGCGGCACCTACGAGGCCATGGCCCGCAAGCCAGGGCTTTTCGCCGCTGGCGTGCCGGTCTGCGGCGGCAATAAGGTCGAAAACGCGAAGAAGATAGCCGCCATCCCTATCTGGGCTTTTCACGGCGAGAAAGACCGTGTCGTACACGTAGAGCGCGGCCGCGAGATGATCGAAGCCATCAAAAAAGCCGGGGGCAAGCCGCGCTACAGCGAGCTGCCCGGGGTCCGCCACAATTCCTGGACTCCCGCCTACAAGAACCCGGAGCTGTGGAAGTGGTTGTTCGCTCAGAAAAAGAAAAAGGTGAAGTCTCTCTGACCAGCCAGGACAGGCCTAGGGAGCGCCGAGTTCCTCCGCTGTCCACGAATCACCGCGCTGCGCGGTTTCTGATCGTACCTGGCCGACGAAATCGGCTGTAATCGCAGAGGCGCTGTTACCCCAGGCGCCGCGGATATAGGTCAGGATCGCCGCCATGTCCTCGTCGCCGTAGACGTGGCGCAGGGCGGGCATCTCGAGCTGGTAGTGTTTGCCCTTCACCTGGATCGGCCCACGCACCCCATCGAGCGCGATGCGAAGGAGCCTGACCTCGGAGCCCGTGACCCACTCGGAGCCGGCCAACGGCGAGGCGACGCCTTCCTTGCCCTCCCCATCGGCTTGATGGCAGGCGCCGCAGCTCACCTCGTAGAGCACCCGTCCCCTGCCCGCTGTCTCCCCCAGGGGAAGAAAAGAACAGCCTGTCACGAATACAACCGTGATGGCCGCCGCGAGGATGCCGGCCTCCCCCGAAAGACAGAAAAAAGGCCGCCTCATTTAGAGGCCTTGCCCTCCCCCGCCTCCAGGGTGATCACCAGGTTGCGCTTGGGCGTGTTGCCGACCTCGGCGTAACCGACGATCTCCTTGCTGGCGGTGTCGACAACGCAGACCTTCTTCTTGCTGCGTACGGCAAGGTAGGCGTATTTGCTGTCAGGAGAGAAGCACAGCCAGTAGATCCGGCCGATCATCTCAATCGAGGCGATCTCCGGATAGCTCGGATCGGTGATGTCGTGGATATGCACTGTCTGGTGCTCGACGTTGCACGACCAGATCTCCTTCTGATCCGGACGAATCGCCAGGCCGTGACAGCGACTCGATTTACCGGCGTATTTTTCGGGAATCTTGTGTTCGATGCGGGCGACCACCTTGCGCTTTGCGATGTCGGCAACTTCAAAACCAATCAGCCCATCGACGTTCTGGAAGAAGCGCTTGTTGTCGGCGGAGAGGGCCGGCGGCCTGACCGAATTCGAGAACGGGATGTGCCCGACGACTTTATGTCCCGCCTTGACGTCAACGATGGTTACCCGCTTCGGATTCCCCATGGGCGAGAGATACATCCAGCGGCCGTCCCGGGAGGCCTGGGTATTGTGAGGCCGCCCACCCGTCTTGATTTTCTCCACCACCTTGCGGCTCTCCCCATCGATGACCCAGTAATGACCATCATTGCAGGGTACGTAGACCCACTTGCCATCGGGGGTACAAGCCAACTGGTTGGGCTTGGGACCGATGTCCAGGCGATGCTCGACCTCGTAGGTACGCGGATTGACCCAGACCAGTTCGCCGCGGGGTTTCTTGAACGCCTCGATCGCGATGTAGACGACACTTGCGTCAGCGGGCGCGGCGATACCGTGCGGCTCCGGCCCGACCACGATTCTTTTGAGGACCTTGTTGCTGCCGACCTCGATGACATGAACATCATCTCCGTAGGAGTTGGTCTGCCAGAGATATTGCTTCCCGGCGGCGGACGCGGCCTGCATGGAGAGAATCAAAACGGCGAGACACATCAGGCCCTGAACTCGGTATACCTGCACGGGCTTCCTCCTTATTTCGCGGCAATTCAATCAGATGGTCCCGGCCAGTCTACTACATGGCCGCTGAAAATCGCCCGCGGTATTTCCCCTGCCTCCCGCGATGCGTAAAGAGGCGGCTCAGTCCCCCCGCCTTCGCGCGCGCCTGCGGTCCCAGTAGTCACGTTCAATCGGCGCGTCACCGACATTAACTGGATTCACATCATCAGCCAGGGCTCGCCTTCTGCGTTCAGCGAGCTTCTTCTCCCGGATCTTCGATTTCTTCTGATAGATCTTGAGCAAAGCGGCTCGCCTCTCCTGGATCCTGAATATGGAGACGTCCGTTGTGCGAAACTCCGCCAGGAGAGCCTCCCTCTCGACCGCGCCAAGCTCCTCCGCGCTGTAGACCCTGATGCTGGCCAGGCGCAGCGCCTCGATCCTGTCGTA
The DNA here is from genome assembly GCA_965659285.1 of Planctomycetota bacterium. Lineage (GTDB taxonomy): Bacteria > Planctomycetota > UBA8108 > UBA8108 > UBA8108 > UBA8108. Next base: position 51,858 of record CBFHWB010000002.1, on the reverse strand, counting down.
AAGCTCGCCCTTAGACTCCTGGCACGAACCAAGCAATACCATGGCGAGAAACAGGAAGAGTGCCGAGCAGCGATGGACCATTGGGGAGCTCATCTGCGCGCGAAGGCGTCGATCTTTTCCATGGGATCGGGGCCGCCGTTGAGGGCGTGGTTTTCACAGGCCTCGTAGATTTCCTTCAGCTCATCGTAGAGCGCCACCAATTCCGGCTCAGGAGCGATCCTGCTCTCGGCAACAGGCTCAGCGAAGCCCGCGATCACCTCCTCCCAGGAGCTCGAACCTTGAGTCTCCATCTCCGCGGCATGGTACGCGCGCAGGGCGGCCCCCAGGGCGGCGGAATTGCCGACCTCGAACTGGTAGACCGCCGCGTCGAAGACCTGCGCCATGATATGAAGAATCTCCTTATTGCACGCCGCGCCGCCGGTCGCATAAATCGATTCGGGCTTGACCCCCATCCAGCGCGAATGAATGGCCATCGTCATCATCTGGGCCTCAACGACGGCCCGGACGTTCGCCGGTCCCTCATCCTCGCTGAGGCCATAGCGCCGGGCGCCCGGTTCCTGGACATTCGGCGTGATCTCCGGCTCAAACCAGGGTAACAGGATCGCCCCGCCATTTCCCGGCAGGGTCTCCCTCAACGCGGCGGAGAAACCATCCCAATCCAGACCCGCGGCATTGCAGATCTTCTCCCGCGCAAGGGAACCGTTCTTGAAACAGATCAGGCTCATATAGTCACCCGTGGGAGCCCCAAAGGTATGTCCTTCCATCGCCGGGTCAACCCTGGGCTCGGGGAGATAACCAAAGAGCGTGTCGCTGGTGCCGAGCGAGATCGCCAGTCGGCCGGGCTTTACGAGACCCACCCCAACCAGGCTGCAGGGGTTGTCACCGGACCAGCAAACCACCCGGGTCGCGGGCGAGAAGCCGTAGCGTTCAACCCAGTAATTCGACAGCGATCCTATGATGGACCAGGACTCTTCAATCGCGGGCAGCTTTCCCGACAGCCCTGGAGCCGTAGCCTCCAGGGCTGTCGGCGCCCAGGCCTTTTCACTCAGGTTCATCAGGTTCATCCCCGCCCCATCTCCGGGATCTATGGGGGCATCGGTGCCCGCCAGCAGGGTGGCCATGAAGGAGCTCACCAGGTGGATGCGACGAGTCGCATCGTAGCCCTCGGGATCCTCCTGGTGAAATTTCCTGATCTGCGGACCCGTAAAACGCTCAAAGGCCTTCGAGCCTGTCAGGCCGGCAAGCTCGCCAGGGCCGCCAACCGCGGCCGTGATGGCGGCGCACTCCGACGAGGTGCTCGAATCCATCCAGATCGGGGAGGTGGGCCGGGAGAAGATGCCTTCGAGCTGGCCAACCAGCTCCCTGGCCGGATCAAGAGAGCCGAGGCGCGGGCCGGCCTCCGAGTTGAAATAGACGCTACCATGCTGCTGGCCGGAGCCGGCGATCGCCCGCAGTTCCTCGAGCGGGAATTGTCCTTCTGCGGCAAACACGGCAAAGAGACGATCAAGCGCCTCCGCCCACATCGCCGGATTTGAATGCGCCACCAGGGGATCCGAATGCGTGAGCACGCCATTCTGGCAACCGTAGGAAGCCAGCTCCTCATCAAACCGGATGGAGCGCTGGTCCAGAACCCTTCTTTCATCTCCATCGATCTCGATGACCACCGCCGTCAGGCTCTGGGTGCTTGAATCCAGCCCCATGTAAATCGCCATACCGCCGCCTCCACTGGTAAATTTCCTCAGGAAATTAGAGTCGATGCTCCTCGAGTAGACACGCCCTCTATCGCAAGGTTGACAATTCTCGACAATCGAGGGGCGCCGCGTTCAGCTGTCGCCCCGCATCGCTCAGCTCTCCTCCCATCCATAGCGAATAAAAACCTCCCTGTTGAGCTCCAGGAAATCCGGCGCCCAACGATACTCTCTCAGAAGTTCCCTGCGGGGCGCTCCAAGGATCACGGTCGACGCGAACATCGCCTCTACGCTTGCCAGGCCGCCTCCCGGGTCTTCAAAAAGCTTCGAGTGCCTCGGATAGGCTGTCCTGAAATCTCCGGGGAGAGAACGCCTGTGAAGCTCCGGGGCGCTCTCGAAGCACAGCCTCCGGCCCAGCGGAGCCAGCCGGACCCATGTCGCATCCAGAAGGATCAGCCGTCCTTCGCCATCACCAAGCAGCTCGGCATCCGCAGGAACCAGCTCGGGAGCGGCGACCTCCAGGAGAATCCCGGAAGGCACCTCCACGAGCTCCTCACCCGGAGTCGGCATACCGAGACGCATAATCTCCAGCCCCTCGGTGCCGGCGAGCGGGTAAACCGTACATTTACGGCGGTTCTCCTTGTAATCCTGGATCACAAGAAAATCGACCCGCGCCCCCGCAGTATCCGCCGCCAGCTGTTCTTCTTCGCCCGGAGAGGACCTTGTATCTTCCATCTGAGTTCAACCAGCGCGCTCAGGCCTTCGCCGCGATGAGCTTGTCCAGCTCTTCCCTGAGCCGGCCAAGAACCTCGTCATAGGTGTAAGCGCCCAGGGGCTCATCCTTGCGTTTGAGATTTACGGTGCGCGGCCCGCACCAGAGCCCCAGGTCGGCATCGTCCGTCTCGCCGGGGCCATTCACCCGGCAACCCATGACGGCGATGGTCAGGTCGTGCTCGTTGGCGTAGGCCGTCATCTCCTTAACCTCTTCGGCAAGATCGATGAAGGCCATGTTCTCAACCCGTGAACAGCTCGGGCAGGCGATGATATTCAACCCCTCGCCCCAGTGCTCCGGAACTGCGCGAATCCGGCCGGCGCGAATATCCTTGATGATCTTGTGACCGGCCTCGACCTCCTCCGCCTTGCGATCGTTCGGAAGCGTCAACGACACCCTGATCGTATCCCCGATACCGACCGTGATCAGCTGGTCAAAGGCGATCCGGGTCTTGATGACTCCATCGGGCGGCAGGCCGGCCTCGGTCACCCCCAGGTGCAGGGGGACATCGGGGCGCTCCTCGGCAAAGAGCCGGTTTGCCCGCACAACCTTCTCAGGTTCGGAATCCTTCAGCGAAACCACGTAACGGGTAAAGCCAATGTCATCGAGGTAGGCGCAGTGGTCAACAGCGCAGCGCACCATGGCCTCAATCCCATCATCCGGGTATTTCTCCTTATAGGCTGGATCTACGGAACCGCAATTCACCCCCACCCGCAACGCGCAGTCATTCTCCCCGGCCACCGAGGCGATGAAGGCCACCTTGTCGCGAACCGGCTTGTTCTTCTCCACGTGGTAGAGATGGCCCGGATTGTAGCGAACCTTGTCCACGCTCGGAGCGACCTCGGTCACGAGGCGATAGTTCTCCTGTAGATCGACGACAAGATTGGCATCCGTCTCCTTCCGTATCTCCGCAAGCGCCCTGGCATCTTTCTTATTGTCACAGGCGACACGAACAATATCCGCTCCCGCCCCCAGCATGTCCGCGATCTGGGAGAGCGTCTCCTCAATCTCCTGGGTATGCGTCGCGGTCATCGTCTGCACGGGAATATCGTGCTCCCGGCCGATCATGGCCGAGCCGACACGCACCGAGCGGGTTGGATTGCGTTGAATTTCTTTCGACATAGATGGTATCCAATCCTGGGCCGGGATCGTAAAAACAGGGTCTCAAACGAACGATTCCCGACGCGACGAAGAACCCATTGTATTCAGCCTGAGCACATCGGTCAACGAATCCACCTTGACCACCTGTTCTGAATCCCGCTCACTGCTCGATCTTACCGGCACCTTTCTCTATGCTTTCCTGTCTATGATCCGTCACACAACCGACCTGAGAACCCTGCTGCCGCTGGCGCTCTGGCTGCTCTGCCATGCGCCAGGTTCTGCCCGGACGCAGGAGCCCCCGGATGTGACCATCGGCTCCGTGGAATTCCCGGGGCGAACATGGGTTCCATACCGCAAGCTGCTCGAGGCCAGCGGGTTGAGGCCCGGCGATCAATGGGGTCCGGAATCCGGCAGCAGGGCTCTCGAGGGTCTGCTGAAGCTTGAGTTCATCGAAAAGGTCGAGCCACCGACCATCGTCTCTGTGCCCGGCAAGGCTCCGGTCATCAGAATCACCATCACCGAACATCCCCTCCTTGAAGCGATAGAGATCACCGGCAGCGCGGCGCTTTCCAAGCGCTCACTGAAAGATTCCCTCCCGCGCAAGGAAGGCTCGCCCTTCAGAAGAGAAGACCTCGAGCTCGCCAGGGAAACCCTCAGGCGAACCTACCAGGAAGATGGCTTTCTCTTCGCCCAGGTGGACGCGGCGCTGCAAACTCCCGTGCCGGGCCGAGTGAGGCTCCTCCTCGACATCGAGGAGGGGCTCCGGGCGAGCATACGGGATGTGTTCATCATCGGAAACTCGGAGCTGACCCGCGATGAGATCATCGAGATCAGCGGGCTGCGCCCCGAGCGTCTCTTCGGCGCCGTGGACAGGGGCTATTTTGTCCCCCACCAGCTCGATAGCTCGCTCGACATGCTGAGAAGCTACTATCGCTCAAGGGGAAACCTCGACGTGAAAATCGGCCTCGATGACATCTCCATCAACCCCTCCCTCCGAGACGTAACGATCTCGCTGGAGATCAGGGAAGGCGCCCGCTACCGGCTCCAGGAAATTCGCCTGGAGGGGAACCAGATCTTCGGCGATTCCCTGCTCCTGCAGACCCTCTCCTTCGAGGCCGGAGCCTTCTATTCCGGCGCAAAGGTCGAGAAGCTGCGACAGACCCTTGTGAGACTCTACCAGGAACGCTCCGACCGCATTCCGCAGGTAGACGTCCGGCTCCTCTATACCGGAGAGAATGACATAACCATCGTCTTCCAGATCGATGAGCGGGAACACCTCTTTGTCGACAAGGTCGAGATCCGGGGCAACACCAGGACCCTTGACCGAGTCATCCGCAGGCACTCGAAGCTTGTCAGCGGAGCGCCGCTCAGCCTGCTCGCCATGGATGAGACGATGGACCGCCTGCGGTCATCGGGCCATTTCGATGATGTCTCCTTCAGCGTCGACGAATCGACGTCGCCGGAGCTGCGAAACGTCCGGATCAACGTCAAGGAAAAGGAGGCTGTCGGACGCTGGGATCTGGGAGGAGGCGCATCGAGCGGAGAGGGAGAGGTGGGCTACTTCAGACTCGAGCATACGAATTTCGATCTCTTCTCCCTGCCTCGAAGCCTGACGGACTGGTCAGACGCCTTCGTGGGCGGAGGACAGTCCGTCTATGCCGAGATCGTCCCCGGAAACGTCGAGAGCCAGTACATGTTCGGCTTCCGCGAACCCTACCTCTTCTCCAGCGACCGGACCTTCACCCTGCGCGCAGGCTCGCAAAAATTCTATCGGGGAGCCTATGAGGAGAGCAGGGTGAAGACGGAGCCCGAAGCACGGCAATATCTCGACAGCGACCACCACCTCTCTCTCTCCCTCGCCTGGCGCCTCGATGACGTCAGCCTCGGCGGCATCAGCGCGTCGGCCCCGGCGACCATCGCAGCGGCCCCCGACAGCATCCTGCTCAGCTATCCGCGGCTCTCGCTTCGCTACGCCGAGCTCGAAAACAACATCTACGGAGGACCGAAGGGGATACTGGCTGAGCTGAAGCTCGATGCTGCAGGATCCACCACCGGCTCCGACATCGAGTTCTTCCGGGGAAGCGCCTCGGTCGATTACTACAGACCTCTCTTCGATCGCTACGCCGATCTCAGGCATCTCCTGCACATTGGAATCGAGGCCGGCTGGATCGGGTCCGGGTCAGACGAGGTACCGTTCTACGAAAACTACTTCCTTGGAGGGCCGCGCAGCTTTCGCGGCTTTGAATACCGCGAGGTCGGCCCCCACGAACAGGGAGAGCCGCTTGGCGGAGAAGCCCTGCTCAGGGGAACCATCGAATATTCCGCGCCGCTGTTTTTCCGTGAACTCAGGGCTATCGCCCTCTTTGACTGGGGGCTGCTCGAAAATGATCCCGCCGACTTCTCCAGCGGACGACTCCGGACTGCGGCCGGCGGAGGTCTCCAGTTCCGGTTTCCTTTCCTTGGACAGGTCGTCCCCATCAACCTCTACTGGGCCAAGCCCCTCGCGAAGCAGGACGGGGACCGGCCCGAGATCTTTTCCTTCTCCATCGGCTACGCCTTCTGACAAGACCCCTGGCGGCTGCGGACTTGCAGCCACGGCCTCCAGGACTCCTAATACATTCCATGACCCGTCAGACGGCGAATATCATCATCTACCGCCATGGCTCCGGGCTGGAGGTCTACCTCGTTACGAGATCCAGCGAGATGAACTTCCTCGGCGGCTATCTCGCCTTCGCCGGAGGCAAGGTCGAACCCGGCGACGAGACCATCCCGCTGGCTGAAGAGCTCGGCGCCGACCAGGCCGAGACGCTGGGCTGCGCCGTACGGGAGCTCTTCGAAGAGACCGGCATCCTGGCGACCTGCGGCGGCGCTCCGGCAAAGGAGGAGCTCAGGAGGCTGCGCCTCGAGATGCTTGCCGACAGCGACGCAGGGGAGTTCTTCTCCAGGCTGCGAACATCAGGCGCCAACCTCGAGCCCGGCACCTTCGTGGAGGCGGTTCGGCTGGTCACGCCCCGGTTCTCGCGGCGGCGCTTTTCGAGCACCTTCTTCCTGTTTGAGACCGACAAGGAACCGGAGATTCTTCCCGGTGAGCTTGCCGGCGGCGGCTGGTGGGCGCCGGCTGCGGCCCTCGAAGCCTGGCGCCGGGGAGAGCTCCTCCTTGCCCCACCCGTGATTGTCATCCTCCGCCAGCTGGCAGGCGGCCTCGACGCCTCAACGCTCGAATCAATGCGGACCAGCCCGAATGAATTCGAAGGCTCGGGCCTCGCCATTCCCTGGGGGCCCGGTATCGAGCTGCTGCCTTTCCACTGTCCGCCGCTGCCGCCAACGTTACCTTCGAGTACCTTCCTGGTCGGTTCACGAAAGTTCATCATCATCGACCCCTCGCCAACAGGAGAGAAGGAGCAGGCCCATCTCCTGGCGGCAATCGAAAACCGGTTGGCCGTCGGCGACCAGCCCGAGGCCATCGTCCTCAGCCATCATCACGCCGATCACGTTGGCGCCGTCGACGCGGTACAGGAGCGCTGGGGTCTGCCCTGCTGGGGTCACAGGAAAACCGGCGAGCTGCTGGAGAGAAGCTTCGACAGGGAGCTCGACGAGGGCGACCTCATCGAGCTGGGAGAAAGCCCGGGCGGCGAATCCGGCTGGAGCCTTCGCTGTCTCTTTACCCCGGGGCATGCAGAGGGTCATCTCGCCTTCTTCGACCAACGTCACCAGGCTCTTCTTGCAGGCGACCTGCTCTCGACCCTCGTCAGCATGTATGTCGGATCTCCAGGCGGCCACCTTGAGAGCTATTTCAGGTCGCTGGAGAAAATCCAGCGCCTCGACATCAACCTCCTCTATCCTTCCCACGGCATGCCGACCACCGAAGCCCGAAGCCTGATCAATAAGACCATCCAACACCGCAAAAAAAGAATTGAGCAGGTCCAGGACAAGCTGGCTGAAGGCATCGGCGAAGTGCGTGAGCTCTCCCGTGAAATCTACCACGACCAGGTGGAATCCAGGCTGAGACCCCTCTACGAGCGAACCACACGGGCGGCGCTCGAATACCTTGTCGAGCAGGGCAGGGCGCGGGAACTCTCAGAGGACCGCTACGAGATCACGCCGGGTCTGCAGCTTGAGCCGCCGCCGGGGAACGGAAGCTGAACCAGACCGCGAGTATGAGCAACAGCACCTTGGCCAGCTCCAGGCTCGTATAGATGCCGTGCAATCCATTGAAGCGTTCCAGCGCGACCGGGGGAGGATCCCGCGGAACGAAGTCCAGGGATCGCCCCAGCGTGGTGATCTCCGGAGCCAGCCAGAAGGTCAGCACAAGAACGAGGGCTCCTGCTCCGCAGACCCCCAGGAGAGCTCCTCGAGAGCCCGCGCGCAACGCGCAAAACAAGGTGACGGCGGCAAGCAGGAGCTGGCCCGCATTCCAGCTCGAAAAATTCTGCCTGTTCAGCTCACCGGTAATGACCCAGGCTACGCTGGTCTTCTTCGCCGCGGCATCACCGGGCTTGAAGCCGACCCTCGAAGCCAGCTGCTCATTTTCCACCACGGCCCTCTCGACTCCGGGAAAGGATGACCCTACCACCCACAGCAAGAGGAAGCTGGCTCCCAGCCAGATCCCAAGAACCAGTATCAGCGTCATCTTTCTCCTGGCGGCCATCTGCGGCTTCTCAGTCAACCCCTAGCCCTCCGCCCTGTCGTCTTCAGCGGTCGATGCGCCGTGCGCCTCAGTAGCCGAGTCCGGCAGCAGGTGTCCCATCTTGTCGCGTTTGGTGCGCATATAGGCCTCACTGTGCTCATTGGCCGGGGCGATGATCGGCTCCTGGCTGACAACCTCAAGGTTGTAGCCATAGTAGATAAAGGCATCCTGTTTCTTGGGGTTGTTGGTCAGCAAGCGAACCTTCCTGAGCCCCAGATCCTTCAGGATCTGGATCCCTACTCCGTAATCACGCATGTCGGCTCTGTAGCCAAGCGCCAGGTTCGCCTCCACCGTATCAAGCCCCTCATCCTGCAGCGCGTAGGCCTTGAGTTTTTCCAGCAGGCCGATGCCTCTCCCCTCCTGCGGCAGGTAGACCACCGCGCCGACGCCTTCCCCGGCGATCCGGGCAAGCGCCCCTCGCAGTTGCCCACCGCAGTCGCAGCGCAGAGAATCAAGCACCTCGCCCGTAAAACACGACGAATGGACTCGGACCAGGGGAGCCTCCACGCTATGAAGGTCGCCCTTTAGAATGACGATCGGCTCGCTGGAATCGAAATGAACCTTGTAGCCGTAGACCGTCAGCTCGCCGAAATCCTCGGTGGGAAGATTCGTCTCGACGACCCTTTCCACCAGCGTCTCGGTACGGCGGCGATAGCGGATCAACTCTTCAATACTGACGATAGGGGTTCCGCTCTCCCTGGCGATCTCGAAGAGACGTTCTCCCCGAGCCATCTGCCCATCCTCATCGAGAATTTCAATGAGGGCTCCAACGGGCGTCAGCCCGGCCAGCCGGACAAGGTCGACAGCCGCCTCAGTATGCCCCGCGCGGTGCAGGACACCGCCCTCGTGCGCGACCAGCGGGTAGATATGCCCCGGACGGGCGAGCTCCCCCGGGGTGGTCTCCTCGGCTGCGAGAGCCCGGATCGTATCACAACGTTCTGATGCCGAGACCCCGGACTTGAGAGTCGCCAGGTCAACGCTCACTGTGAAATTCGTATGGTGAAGAGCCGAGTTGGAATGGGCGGCGGGCTCCAGCTGCAACGCCGCGGCTCTGTCCGGCGGCATCGGAACGCAGAGCACCCCTCGCCCATCGCGCAGCATGAAATTAACCATCTCCGGGGTTATCTTCTCGGCGGCGCAGATAAAATCGCCTTCATTCTCACGAGCCTCGTCATCGACGACGATAACCATCCCTCCGGCGGCGACCGTTTCGATGGCCTGCTCTATCGCTGCAAAACTATTCTCTGACAATAAACCTCTCCAGTAGACTTCCAAACTCTCAGCATAACCCCCACCGGCAATCCTTCAAGCCGCCCGAAGGCGCCTATTGTAGCCATCGGGAAAAAAGAAACCCCGATTATTTCATCCCCCGAAGGAGCCAGGGACAGGAAATCTCGTCCCAACGCCGCAACGGGGACAACAGCCCGCCCCGCTGTCACCCGCACTCAAGGCGAAGAAAAACTTTCCGGAACAGGGTAGTATTTCCGCTGGCGGCCTCTCTTTCCCCAGCGGTTGTTCCGCCCGCCCCAGATGGTACCTGTCGATGCTGAAACACCTGCTCACTTCTCTCTCAACCTTCGTTACCCGCCAGCCATGGCTGACCGCAGGGCTCTACATGATCCTGGCCGTCGGGGCCGTCCCGGCCGTGCTGAAGATCGAGTTCAAGACCGACCAGAACGATCTCGTGGGAGCGGATCTGGAATACAATCGCAGGTACCTCGATTTCCTGGAAGAGTTTGGCGACCTTGAGTTCCTCTATGTCGTGATCGAGGTCGGGGAGGACCAGCAGGCCGCCCTGGCGGCCGCCCGTGAGATCAGGAAACGGGTGGAGCAGCTGGACGAACACGTCGAATGGGCTCTCGATCGCATACCGGCCGAAGCGATGCGCTACGGCATCCTTCACCGGGAAGATGAAGAGCTGGAAGTCCTGGCCGCGGCGCTGGCAGGAAACCGCGATCTTCTCGAAAAGCTCGGACAGACCGACCGCCTGGAGAGACTCTTCTCCTTCTTCGCAGGACTGCTTGATCCCGAGGAGGCCGGAAGACGCTTCGCCTCCGGAGAAGACAACCACATCGGACCCGGCGCGGCAGACGGCGCCGTCTCGCTGCTGGAGCATTCTCTCGCATCCACCCTCGCGGCCCTGGACGGACGGGAGACCGAAAGCCTGGCCCGGCAACTCGAGGCTCAACAAGGCGGCTCGCTGCGCGAGCGCGGCTACCTGGCAACGGAAAATGAAAAATACCTGCTTGTCGAGATCCTGCCGAAAAAAGACACCGGTACCGTTGAGCTCATTCGTGAACCGCTGCGTGAAATCCGCAAAATCCTAAAGGATGTGAAGGACGCCCACCCCGAAGTCGAGCTGGGCCTGACCGGACGGCCCGTCCTCCAGGCTGACGAGATGATGACCACCGACAAGGACATGAAAAGAGCCACCCTGGCGGCCCTGGTTGGTGTTTTCGCTCTCTTCGTCATCTTCTTCAGGCGTCTTGGCAGGCCTCTCCTCTGCATCCTGACCCTGTCCATCGCCATCCTCCTGACCTTCGCGCTGACGGCCCTGACCATCGGCTATCTCACGCTGCTGTCCATCGTCTTCGCGGCCATGCTCGTTGGGCTTGGAATCGACTTTGGAATCCACTTCATAGCCCGCTACCAGGAAGAGCTCGAGCGAGAGGGGGACGTTGAGGTGGCCGTTAGCAATACCATCCGGACAACCGGAAGGGCGATCGCCATCGGAGGGATCACGACCGCGGCGGCCTTCTACATGACCCTCTTCGTCGACTTCAAGGGACTCCGGGAGCTCGGCTTCATTGCCGGCAGCGGAGTCCTGATCTGTCTCTTCAGCATGATCACCCTCCTGCCGGCACTGATCATTCTCTTAGATAGCCGCATGGGAAGAAAGGCCTCCGCCCGGACGATCCGCGTACCGTTGCTCGAGCTGGCCGGCAGCCGCCCCCTGCCGATCATCACCATAGCGGGAGTCATAACGGGAGCCGGCCTCTTCTGTCTCGCGGGCCTCCCCTATAATCCGAACCTGCTCGAGCTGCAGGACCAGAGTCTCGAGTCCGTCCAGTATGAACGCCTGCTGATCGAAAATTCCGATTTTTCCACCTGGTACGCCGCCTTTATCGTAGCGGACATCGAGGAAGCCCGCCACAGACAGCAGGGCCTCGAGGCTCTCGACAAAGAAGTCATTGCCAGAACCGAGAGCGTCCTTGATTATCTTCCCGAGCGACAGCTCGAAAAGCTCAAGCGGCTCGAAACCGCGCGCTCGGCCCTCGCCGGGATCGTGATGCCCGCCGCCGCAGAAACAGTCGATGCGAAGAAGCTGGGTGGCGCCCTGGAACTGCTCCAGGGCAACCTCTTTGACCTGGCCGACATCGTCTCCCAGGCCAATGAAGAGGAGGGGCGCCTATTCGCCGCGCGTCTCCTTGCCGCGGCCGACCTCACCGGGGAACTCGCCGAGCTCCTGGATGGCGGCCCGGCTGAAAAAATTTCCCGGCTCTCGCCCTTCCAGCGGGACTGGATTACCGAGGTGAACGGATTGCTCAGCTCGCTCCAGGCCGCGGTCATTGAGACGACGCCCATCTCGCCGGCCAACCTGCCCGACATTCTCAGAAGCCGCCTTGTTTCCCGCGACGGCGGCGAGTTCATCGTTTACGCCTACGCCAACGGCGACCTGTGGCAGGAGGAAACGATGCGGCGCTTTATCCAGGAGATGCGACGCATCGATCCCGAGGTGACAGGCGCCCCCGTACAGGTCTACGAGTCGGCCGGCCGCATGCGTGACGGCTTTGAAAAGGCCGCTCTCTATTCGCTCGGAGTCGTCCTCCTCTTCCTGCTGGCCGAGCTGCGCAGCCTCCGGCTGACCCTCCTTGCCATGGTTCCGCTGTTGGTTGGCCTCCTCTGGCTGCTCGAAGCCCTGCCATTGCTGGAGCTTGATTTCAACCTGGCTAATTTCTTCGCCCTGCCCATCCTCATCGGCTGTGGAGTCGACGGTGGAGTCCACATCATCCATCGTTTCAGGGAATCCGGTTCCGTTCTCTCAGTCGGCAGGACAACTGCCGCGGCCGTCACCCTGTCTTTTCTGACCACCATGATTGGTTTTGGCGCCATGGCGACGGCGAGCCATCGAGGCGTGGCAAGCCTCGGCCTGATGATGATCATCGGACTGCTCTGTATTCTCGCAGCGACGGTGGTCCTACTGCCGGCGCTACTGAAACTCATCGAGCGGAAGTAGCTGCTTCATCCGATCCATAGAATTTGCGTCGCCAGACCAGCCGTGTTTGAATAACGCCTGGCTTTCATATTCACGGGTGCCAGACCATGCTCCAACGACACGGTATTCTCCTTCTTTTCCTGTTTTTTTCGCCGCTCCCTGAAAAATGCCAGGGTGCTGATGTCCCCCCCAGCCTGGCTATTATCCAGCCGGGAAGACCCGGGTCTCCAAAAGCGGCTGAAGGTTTTCTAGCCCGGCTTGGTGAATACCTGGCTTCCCAGACCAAGCTTGCCAGGCCCACTCTCAGCTACCAGAACACGCCGAAGGAGGCGCTGGTCGGCCTGGAGAAAAAAAATCCTGATCTTGGAATTGTCAGCCTCGGTTTTTACCTCGAACATCGTAAGCGATTTGGGCTCAAAGCTGTCCTGGAAGCGTATCCACTTAGGAAATATGTGCTTGTGGCATCCGAGGGAAAGGTGAAAACAGCAGCGGACCTCGATGGCAAGCTGGTTATGGGCGGTCCCCTCTACGAACCGAAATTCGTTCGCCGGATTCTTTTCCCCGAGGCTGAAAAGACGGCCGCAAGCCTCGCTGGCTGGAAAGGAGCCTCAGCCTGGATCCCTAAACCCACCACCCGGGTATCCTCAGCGCTCTACCAACTCGGAAAAAACAGGATCCAGGCCGTACTTCTTTACGACAGTCAGTACGAATCGATGAAAAATCTCGGAAGACTGAAAAAAGTGGAGAAAGTCATCGAATCGTCCTATTATCCTCCTGCTGTCATAGTTGCTTTCAGAGGAGCATTCAAATCAGCAGCGGCTGTGAGTGAAGAACAGCGCCTGCTGATAACCGCCTTGGAAAAGATCTCTACGGTAAAAGATGCCGGTGGGATTCTGCAGCAGATGGGCTGTGAAGAATTCCGCCGCGTCCGGTCTGGGTGGTTGAGTGAAGTAGAAAAAAAGTACCATTTTGAAAGGGGAGAGAAGAGTGAAGAAAAATAAAGCTGAATCCGTGGTCCTTGGTATGTTCTGCGTCGCCCTGGTTTTCCTGGTGGCGGGCTGTTCATCCTACGAAGCGAGGCAGGTCTCAGGAACGGAACCGGAGGCGAAACTGAATGACGTCCTGTTGCCGGCCACCGTTCTTGAAGAAAGAATTGGAGAGATTGACAGGAGCTACGAGGAACCCAGAACGGTATACAGGGTCGCTCACTCCCTCGGCACCTCGAAAGATTCCGTATCTTCCGGTAATGGTTATCAGTCGCTCTGGCGGGGCGTAAGGGCCTGTTCATGGCTTGCCTTGAACCATCAGAACCCGAAAGAAAAGAAAAAATACGCGCTCGAAGGCGTCTACCTTGGGCGTGAAGCGAGACAAAAAACCTCGCTCCAGGCGGAAGCCTATTACTACTCAGCCATCTGCATTGGAGCCCTTCTCGAGGCGGTGAAGGAGCCTAGCACAAAACTCCTGCGGGAGATGAAGTATTGCCTGGAGGTCGCCCATGAGTTGGATGGATCCTGTGACCATGGCGGCCCCGCCCGGGTGCTCGGTACCCTGATCGTCGAGGCGGCCGACTACGAATTTATCGGGTATTCCGTTGGAAGCCTGGAGGAAGGCATCACGACCCTCGAGGCAGCCTGCAGCAAAGATCCCGTCTTCGGAGAAAACTGGCTCCTGCTGGCGAGGGCGCTGGCCAAGGCCGAAGAATACCAGCGGGCCCTGACGGCGATCGACAAGGTCTTTACCTGTGAGATACCTTCCGACTACAGCGTCGAGCACAAGGAGTGGCTCATCCAGGCGCAGAACCTGAAGTCCGGTATCACGGTCAAGATCGATGACAGCGTTCCGGCCACCGCCTTCCAGCCGAAGTAACGCTGCAGGACAAAACAGCCGGGCCTGGCGGTTCTCCTTAATGCGCGACACACGCGCAGCAGGGAACCGCTCCCTTCGGTGAATCCTACTTCAACTCACCACCGACGATTCTCACCTCATCGTAGATCTCGCGGGCCGCGGCCTGCAGCTCCGGGATGCCGGAGCATCCTTCGAACCTGCCGCGGTAGCGTCCTCGAAGACCGACGAGGAGCTTGAGATCGCCCCGGACGCGCAGCAGCAGGACGAGCAGGTAAATCAGCAGCAGGCCGAACAGCACCGCCCCGCCGGTTGCGACAGAGAGCGCCAATGCCCACCACGCGCCGGCGCTGATGCCGAGCACCACCCCTGCCAGGCCGCAAAGCTTCGCCTGGCGGCCAAGCGCCAACTTAATACCGGCAAGGATCCGGCGATCGAGGACTTCCAGCCCAGCCTCCAACCTTACCCTGAGCGCCTCAGGCTGATCGGTCATGGAAAGGTCGACTCCCTCCCCACCCAGCAGTCGCTCCAGTTCAGGCGCGTTGAACTCCTCTCGCACACCGGACGTACGAAGCATCCGAAGGTCTATTGGCTTGAGCTTCGATTCAGGCATCCTTGCCGACTCCTTCCAACCTCCGCAGGGTTCCCGCAACAAACGCGGCCAGGCTGGCAGCCGCGAGCGCGCTGCGGCTCCTGAGCGCGTAAAGCCGGGGGAGGGTCCAGGGGCGCCTTAAAAGCAACTTGATGACACCCAGCAACCGTGGACCTCCATCCGGACCCGGGATGTTTTCAAGCCCCCGGGGCAACTCAAAAGCCGCCTCGTCAAATATCACCCTGGCTGCGATACAGGGGATGCCTCTCTCCCCGGCGATTTCAACAATGACGAAAGATTCCATGTCGACCCCGTCCGCGCCGTAACGTGAACCCAGCTTACGTTTTTCCTGCGCGGAGAATATGACATCCGGCACCGTCAATAAGGTACCCCGATGGACGCTGGAATTCGGAACCGTAACGCCCACGGACATCTCAAGCAGATCCTGACCTGTAGAAAGGCTCCTCGGATCAAGTCCGGGACTGGCCGCCTCCAGAACCCTCTCGGCCAGGATGATATCTCCTCCACGAAGCCTGCCCGTAAGTCCACCGCCGAACCCGGTCGCGAGAATGAGATCGGGTTGCCACTCGGCTAACACCTCCTCGAGCTTCCGCCGGGCCCTGGCGGCGCCGACCCCTGTCAGGCAAAGCTGAACCCGGGCGCCTTCAAGCGCTCCAGAAAGGTGGCCGCCCTGCGCGGACAGGGATTCAGCATCTGCAAGCTGGACCTCGAGGCCTGACAATTCCTGGCGGACAGCCGCGGTCACAAGGACTCTCTTCATCACGGCGGCTCAATCCCGACGCGCGGGCACAGGCTCGAGCGCTGCCTGGCGACCCCGCTCTCCTGCGATGGCCGGGTCTCCCGCCGCATGGACGGCATTCCTGTACATGCCAAGAGCGAAAAGGGGGAAGTAGAGACTGTACATGTGATACTTGAGATAGAAGACCCTCGGGAAGCCCGTTCCGGTCCAGCACTTCTCGGTCCAGTCGCCATCGGCATCCTGGTGGTCGATGAGATACCTCACTCCCCGCTGAGCCTCGGGAGAGTCCGTCTCGCCGGCGGCGACAAGCCCCATCAAAGCCCAGGCTGTCTGGGAGGCTGTGGTCTCTCCCTTGCCCGCGAAGGAGGTGTCATCGTAGGACCGACAGCTCTCTCCCCAGCCGCCATCCTCGTTCTGGTGATTTTTCAGGAAAGAGACCGCGTGACGAACATAGTCCTCATCGGGGTTGATGCCAACCGTAATCAGGCCCTTCAGCGCCTGCCAGGTACCGTAGATATAGTTAACCCCCCAGCGGCCGTACCAGGCACCGTTATCCTCCTGGGTGTCCTTCAGGTACCGAACTCCACGCCTGACCGCTTCATCCACCCTGGGGTCATCGAGACAACCCTGCGTGCTCCCCAACATTTCCAATACGCGACCGGTTATGTCGGCGCAGGCCGGGTCCAGCATCGCGTTGTGATCGGCATAGGGAATCTCGTTGAGAATCTTACGCTCAACATCCGCGTCAAAAGCCGCCCAACCTCCATTGGAACATTGGAGGCTTAAAACCCAGTTAATTCCCCGAGAGACCGCCTGCTCAAGCCCTTCAACCTCATCTGCGTCAACACGGTTCAGGGCCATCACCACAGCAGCGGTATCATCGATATCGGGGTAAAATTCGTTCCTGAACTGGAAAGGCCAGCCGCTGGCTTCGACATTTGGTACGCGCTTCTGCCAATCGCCCGGCCGTCTCACCTCTTTGGACAGGAGCCATCTGCCGGCCGCGGCCATATCCCGAAAATCGCCACAAACCCCGATCTCGCCGAGCGCGTTGAGAGCCAGGGCCGTATCCCAGACGGGAGACAGGCAGGGCTGAAGATGAAGCTCCCCATCGTCTTCAACCTCCAGCTCTTCAAGTTTTTCGAGCCCCTCCAGGACCAGCGGATGGTCCGCCTCGTAGCCAAGGCAGCGAAGAGCCAGCACCGAATTAATCATCGACGGAAAAATCGCCCCCAGTCCATCGGAGTCCTCCAGGCGAGTGACCATCCACTCCTCCGCCTTCTTAACGGCAAGACTTCGAAGAGGTTTGACCCTGGATCTCTCGAGTTTTTTCAGCACGAGGTCAATCGTTGTAAAGACCTTGCGCCAGCTGAAGATCGACTCGGTATACCGGTGCAAACGGGCGCCGTCAGCTTTGGCCGCCGCCGAACCGCCGCTGTCTCCATCCGCGGCAGGATCTTCATTTTCCGCGTTAAGCGACTCGCCTGCCTCGCCATCTTCGGCAACCAAAGACGGAAGAAGCTCGTTGATCGTCAGGCCGTTGGGATTCGAGAATCCCGTCCACTTCGCATAGAGAATCGACAGCGGGATGAGAATCGCACGAGACCAGTAGGATATTTCGTAGATGTTGATGTAGAAAAATCGAGGCAGCAGGACCACCTCCGGCGGAATAGCTGGAACCCGGTCCCAGGACTGCAGGTTCAGCATGGCAAGGTAGACCTTGGTGTAGCTGTTGACCTGGTCAATACCTCCGAGCGTCTGCACCGCCCGACGAGCGTTGACCATCACTGCGTCATCTTCTTCGTAGCCTGCGATCTTCAAGGCAACATAGGCCTTGACGGTCGCGCTGATCTCACCGGAGCCGCCCTCGTAGATATTCCAGCTTCCATCCTCGAGTTGATGGCGCGCGACAAAGGCAGCCAGCCTGGCAATTTTCTCGTGATGCCTCGTCCTGTCAAAAAGGTACAGGAAAAGGATATAGTCAGACTCCAGGGTCGAATCCGCCTCCAATTCGCCGCACCAGAAGCCGTCGCCAGAACCCTCTTCGCGCTGGAACTGGCTGAAGAGGCAGTCCCTTGACCGGTCGATGGCGGAATCAAGCCCGGCCATCGCAAGCCCGTTCATGGAGATGTTACTGTCGGCGTGGCTATCCAAGGTACCTGCCCTGTTTGACCGTTAAAAAAGCGAATTTCGATACGCTCCGGGAGTCGCTGCGCGTCGAAACCGGAATTCAGGCGGACAGCTTTTGTACCAGATCGAGCCGTATCTCGGCAAGCTCTTTCGACCACTGGCGAGCTCTACCCATCAGCGGATAAATCATTTGATTCCAAAGGCTTGCGCCGCGCGTCCAGGCGGACCCGGCGGAGAGAAACCAGGGGGGCTGGCGAATCGATCGGAAACCCCGATATCGCTTTCATCCGCCCCGGACAAGGAATACCATAGGCGCTTTCCAGGTGTCGCCGTTCTCGCTGGAGAGCGACGGCGGAAAGAGGGAAGCCGGTGAAAAACCGGCGCGGCCCCCGCCACTGTAAGCGGATACCACCCACCCCCACGGCTCCAGGAGCCGTACATCCTTTCTCTGAAAGGAGCTCACCACTGACCCTCACGGCTGGGTCGGGAAGGTTCGGGAGGGCGGCTCGATCCGTAAGCCAGGAGACCTGCCCGGAAAAAGACCCTGTCTTCGGGGATGAAGAACAGCAGGGGAAAACCGACAAAAGACTCCCGCATCAAGCCGGCCCGCCGGCTGAAACCGGGAACCCACAAGCTGAAAGAATTCTTATGAGAGACTTTCTGATGGTCGTGCTGACGGGCATGGTCCTCACCCTGATCCATACAGACCTTCTCCATGCGCAGGTAACCTATGAACTCGCCGAGGGATTCGAAGCGGAGCAGCTCTTCAGCTACGATGCGGGCGCCCCCTTCGCACTCCAGCTCGGAGGGCTTGCGTTCTCGCCCGAAGGGGAGCCCATCGTCAGTGAAGGCGGCGAGATCCGGATTCACTGTAAAGACGGAAGCAGAGTTCTAGCTTCCTTTCAGCCGGCTGTTTTTGGATCCTTCCTGGTCATGGAGCCTGGGGGTCTCAACGCCTGGTTCGGAGAAAGTTCGGAACAGAACATCTACAGGGTGCCTCTTGACGGAAGCGGCGCGCAGCTTGTCGACAGGATCGGCTTCAACTTTGACATGGTCTTCGCCCCGCGGGCCGCCCGCCGGGAGATAGCCGGAAGAGGTTTCATCTCCGGCCTGGGAGCTTCTCCAGGCAACTCCGTGTGGCTCCTGGACGATGACCCGGAGACTCCCAACGAAGAGGTTGTCGCCGACATCTCTCCATTCTCAGGCCCCATCACCTTCGACCCGGCCGGCAACCTCTACCTGGTGACCTCCGGCCTGACCGACAGCGAGACAGGGATGGCAGCGGAAAAGCTCGTGCGTTTCAGTCCCGCGCAGCTCGCCGCGGCGGTAGGCGAAAGAGCCCCCCTCCAGCTCACCGATGGCGAGCTCCTCTGTGCGGGAATGGGCGGTTATTACGACCTCGCCTGGCTTGACGACAAGCTCTACGCAACGAGCCTCGGCTTCCGGAGCGGCGTGGGATCTATCGACACCATCGATCCCGGCATGGCTTTTTCCAGAAACGCCTTCGCCCGCCTGTCCATCGGAACGGAACCGGGAGGAGGCATGATCTACCTTGCCGCGAACGCCGGCAGCGAAAGCTTTGAGCCCGGAGCCGGGCAACAGGGCGGCTCCCTCCTGGCAAGCTACGGAAACTACGTCGATGCCTCGGGAGTCACTCGTTTTACCCCTGAGCTTCACTTCCTGCGAAGCGATGCCAATGGAGATGAGACCGTTAACCTGAGCGACGCAGTCTTCGTGATCGCCTATCTTTTCCTCGATGGCGAACGTCCCCGAATCAACGAGGCCTCCGACATCAACGCCGATGGAGCCCTGGACCTCGCGGACCCCGTCTACCTCCTGAACTTCCTCTACAGGGGAGGCCCCCAACCCCCGGCTCCATTCCCCGGTGTCGGGGCGGAGCCGCGCTGAACAGCCGGTGCGTCACAGGATAATCCGCTAAGGAAGTACGACCTCTGCAGAGGCGGATTCTGTTATGATCAGGATTCCCCGGAATTCTATACAGCAAAACAAGACAGGGAGATCCCGCAAGTGGACAACTCAAAACCCTTCGAACTCGAAAAGATGCAGGCTGAGCTCAAAGAGGCCGGCCTTGACGGCTGGCTCTTCTATGACTTCCGCGGCCTGGACCCCATCGCCCACAGCATCCTCCGCTTCGCCTCCGGCAAGATGGGTACTCGCAGGTGGTTCTTTTTCGTTCCGGCGGAAGGAGAACCCTCCAAGCTGGTCCATGCCATCGAGACCGCAGCCCTCGACCATCTGCCGGGTTCAAAAACAATCTACGGAACCAGGCAGTCCCTCGATGCCGCGCTCGAGAAGATCCTCTCGGGAAGCTCAAAGGTCGCGATGAACTACGCCACCGACAACCCCTACGTCTCCAGGGTCGATGCCGGAACGGTTGAAAAAGTACGCGGCAAGGGTGTCGAGGTGGTCACCAGCGGGGAACTCATCCAGGTCTTTGAATCCGTCCTCAGTCCCGAGCAACTGGAGAGCCATCGCCGGGCGGGCGCCCATGTTCGCGGCATTGTCGATGAGGTCTTCGCTCTTGTGGGTGATACGCTGCGCGCCGGCAGGACCATCACCGAACGCGACATCTGCGACTACGCCAACAAGAGAATTCGCGAAGGCGGCTTCGAAAATGATCACGACCCCATCGTCGGGGTCAACGAACATGCCGCTGATCCCCACTTCGAGGTTCCAGCGGAAAATTCAGCCGAGGTCCACCCCGGGGACCTGCTGCTCTTCGATGTCTGGGCAAAAGAAACGCCCCCCGGATCGATCTACGCTGACATCACCTGGTGCGCCTTTATCGGGAGCGAACCCCCGGAAGAGATGCTCAAGGTCTTCGAGGTCGTGCGCGACTCGCGCAAGGCCGCCTGCGAGCGAGCGCACGAGGCCTTCTCGAGCGGCGAAGAGATTCGCGGCTGCGATCTCGACCGTGTCACCCGCGGGGTGATCACGGAGGCGGGATATGGAGAGTATTTTGTCCACCGCACCGGACACAGCCTCCACGAGTGCATTCACGGCAATGGCGCGCACCTCGATGACTTCGAAACCTACGACGATCGCAAGCTGATCCCCGGAACCCTGTTCACGGTCGAGCCGGGCATCTACATGCCGGACAAGCGGATCGGCATCCGCAGCGAGGTTGATGTGTACCATACCGGGCAGGGCGCCGAGGTAACCGGTCCCCCTCACCAGGAGGAGCTGGTGCGCATCGAGATCTGAGGTCAGCCGCCGGCTCAGGGATCCTTCCCTGATGGAGCGAGCTTTTCGGCCGTCTTCCTGTGCAGGGCCGCGAGGTCGGTATCGCGCTCGCCCCAGTATTCGGCCTGGGCGAGCAGGTCCCTGCGACAGCGGGCACGACCCTTTTCCTCCTCCGGCGGTTCAGTTCCAAGCGCCTCGAGAAGCGACCTGATCTCCGCCCGATCGAGGGCGCCCGGGTTTTCCAGGCGTGAGGGGTTCTTCGTTCCATCGAGCGCGAGAATCCTGCCAAGCCCGTCGCGAGGAGCGAAGGATCGCTGGTACCAGCGGTTGGCCGGATGCAAGGGGTCGTCATCGTATACCGTTGGAGCAGGCCAACCCGCCACCTTGAGAACATCCCGGTCGTCCGGGAGCTCGGGAGGAATCTCGCGACAACTGCCAATTCCGATGATGACGACCACGAAGAGGGCGCAGAGAGCGAAAAGACGAAGGTACTTCTTCCTGGCTGAAGGCATCAAAATCCTCCGGGAAGAGCGGAGAAAACGGACACCGCGCGCCACAAGACGAGGCCCGCGGCAAGCAGGTACGCCAGAATCGGCAGGACCTTGACGACTGTTTCCAGTCGGGCGAGAGCGGCCTCACGCAACTCGGTCCCGGATTTTACCAGGGCATGGTCCATCGTCCCGGAAACATCGCCTGAGGCCAGCCGCGAACGCAGCTCCAGGGGGATCCCCTCGATGCGGCTGAGCCCCTCGGAGGCGCTGGCTCCGTCCGCGATCCGGGCGGCCATCTCCTTGAATTGCAGCGAGAGCCGATGCAGGCCGGCCGCCTCGCTGACAAGCGGCAGGCCATCGGCATAACCCAGCCCTGCCTGCAGCAGGCGGCCGAGCAATTGCAGAGAACCGGCGAGGGCGTATTCCTGGGCAAGCCTGCCGAAAAATGGAACAACGAGCACGATGCGTTCGAAGAGCAGGCGCGGGTTCGAGCCGCGCGGGAAAAACCGGTGACGAAAAAACACCAGCAACAGGAGAACCCCAAGCGGACCGAAGAAACAGGCCTGGATCAACAGGTACTCGCGAGTGCGCCCTTGAAAGACCAGGTAGAGAAACGGCAGCAGAAAAGCGAGACAGCAGATCAGCAGGGGATATGCGAGCCTTAGCTGCAGGCGGCGGCGGGCATCGGCCAGGATGTTCTCCTCCGCGATGATATCGGCAAGGGTCTCATCGAGGCGACCGGAGCTCTCGCCCGCATCGATAAGGGCGGCGTGAGCCGGAGGCGTAGATGCCGGAAGGTCACCAAGAGCCTGGGCCAGCGTGGCGCCCGCCTCGATCCGGGAGCGAAGCGCTCCCGCAAGAGCGGCCAGGGAGCCCCTCCCATCCGTCTCCAATCCCTCCAGGGCATCTCTCAGCGGGATGCCCGCCTTGAGCCGCGTCTCGATCCCCTTGAGGAGCTCGTAGTAGGCGGAACTCAAGGGACCCGGTTACCGTTCACCGAACCAGTTGAAATCCGGCTGGGTCTCGATATCGCAGTCACCCATCACCCTGGACTGGCAGGAGAGCCGGACCTTGTCCTCGTTGCCGATCTTGAACCAGCTGACGGCGATGCGGATCTTTTCGAGCAGGGTCTTGGGAGCGAGATTCTCCATACCCTTGGTAACGTGAACCCGGCATTCGCCGCATTGACCGAAACCTCGACAGTTCAGGACACTCTTGATGCCCGGGTAGAGCTGGATCTCATTAGCGATAGCCACATTACGCAACTTCTCGCCCTCTTCGCATTCAACGGTCTTTTTTTCCCGGGTAAACGTGATCTTTGGCATATCGCTCAATCCACTGCTGTCAAAAAGTTGGCTGCTCCCCCTGGAGCACTGATGAATTTTAGGGGATGCCGCCAGACGATGCAATCAGGCCTCTGGAGCTTCATCCGCGGAGCCATCGGTCTCTTGCTTTCCAACCTCTTCCGCGGTAGCAGCTTCCTCCCCACCATCGGAAGAGCCGGGATCGAGCTCTCCACGACTCAGCATGCCGGTATATTCTTTGAGGTCTCGACTAACCAGGCCGCTTAGAAGAATGACGCCAAGAACATTCGGCAAGGCCATCCCCAGGATCATCAGATCGCTGAAATCAAGAATGTTGGTGGCCGTGACAATCGATCCCAGAAAGGTAAAAATCAGGAAGAGGACACGGTAAATCATCGAGGAGCCATCACCGAACAGCCAGGCCCAGCAACGCTCACCGTAGTAAGACCAGGAAATCATGGTCGAGAAGGCGAAAAGAAATACCGCTACGGCAAGAATCTCAGGAAACCACGCGATCTGGCTTCCAAAAGCCTGGGAGGTCAGCATGCCGCCATTCGAGCTGGCGACGATCTCCGCATTTTCCGGAGCAATATGGGCGCCAGTAATAATGATAACCAGGGCCGTCATGGTACAAACCACCACGGTATCTATGAACGGCTCAAGAAGGGCGACAACCCCCTCCTCTACCGGGTGTTTCACCTTAGCCGCCGAATGCGCGATAGCAGCCGACCCCACACCCGCTTCGTTGGAGAAGACCGCGCGCTGGATACCAATCACCAACACTCCAATGATTCCACCCTCGACTGGTTTAAAAGTATCAGCTGGATCCGGATTAAAGGCCCCGGAGAAAATCTGGGCTATCGCATCCGGTATGGCCCCGAAATTCATGAACAGAATGATCAGGCTGGCGAGGATATAGATTCCACACATCAAGGGAACGATCTTCTCCGCAACCCTGGCAATACTCCTGATGCCGCCAATAATGACCACTCCACCGAGCAGCGTCATAATCAACCCGTAGACCCAGGGAAATTCGACGAACTTTGGCACCACGGTCTTGATAACTCCCAGTGACTGCACTACCTGGAAAGCGTTACCGCCCCCAAAGGACGCCCCTATACAGAGGATACAAAACAGGACCGCCAGCACCCCGCCAAGAGGTTTGAGCCCGATCTCTTTGAGGCCATCGGAGAGGTAATACATCGCTCCACCCATGATCTTTCCGTCACTTCGAACCTGGCGGTATTTCTGACCGAGCGTACACTCGGTAAACTTGGCAGTCATGCCGAGCAACCCGATGACTATCATCCAGAAAGTCGCTCCAGGCCCTCCAATTCCAATCGCAATAGCGACACCGGCAATATTTCCGAGACCCACCGTGGCCGAAAGTGCCGTGCTCAATGCCTGGAAGTGGGTAACCTCGCCCACGCTGCCAGGCTCATCGTATTTGCCACGTACAAGGTCGATGGCATGGCGAAAGAGGCGGAAGTTGACGAACTTCATTTTCAGGGTGAAAAATAATGCGCCAAATAAAAGCCAGGCCACAATCAGCGGGACCCCGGCGATGGGTTTCCAGAACAGGACACTGCTGAGCGGCTTTACGCCATAGTACCCGAAGAAATAGTCCAACTTTGCCTCGAAGCTCTCTGGGGCAGCGGCTTTCTCGCCCTCCGCCACCGGTACAGCCTCATCCGCCGAGGCAGACTCTTCATCTTTCTCCACCTCCGCGGGCGCGGCCTCATCGTCTGCAGCGGCCCCGGTGTCCTTTTGCGCCTTCACGAGCGCGACATTGCCTGCGGCGGGACGCCCCGCGTTCCCTTCCCCCACAGCCGTCCATTCACCGGATTGGCCGGTTACCAGGAACTGCCAGGTGCCGGCGAGATTGCCTTTTTCATCCACGGACCCCTTCAACTCAACAGAATTTCCCGGCTCCCCCTTAACAGGGGAATAGTTGAAGTAGATCTGCAGATCGCCGCCGCTTACCAGAACATCGGTGACCTCGAGCGGACCCTGGTCCGGACTCCGAATAGCGACCTTTTCAGTACCCTCTACCTGCAGGGTATAGATCTTTTCACCGCTCTCCCCTGGCTTCTCTCCCGCGGGAAGAGCCATCTTGACTTGCCAGGTACCCGAGAGGTCGGTGACCACTGGATCCGTCTTCGTGGCTGCCGCCAGATCCTGGGCGAAAACAGGGACAACGAAAAAAAGAAGCGCCAGGCTTAGCCCGGACAGGCTCCCAGGGGAGGCAAAGAGCTCTTTCATGTGGGGTCGTCCTCTTGAAATGCGTTAGCGGACAGGAGCGTCTGCAGCGGAATTACCTGAACGGGAGGATATCAGAAAGCTGACGTGGAATCACTCAGAAGGTGGACCTCAGGACTCTCCGCCGGCTTCACCGCTGCCGCCTCCACCTCCGCCACGGCCGCGCCGACGCCTTCTCCTGCGAGGCCGGCGCTTGCGGCGGGAGCCATCGGAAGATTGCTCGCCGCCGGACTTCTCACCATCTGATCTTCCACCGCCGCCGCGAGCCCGGCCGCCGCCTCGAGAGCGCGACCTCCTGCGCCGCCGACGGCGCTTGCCATCGCCCCCGCTCTTCTTTCCCTGCTCCTGCGTTCTGGGTTTCCTGGGCGAGACCGAATCGGCTCGTTCGAGAACCTCTGAATCGATGTCGAAATATTCCTCTTTCAGATAGTCGTCGTCCACCACATCAAGGCTGATCTTGTCCGGGCGGCTCTGCTGGCGCTTCCTTTTTTCCTCGTTGAGGGCCTTGACCTCGGCGATGGTCTCCTCCATCTCCTCCATGCTGCCGAATTCAGGCTCCATCTTAGGCGGCTTTGGACCATCATCTCCTGACCGCTTTCCGCGGCGTCGGCGCGATGAACGCTTTCGGCGTGAACGCCCGCCTTGATCCTCCCCCTGTCCGGAAGAATTCGAGGCTTCCCGGCGACGTCCCTCACCTGACTTCGCTGTGCTGCCCTTGCCACTACCTTGCCCGCTGCCGCCCTTCTTGCGGCCTCTTCGTCGGCGGCGCTTGCGAGGTTTCGGCCCGGAACGTTCATTTTTATTGCTGGATCCTTCGCCACGCTCTGGAGTGTTCCCCATGCGGCGTCCTTTCTCTCTTGCGAGATTGGATATTTTAAACCTGGTATCTTTCACAACCTGCTCCCAATACCGTCGGTCCTTGGGAGTAACGAACGTGATGGCGATCCCTGTCTTATTCGCCCGGCCCGTTCTGCCAATGCGATGGACATAGGACTCGCTCTCCTCCGGAACATCGTAATTGATAACACGCGAGACCGACTCGATATCAAGACCCCTGGAGGCGACATCCGTGGCGACAAGGACCTTGATGTCTCCCGAGCGAAACTTATCCATGATCGTGAAACGCAGATCCTGGGTCTGGTCTCCATGCAGGCAACCCGCGCTGTAGCCGTTGCCCCAGAGCATGCGATCGAGATCGATAACCTGGCGCTTGGTATTGCAGAAGATAATCGCTGTATCGTCCGGATGGCCGTCGAGTATTCTGCGAAGGGCGTTGAGCTTCTGATGCGGCGAAAGGGAGCGATAGCCCTGCGTGATATCGGGGACGGTCGCGAGGCCTCTCGAGGTCGAGAACGTCTTGGGATCCTTCATGTAGCGCCCAAGCAGTTTCTTCATGCCGTCCGGTATCGTGGCGGAAAAGAGCAGGGTCTGGCGCTCGGGAGGAATCTTGTCAAGGATAGCTCCCACCTCGTCAATGAAGCCCATGTCCAGCATCCGGTCGGCCTCATCGAGAACGACATTCTCACACCAGCCCAGCGACAGGATCCGCTCCTTGAGGAGATCAAGCACTCGGCCCGGAGTCCCGACCACCAGCTGTGAACCCTTGCGCAATTTCGCTATCTGCCCGCTGGCATGAACTCCGCCAACCAGGAGAACCACCCTCAGCTCTCGTCCTTTTCCGATAGCCTCTACCACCTCCGCCACCTGCTGGGCCAGTTCACGAGTCGGAGTCAGCACGATGCCCTGGACAGCGACCCGTTGGGTGTCGATCTTCGCTACCAGCGGAGCCCCGAAACCAATCGTCTTGCCGGTACCGGTCTCGGCCTTTCCTATGATGTCTCCCCCGGCGAGAATCGGCTCGATAACCTTCTCCTGGATAGGGGTACAGTGGCTGATGCCCATCTCCTTGAGACTGGAAACGACATCGTCGGGGAGATCAAAGCCGTCGAACCGCTTACCCTTGGGCTTTTCTTTCCCGGATGGCGCTTCTTTTACGGTCTTCGAATCTTCATCCACGGCCGCTTCTCCGCCTGGCTGTGCTTCCTGCTCTGCCATCAAAGCCGCACCTTGAATGAGAGGGAGAGGGGCTGGCTCGAAAAGAACTCGGCTGCTCGTGAAAACCCTGGTTGAGAAGATAGCCGCGGATCTGTACGGCTGTTAACGATCGTGAACATGCCGGGCGAGAACCTCATAGCTCCTCTTCTGCTTCCGGATCCGGCCTGGAGAGGTCCGGTCCTTTCTTGGGAGGCCCTTTCTTAGCAGGCTGCGCCTTCTTTTCGGGCAGCTTGGTAATCAGCTTCCCTGCTCTTTTCAAGACCGCCATCCGCTTCTCGGCCCAGGCGCTTGGGAATTTGCCGTCGATTCTAAGGCTCGACATCATGAAGGAGACTCCTTCGAAGGTGAAGCCGATCTTGCCGGGTCCGGGTTCGGCGACCTCTGTCGAGACAACCTCGACCATCGGCTCTTTTTTGCCGTTCAGAACACCTACGCTAATGGAGATCTTCCCGCCCTTGCAGACAATCGATACGGGCATACCCTGCGGTCCCTTGTCAAACCAGCGGGAGGCGGGTACGAGAAACTTTTTGTTCTTCGACCGCACCCTGCTCTTCTTGGCAGGGATAACGATATCCTGAAAGAAATTCGTCTGAACAAAATCGCTTCCATGGTGGTTCAACAGGAAGGAGAAGCGCGAGCGCCCATCGACGCGGGGAATCCGCAATCGAAAACTGATCTTGTAATCATCCACGAGCTCAAAATTTGACAACGCTGAGCCGCCCAGCATTCCAACCAGGGTGGCTTTCCCTTTGGAATGCCCATCGATCAACAGCTTGCGATAGCTCGCATTCTTCACCTCGGAGATGTTCGCGATCACCCCGCCGCGGCCGCGGCCGCGGGTGGTGAAGGCCTTATCAAACTCGCCCGCCCCTGGATAAGTCACCGAGAAGCGGCCCTTGTTGATCTTGAAAGGAACCCCGAAAAGAGCTGCCGAGTTGAGCTGGGCAAGCTGCGTAACGCTCAGCGGCTTGGCCGCGGCGGGTTTTTTGCCCGGCTTGGCCTCCTTCTTCCCGGCCGGCTTTTCCTCCGCGGCCCACACGGGCTCGCCCGGAACAGCCATGAAAAAAACCGCGGACAGCGCCAGGCAAGCCCACAACGCGGATCGCGCCGTCCTGCCCGGGTGTTCGAGAGACCTTGAATCAGACAAACTAAACACGCCTTGGTTACCTTTCATCGGGGAGACCAGCTAAACGGGCATTGTAGCGTGACCCGCAGAACTCTCCACCAGTTTTATTTTCATAGCGACCGGGCAGAGCCCTGGCAGGAGGAGCGACAGGAGTTCAGTCGCTCTTTCGCCAGGAGCATGGACGCCCCTCGTCATCGAGAGCCACGTACACTACGGACGAGCTGCTGATCTGTTCAAGCCTCGCCGGTTCTCCCCGGCTGACAACAACACGGCAATCCATGGAGAGCGAGGTCGTACCCTCCTCGCGCGACTGGCACCAGATCTCTACGACATCGCCAAGCAGGACCGGAGCATCGAAGACAATCTCCCCGAACTTCTTGGTGACAATGTTCTTCGTCCCCATCCGGGCCATCGCCATCATGGCCAACGCCTCATCAATCCAGCTCATGAGCTGGCCGCCGAACAGCCGCCCCGAGAAATTGAGGTCCGGGTACATGACGATCTTACGGCCCGCAAGCTCATAGCCTTCAAGGTCAGTCGATGGGTTGGTCATCCTCTTATCTAGCTCCGGATCCCTGTCATCAGTGCCGGAAATGGCGCCGGCCGGTAAACACCATGGCCAGCCCCTTCTCGTTAGCCGCGGCAATGACCTCTTCATCACGAACGCTCCCCCCCGGCTGGATCACGGCCGTAGCTCCCGCCTCGGCCGTCGCAATCAATCCATCAGCGAAGGGAAAGAACGCATCGGAAGCGACCGCGGATCCTGTGAGATCAAGGCCCGCCTGCTCAGCCTTGCTCGCGGCAATCCTGGCGGAGTCAACACGAGACATCTGGCCGGCGCCAACTCCCAGCAGCCGGTCAGGCCCACTATAGACGATCGCGTTGGATTTGACGTAACGCACCAGGCTCCAGCCGAAGAGCATCGCTCGCATCTCTTCTTCCGAAGGAGAGCGTTCGGTGACCACCTTGAAGCTTCCCTCATCATCGGGTTCATCGTCAGGAGACTGCGCCAGCAGACCTGCCGGCACTCCTCGAATCACAGGCGCTCCCGGGGACAAGCCCCAGGAGTCATCTCTGCAACGAAGCAGGATGCGATTCTTCTTCTCCTGCAGGATCTCGAGAGCTCCCTCGGAAAAATCCGGCGCCACGAGAACCTCGATAAAATGATCCTTCATGACATTGGCCGCCGCCTCATCTACAGCGGCGCCGCAGGAGATGATGCCGCCCGATGCCGACTGTGGATCACAGGCCAGAGCCTTATGCCAGGCCTCCTCGACACTGTCGGCGTACGCGGCCCCGCAGGGATTGGAGTGTTTGATGATCGCCACTGCCGCGCCGCGGTCTTCAATCGCGGAGATCACCTCAAGGGCGCCCACAAGATCGAGAATATTATTGTAGGAGATCTCCTTCCCGTTCAGCTGTTCGAAGGAGTCAAGGAAGGTGGGGCCACGGCCATAGAGCGCCGCATGCTGGTGAGGATTTTCCCCGTAGCGCAACACGCGCACGCGCTCGAGGTCGATGGAGAGGCCGCCGGGAAGATCGCCGCAGTCCTGCTCTTCGGCCGCGGCTTCCTGTGAAGCGGAGGCTCCCTCCCCGGCCAGGTAGGCCGAGATCGCGGTGTCGTAGGCGGCTGTACACTGAAAAACCTCCAGGGCGAGAGCCTCGCGCAACTCGCGGGTCGTCGCTCCTTCGTTGCTCCGCATCTCGGCCAACACGTCTTCGTAACGGTCGGGGCTGGAAACCACCGTGACATGCGAATGATTCTTGGCCGCGCTCCTGAGCATGGTCGGCCCGCCGATATCAATCTGTTCGATCGCCTCCTCCCGGGTAACACCCGGCCTCGCCACCGTCTCAACGAAGGGATAGAGATTGACCACGACCAGGTCAATCGGCTCGAGGCTGTGCTCTTCCATAGTGGCCAGGTGAGATGGATCATCCCTGCGATGCAGGATCCCGGCGTGAACCTTCGGATGGAGAGTCTTGACGCGGCCATCGAGCATCTCGGGGAAACCGGTGAAATTGTCGACCTCAACGATCTCGATGCCGGCCTCTGCCAGGGAGCGGGCCGTACCGCCAGTCGAGAGGATCTCTACGCCGAGCTCTTTCAGCCCCCTGGCGAAATCGATGATTCCAGTCTTGTCCCAGACGCTCAGAAGAGCCCGCCTGACAGCTATGTTCTCCACCTTGGTATCCCCTTTCTCTGATATCAAACCCTGTTGGAGTTGGCCTACAAGTTACCCTCAGGAGGAGCCTTTGGGAAGGGGTCATAGATTTTCCTTTGAGGCTCTGAAATCGAGTCGATACAATCGCCCGCAGGATCCTTATTCACTACGACAAGAAGACTTGCAGCGCTCTGGACGGGTCGCCGCCTGCACCTATTTCTGGCATGCGCCATAGCAGGGAGTGGACCGAAGTTAAGCTCCACCGGGCAACCGACAGCGACAGAGTCCGGAACCGCGTTGCTTGCCTCCTGTTTGAAGTTGCTTATCATTTTCAGGGTCTGGGATCCTGCAGGACCAACATGGTGGTACAGATCCTTCCAGGCAATTTCCCCTTTCGAAGCAAACCGTGAGAAAGCCTTTGGCCGCATCTGAAACCCCCAACGAATCCAGTCTGAAGCGGGATAAAAGCCGGGATCGCGAGCTCATCGGAACCGTTGTGGCCGGCAAGTACAAGGTTCTCAAGATCCTTGGACAGGGAGGATTCGGCAGCGTCTTCGTCGTCGAAATGACCTCGGGCATCATAGGTGACCGGCTGGCGATGAAGATACTGCCGGCGGAATTCAGCAAGAACACAATGCTTCGCGAGCAGTTCCTGAACGAGATTCGCGTGGCGATGAAGATGGTTGATGCCCACATCGTTCAGATAAGAGATGTGGGTGTCACCGAGGGCGACCCTGAAAAAGGCGGCGGCCTGCTCTACTACACGATGGACTATGTCGACGGCAAGACGCTGGGCGAGCTCATCAAGGAGGAAGGGACGCTCAGTATCTGGCGGGCTCTGCGGATCGCCCGCCGGCTCCTGCCCGCTCTCAAGGTCGCCCACAGCGCCGGGATCATCCACCGCGATCTCAAGCCTGCCAACATCATGATCGAGGTCGTTGGTGAGAAAGAACTTCCCCGGATACTGGACTTCGGCATCGCGACCGCGGTGATCGCCGACACCGAACTGGACAACAGCCTCGAGGGCGGCCTGAAGGACAAGAAGGGTTTTGTTGGCAGCCCCTATTACATGCCGCCGGAACAGTTCCAGGGTGTGGAGATGGGGTTTTATACCGACCTCTATTCCGTCGGCGTAATCCTCTACGAATGCCTGACTGGCCAGAAGCCCTATACCGGCAGGACAGCCAAGGAAGTCTACAAGAAGATCAAGCACGGGCCGCCGACGCCGATCGATGAACTTCAACCGGCCGTAGGCAAGGTTCCAGGCCTGACGGAAATGATAACCAAGTCACTCGAGCGCAATCCCGAGAGGCGCTTTCAGTCCGCCAAGGAATTCTTCGAAACACTTACGGATGTGATGTCGGGCAAGAACGAGGAGGCGGCGGCGCAACCGAAAGCCGGGATGCCTCCCCCCCAGCGGCTCTCAAAGAAACGAACCCCGGCCGCCCCCATCAGGCGGGCGCCTGTAGGCCGAAAATCAATGTCGGTGTCGACCATACATGGCCGCCTCTCCTCGCGAAGAAGATCAAACCGTGGAGGAAAGATCCTCATCCTGCTGGGCCTGGCGGCATTCGGGATGCTGGGGCTTGCCTTCAAAGATCAGCTCCTGGAGGTGATTCAAAAGATCTCCGAAGATCCGAAAACCGCTTCTCCGGTAACGGTCAGAACGCCTGAAGTTGGACCGGAAGAACAAGCCCCCCCCATCTCCCCGCCCGCGGAACCAGAGAAAAACGCTCCCGAGAAGATTCCAGCGGTGGAACAGCCGGCGCCGGAGGCCGCGAAACCCAGCACCGCCGAGAGAATGGAAGAGATACGGCAGCAGCTTGCTGAGCGTATCCAGGTCCACCTCAAGGCAGGAGATGCCGCGGTCAAGCGCAAGGAATGGGATACGGCCTCGGGCGAGGCCGACGTCATACTCGGCATCGAATCAGATCACCCTGGCGCCCTGCTCCTGAAAGCGCGGGTCATGCTCAACACCAATCGAAGCATCCAGGCCATCGTCACCCTCGAGACAGCCCTCAAATCCGTGAAAGACAAGGAGGTGCGAATCGAGATCCTTCGCAACCTGGCCATCGGCCATACCAGCCTGCAGACACCGGACTGGAACCTCGCGACGACCAAGCTGGAGGAGGCCGTCGCCCTTGACCTCACGAACGAACCGGCAGCCAATCTGCTGGTCGTCGCCTACCAGGAATTAAAGCAGGAACGGAAGGTCTCGGACTTCGTAAAGAGAGCCTACGATGCCGGCAACAAGGACCGCGGGATTGGCGAGCTCTATCAGCAGATCTGGATCGACGGGCCAAGGCAGCGTCAGAAATCCCTCGAAGAGAATACGGCGCTCGCTTTCAGGAAATACGCCGAGGAAGATTATTACGCTGCCTCGGCGGCTGCCAACAAAGCCTTCACCTATGGAGCCGCTGGAAAAACGAGGATCGAGCTGGCCGAGATCGCGGTCGATTCCCTTGTCAAGCGCACGGCCGACTTCCCGCATTCTCCACGAGTCAGCACCCCCAGGAGGCTGCCCGGAGAAGCCAGGAAATCCTTGAGCCGGCTCTATAAATTCGTCAAGGAAACCCCGGATGCGATGACGCCAGAGATGCGAAAGAAGCTCATGTTCTACGATGCAAAGATTACCTATCTCGAGACGAGAAACGACGTCAAGAAACATGACCTCGAAGCAGCCGAGCTCAAGCTGGCCAGCGTACTCAACCAGCTTGACAGCAAGAAGCCGACCGAACTGTCTTACGAGGTCCACACCTGGAGAGGGCTGGTATTCGCATCGCGCGGCCAGTTCGATGGAGTCGTCACCCAGTTCCAGCAGGCCATGGATTCCAAGAACTCCGGACTGATGGATCTGCATGCCAGCACCTACCTTGCAGCGGCAGCGCACTACCTGAAGGAAACCGACAACAAGAAAAAGGCCTACGACCTCGCCAGGGGAAGACTCCTCAACCTGCTGAAGATCTCGGGGCTGTCGGACGCGAAGAAGGCCAGCGCCTATTACAAGCTGGGATCCTGCTATCTCAGGATGGGAGTCCTGACCAGCGACGATGGGGACCTGCGCAAGGCGGCCAACCGGTTCATGGATGCCCGGAAGGCCGGGATGGACTCGGCAAGGCTCTTTGAGCACCTCGGCGAGACCTACCACCACCTGGGCGAGCCGATCAAGGCCGCGGTCCACTACCGGGACGCGTATTTCAAGCAGCCCTCGCCGACGCGCTGCCTCACGGCCGTTTCCCACTTCCTGGAATCCAACCCGCGCGCCCCCCAGGCAAGGGAGCTCCTGATTCACGCCCTGCAGAAATTTCCCGGAGACAGGAAGCTGCTTAAAAAGCAGCTCGAATTGGAATAACCGACGGCCCCTCCCCGCGATCCGGGGCGTAGAGTTGCCCGGCAACACTCGATAGCGTATCCTGTCCGGGAAGAAGAGAAGCCATCGTACATCGAGGGGAACGT
The DNA here is from genome assembly GCA_965659285.1 of Planctomycetota bacterium. Classification (GTDB taxonomy): domain Bacteria; phylum Planctomycetota; class UBA8108; order UBA8108; family UBA8108; genus UBA8108. The sequence continues at coordinate 18,013 of CBFHWB010000002.1, read as the reverse complement.
GAAGAGAATAAAGCCCATTTCCAGGAGGGTGATTTATGCGGGAGGCGCTGTATTGGCCCTGCTCCTGGCGCTGGCCTTCCGTGGAGATCCGGCGACGGCCGTGCGCCAGACCTCGGCCAACCCCCGCCCCATACCCACTCCCGAACCGCCGGCAGCGGAGCCTGGGCCTCTAAAGCCGGCTGGACAGTCCGCGGAAGAGACCGATGCCGAGAAGGCCGCTAACGACAAGCCGCCCGTGGCGATCAAGCCGCGGCCGCTGCGCAAGGGAGACACGATCGGCATTGTCGCTCCCGCCAGCTCGATGGACGACTCGCTCGTACGCCGGGCTGTAAAGAACATCAGCCGCCGCGGCTACGAGGTCAAACTCTCTAACGGCTACCTGCAGCGGCGAGGATATCTCGCCGCCGATGACAAGACCCGCGCCGCCGAGCTCAACGCGTTCTTCCTGGACAAATCGGTCAAGGCAATCCTCTGTCTGCGCGGAGGCTACGGAAGTCCACGGATTCTCGATCGCCTTGATTATGATGCGATCCGCCAGAACCCCAAGATCTTCATCGGCTACAGTGACATCACCGCGCTGCTCAATGGCATCCATACGAAGACCGGCCTGGTCTCATTCCATGGCCCGATGGCCAGGGAGTTCTCCATCGGAAAAGGACTCACTCCCTATACCGAGAAGTATTTCTGGCCGGCCTTCACTCCGCAGAGCAAGCTCTTCACGGACTGGGGAGGCGCCGGACCAAAAGGAAGATCGCACCTGAAGACCCTTGCGGGTGGAAAAGCGGAGGGCGTTCTTGTAGGCGGCAACCTCAGCGTCCTGACCTGCACCATCGGAACACCCTACGAGGCCCGCTCCAGAGACTGCATTCTCTTTCTCGAAGATGTCAGTGAAACACCCTTTCGTATCGACCGCATGCTGAACCAGCTTCGGCTCAGCGGCATGCTCGGAAGATACAAAGGTGTCATCCTCGGCAGCTTTACAGGCTGCCTCCCACTCCGGGGAAGCGGGATCGGCCTCCTCGATGTCTTCGACCACTACTTCGAAAAGCTGGGAGTGCCGGTTCTCTCGGGCTACGCGGCAGGACATCAGCCTGACCAGGCGACCCTCCCGATCGGCGCGCGCGTGAAACTCGACGCCACCGCGAAGAAGGTGAGCCTCATCGAGGCGCCTGTCGCCGCAGCTCCTTAAAAAAGCGAACGCGGCTGTCTCAGTCTCCCAGGCAGGCGCCCTCGAGATCGGCCCCGGTAAGCTCGCAGCCCTCGATCAGAGCACCTCGGAGGCTGGCCGCGCGAAGATTGCTCCCGCGCAGAGAAGCTCCCCGAAGATCGACTCCATCGAACACCGCTCCGGAGAGGTCACAGCTCTCGAGACGGGCGCCGGCGAAACGACAACCAGGCCCAAAACGACAGGAGCTCATATTCGTTGAGGCTATGCTGGCATCACGCAGATAAGCGTCCGAGAACCGGGCTCCGCTGAAATCGGAATCTGTAAACTCGCTGAACCTGAAGGTCGATTCATCGATGCGGGCCGCCGTGAAAACCAGCCCGGAACCCTTCGCTCCATCGAAGTTAACTCGCGCCAGATGACATCCCTGGAAATCACATTCCGCAAGACGCGCACCGAGAAAGGAAACCAGCCGAAGGGAGCCATCGCGAAAGCTCAGGCCGGCAGAACTGACGTCGGTAAAAAGAACCGCGTCGAGATCACCCTCGGAAAAATCCACACTGTCGAGAAGCTCCGTGGCGCTGAAATCCAGGTCGCGCAGGACCGAGTCCCGAATACAGGTCGCCCGGAGGCTCGCCCCGGCAAGGTCTGCGCTCTCGAGCTTTGCCTCCGCGAGATCGGCGTTTTCAAACACCGCTCCAGCCAGGGAGGTGTGCGACAGCCGGGCGCCGTGAAAACGAGAAGAAATAAAGACGCTCTCGTCCAACTCGGCGTAGCCCAGGTCACAGCCATCAAAAACACAGCGCTCGAAGCGACAGGCTTTCAACGCCGCCTTCATGAAATAGCTCGACGAGAAATTACAGGCTGAGAAACCGGATCCCTCCGCCCGGGCCTTCTCAAAGCAGAGCCCCCTGAGACCTTCGCCAACAAGGCTCTCACCTCTCTCCAGCTTTTCAAGAATGTCTTCAATGGTGATCGGCATGGCTGCTTCGGTCCACTTTCAGATCTTGATAACGCTGTGGGTGCTGCCGTACATCTCGATGACCGATCCCGTGACCGCCCTGGCCAGGTCGGAGACCAGGTAGACTGCGAGCGAAGCGATATCCGCCTGTGTCACCTTCTGGCTGGGTCCGGCCCCCCGGCGATCGAGTGAATTTGAATCGATGGCTCCCGGGGCGATGGCGTTGACTCGAATCTCGTGCTCCCGCAGGGCATCCGCCGTGGCCTTCGTGAGCCCGACGAGCCCGAATTTGGAGGCGCAATGGGGAATCACGTTCGGATCGCCGACCTGCGCGTGGATCGAGGCGATGTTGACGATCGAGCCGCCGGACCCCTGGCCCGCCATCGTCTTCCCTGCAATTCTCGTCAGATGGAAAGGCGCACTGAGGTTGGTGCTGATGGTTCGATCCCAGTCCTCATAGTCAAGGTCGAAGAGACCCTTCCAGACAAAGACCCCGGCATTGTTCACCAGGATGTCGAGGCGGCCAAACTCACCGAGGGCTCCGTTGACAATATCATCGGCCGCTCCCTCGACGGTCACATCGGCGACCATGGCGGTCGCCTGCAGGCCTGAATCCTGGAGGCCGGCCGCGGCCTCCGCCAGCTTCTGCTCGTCCCGGGCAACCATGAGGACACTGGCGCCATCAGTACACAGAGCGGTAGAGATGGCGAGGCCAAGCCCCTGGCTTGCGCCTGTAACGATCGCGGTTTTTCCATCCAGCAGCTTCGACATGGCGCGATGATTAGATCCGAAGGTTGAAATCGACGCCAAAGAAATGAAGGCGCCTGACTCTCTTTAAATCGACCACCTGGCGCTTCTTCTGCAGTTCCGCGCGGCCGGGAGCAGGCCCGACTTCTGATAATGGCTGTTTTTCCGGCCCGGGAAGACGAAAACCGGCCGAAACCCCGGCTCTCCGACCAGCGGCCCTTTTAACCGCAGCCCGTGCTCTCGGCGCAGCCAAGCTCGAGATCGCCCGCTGATTCCGACAGGCCGCAGCCGGGAAAGGGAGCCGAAGGCGGAACGCCGCCGAGGAAAAGAAAGTTGAAAATGAAAACCGCTGTCGTGATATCGAGACGACCGTCGCCATCCGCATCGCAGGCCGCCATGCAACCTGGATCGCTCCCCCCGCTAAAGAGAAAGCCAAGCAGGAAGATCCCGCTGGAGATGTCCATATTGCCGGCCTGGCCGCAGTCGCCGCGTACAAAGGGACCAAGCCCCGGCGGCGGCTCCCTGTTGTCGAAGTAGACCGGGCCAACGCGAACCTCGACGAGACCATCACCATCGGAATCGACCTCATCACCGAGAACAAAGAACTGACGGTTCGAGATGGAGTCCTCCCACCCGACGTCCTGGCAGCCTATGTTGAACTTGTACTGACCCCGGCCCATGCTCAGCCCGAGCGCCTCTACACTGGCCTCGTAGAGCCCGGCCCCGATCGCCGACATCGCCTCGGTGCATCCCCAGCCATTGAACTCTCCCCGCACAACCACGTTATCGGTGGCCGGATCGAAGAGCCCCTCTCGCTCCATGACGCTCATGTCCACCTGGAACACCAGCTCGGCGTCAAGAAAGGGGTTCTCCAACGCGTTGTAGAACACCAGGGGCGGCGCCAGCTCCAGGAAGCCATCGCCATCCTCATCTGGAAGATCGCTTGAAACGACGTAGGCCCGGTTGACGATCTCAGGCTCCCAGCTCAACTCGTCACAGGAAATATTGAACTTGTATTCACCCACGCCCACCGGGTGGGAAGGCACCCTCATCTCCAATTCGAAAACGTTCTCATCGAACTCCTCGAACTCCACGCTGCAGCTCCACCTGTTAAACACCCCCCCGACATGAACTGTCATCTTCTCGGGGATGAAAACGTTCTGTTCGATAGCGGCTGTCATATCGACCCGGAAATGGAATTCAACATCGGGCCCTGAACGAACATTGTCAAAGAAGACAACCGGAACCTCGACCTCCAGGAAACCATCGCCATTGGTATCCGGCTCGTTACCCGTAAAGTTGTAGCGGCGATTGGAGATGCTGTCTTCCCAGCCGCCATCTTCGCAGTTGATGTTGAACTTGAATTGCCCGGTACCCGCCTGGTGGCCGGGCACCTGCACATAGAGCTCGTAGACTCCATCTTCATCATCATCCCTGAGCGCCTCGCTGCACCCCCAGCCGTTCAACGATCCGCGGACGAAGACCTGGTCACTGACCGGATTGAAACGTCCCGAGTCCATCTGCACATTCATGTTGACCTGGAAGAACAGCTCGGCATCGGCTCCACCCACCGCATCATCAAAAAAAACGGTGTCGAGGACCAGCTCACCAAAGCCATCGCCGTTCTCGTCAGGCTCTGTCCCGGTGACGGTATAGCGCCTGTTGGAGATCGCGTCCTCCCAGCGGCCGAGACCGCCCTCTCCGCAGTTGATGTTGAACTTGTACTCGCCGGCTCCGATCACGTGATTGAAAACCTGCACCCGCAGTTCGTAGACGCCCTCCTCGTCTTCAGACTCGAGCATGGCATCGCTGCAACCCCAGCCGTTGATCGTTCCGCGAACGACGGGAAAGTCAACGTCGGGATTGAAACGGCCGAGCCCGATCTGCGTATTCATGTTGACGCGAAAGGTGAGCTCGACATTGGTCGCTACGCCGGGAGGGCCGGGCGGCTGCTGTTGAGCCTTCACGGCGCTGACGCAGAAAAACAACAGGAAGAGAGGAGCAGCTGTTTTCATGGTGACGTTGGCGGTCGCGTATCGGAAACTCGCCCGGAACCCGGTGGCCGGGCGGCGTAAAAAAATCACGGGAGACCGTTCATTCAGAGAAAACGGTCTCCCGTAAACAGGCCGAAAGGTCTCAGCTACCGAGTACCTTGGCCGCGGCCGCGGCAACTTCCGCGACAGTCTTCTTGTCGATCTTGTTCAGACCAAAGGTCTTGACCACCGTCTTGTTCTTGTAGATGACGACGGTGTGCTTGGCCTTGTCGTTGATCTTCCAACCCTTGGGAGCGTTCTTGCCTCCACGGTTGATGGTCATATCAACAGCCTTGATCTTATTGGCGGCAGCGAAAGCCGCGAGCTTTTTGCGAGCGCCCGACTTGTCATCATCCAGAGAGATGAGATAAGCGATCGAACCCTTGGAATTAGCGGCAACCTTATCGATTCCCCTGACCAGACCGGCCAGGTCTTTACCTACCTCGCGAGAGAAAATCGCGACGGAGGCTTTTCTGCCGCCCACTCATATATAGCAGAGACCGTTTTTCCGTTTGACGAACTTCCCGGTGACGGGAAGAACGCTGAACTTCGCAGTCCCCTCTCCCGCCTTACAGCCTGACTCGACCTTCCCGGACTCGTCCGCGAACGCGGGCGTCGCCAGGAGAGCTGCCAGGAACAGCGCACTGAACTTCATGGGTGGCTCCTTTCAAAAAAGCCGTTTCTTTATCTGGACTCAAAGCCAGTCGAATTGCAGCCAGTATCTTACCAGTCTTAGAGCCCGGATGGAAAAAATCACGCGGCCTGTAAGCCCCTCAGCAGGGGGGCTCTTGCGATACTCGGACAGTTCCGTATGATCGTTTACCGCGCCTGGGTCGCGCGACTCTACTGGAACACCCCGGGAAAACGAATGTCAGACAAGAAATCCGGCCTGGCAAGTTACGAAAACGTCGACAGCGACTATCTAGAGAAACGCTCGCTTAAAAAGAGCGCGGGCTGGGTGCTGCTGTGGGCGCTCGGAGTAGGGGCGGTCATCTCAGGGGATTATTTCGGCTGGAACTTCGGGTTGGAGGCGGGAGGTTTCTGGGGGCTCGCCATCGCCACGCTTGTAATGGCCGTGATGTATGTCTGCATGGTTTTCAGCATCGCGGAGCTCTCTGCCGCCCTCCCCCATGCCGGGGGGTTTTATTCTTTCGTGAGAAACGCCTTCGGCCCCACCGGCGGCTTCATCTGCGGGCTCACCGACGCGATCGAATACGTCATCACCCCGGCGGTCATCGTTGTCGGGATCGGCGGCTACATGAATAACCTCGTTGGAGGATTGACCGGTGAAGAATTCAGCGGCTACGACCCGCTCTGGTGGGTGCTGGCCTACCTCTGCTTTGTCACCATCAACATTCGAGGCGTCGAGCTGACCCTGAAGGTCGGCCTGGTGATTACCCTCGCCGCGCTGGCGGTGCTCATTGTTTTCTATGTAAGCGCGCTGGTCTCCGGGAGCTTCGATCCGGAGCTCCTCTTCAACATACCGGCGGAAGAAGGGCAGGATCCGAGATGGCTGCCGAAGGGCTGGAGCGGCGTCTTCCTCGCCCTGCCCTTCGCGATCTGGTTCTACCTGGCGATTGAGCAGCTGCCGCTGGCGGCGGAAGAGACCCACGATGTAGTCAGAGACATGCCCAGGGCGCTCATCCTCGGCATCATCACCTTGCTGGCGCTCTCCGTTTTCACCCTTGTTCTGAACACCGGTATCGGCGGCGGCGCCCTGGCCATCCAGGAGTCCGACGCGCCGCTGGGAGAGGGCTTCAAGGCGATCTTCGGATCGGGTGGAACGACCCTCTTCCTGACTCTCATCGCGTTGACCGGGCTGATCGCCAGCTTCCATACGATCATCTACGCCTACGGACGAGTGCTCTTCGCTCTCTCGCGAGCGGGCTATTTTCCACGCTGGATATCAAGAACCTCCGGACAGAAAACGCCTCATCGCGCCCTCATCCTCGGAGCCGTGATCGGCCTCGCCTGCGCGCTCGTGCTCCATTTCCTTGGCGAAAAAGAAAGTGAAAGCGGCGAGGTGGTCCCTACAGCTGTTGGTGGCGCCCTGCTCAACATGGCGGTCTTCGGAGCGGTGATCTCCTACGCGCTGGTCATGTTCAGCTATATCAAGCTGCGGATCACCCGCCCGGATCTCGAGCGCCCCTATCGGAGTCCATTGGGAATTCCGGGAGCCGCGCTCGGCGCCCTGCTCTCCATCGCCGCGCTGGGAGCCACGATCTACCGGGAAGATTTCCGTCCCGGTATTTACGGGGTCGGGGCATTTCTTGTGCTCGGTATGGTTTACTATCTTCTTTACAGCCGTCACAAGCTCGTGGCCCAGGCGCCCGAAGAGGAGGTCGCCCTCCTCGCTAAACACCTCGGCGAGCTCGACGGTAAGAATGGAGTCGAATGAATGAGCGAAAACCAGGGGCTTCTCAATCTTGACCAGCTGAAGCGACTCGCCAGGGAAGACGAGATCGACACCGTGCTGGTAGTCTTCAGCGACCTCTACGGCCGCTTCATGGGCAAGCGCTTCGATGCCGACTTCTTCCTCGAGAGCGCCGCGAAGGACGGCACCCACTGCTGCAACTACCTGCTCACCGTCGACATGGAGATGGAGCCGGTGCCCGGCTACGACCTCGCCAATTGGGAATCCGGCTACGGCGACTTCCACATGGTTCCCGACCTCTCGACCCTCAGGCAGGTAACCTGGCTTGAAAAAACCGCGATGGTCATCTGCGACCTGGAAGATGACAAAGGGCACGCCCCGGTGGCCGAGGCGCCACGCTCTCTGCTGCGCAGGCAGCTCGAGGCCGCCTCCGCCGCGGGCCATGATGTCTTCGCCGCCTCGGAGCTCGAATACTATATGTTCGAAGACACCTACCGGGAGGCGCATGAGAAAGGCTACTCGGGCCTGCGTCCGACCGGCTGGTACCTCGAGGACTACCATATGCTCCAGGGCACCCGGGTCGAAAAGCTCAACCAGGCCGTCCGCAGAAACCTGAAACGCTCCGGGGTCCCGGTCGAAAACTCCAAAGGTGAATGGGGACTCGGCCAGCACGAGCTCAACATTCGCTACGCCGAGGCGCTCGACATGGCCGACCGCCACTCGATCTACAAGCAGTGCTTCAAGGAGATCGCCGACGAGCTCGAGATGAGCGTCACCTTCATGGCCAAGTACGACGACAACCAGGCCGGATCGAGCTGCCATGTGCACCTCAGCCTCTGGGAAAACGGCCACAACGCCTTCGATGGCGAGGACGAGCTCGGCCCGGTGCGCTGCTCGGAGATCTTCCGCTGGTTTCTCGGCGGCTGGATCGCACACGTGCCCGATGTGATGGTCTTCTACGCTCCTACCCCGAATTCCTACAGGCGCTACCAGTCGGGCTCCTGGGCTCCGACGCAGCTGGCCTGGAGTCATGACAACCGCACCGCCGGGTTCCGGGTCGTCGGCAGCGGCAGCAGCCTTCGCATCGAGTGCCGCCTGCCGGGTGCCGACTGCAACCCCTACCTGGTCTACGCGGCGGCGCTGGCCTCCGGGCTTGATGGCATCTCCAGGCAGATCGAGCCGCCGCCCCATTTCGAGGGCGATGTCTACCAGGCAAAAGACCTTCCCGCCGTTCCCGCGAACCTCGCTGAGGCGACCGAGCTCTTCGAGAAGAGCTCCTTCGCCAGGGAGGCCTTCGGGGACTCGGTGGTCGACCACTACACGCGCTTCTTCCGTACCGAGGAGACCGCACGTGACACTACCGACAACCTTTGGGATCGCAAGCGCTACTTCGAGCGCATCTGAGGACCTGCCCGAGACATGAAGCCCGCACTCATTGGAATCCCCACCTACGGACGCAACGATGAGGGGCACTTCTTCCTGCCGGCTGAGTACGTCGAGTCGGTCCGAAGAAGCGGCGCCTCCCCCATCCTCCTGCCACCGGGGGAAGAACACATTGACCGCTGGTTCGAGCTGGTCGATGGCTTCCTCTTTCCCGGAGGCGGCGACATCGAGCCCGCCCGCTACGGCGGCAGCGAACACGAGATGATCTACATGGTCGATCCGGAGCGCGACACGACGGAGCTCGCCCTGCTCGAGCGGGCACTCGACTCGGGCCTCCCCACCCTCGGGATCTGCCGCGGCACCCAGCTCCTGAATGTGGCACTGGGTGGAACACTCTTTGACCATCTCCCCGACCACGTGGGAGAAGAGGTCGCCCACCGCCTGCCGCCCCGTGAGCCGACCCCCCACCCGGTAGTGGTCGAGGACGGCTCCGGCCTGGCCGGAATTCTCGGCGAGACCGGGTTCACCGCGGAATCCTGGCATCACCAGGCCATCCGCGATGTCGCCCCGGGCCTCACCGTGGTGGCCCGGGCGCCTGACGGCACCATCGAGGCATTAGAAAAACCCGACCATCCCTGGCTCTACGCTGTACAGTGGCACCCGGAGCTGACCGCGGCGGAAGATCCCATCCAGCAGCGGCTCTTCAACGCGCTGGCGGAGGCCGCCCTCGCGACCCGCCAGGCAGCAACCGGCAAGGAAGGAGAATCAGAATGAGACTCGAAGGTAAGGTTGCCCTCATCACCGGCGGAGGTGGCGGCATCGGCCGGCAGACCGCCCTGGCCTTTGCAGCGGAGGGAGCCCGGGTCGTGGCCACCGACGTCAACTCCGAGGCCGGCGCAGAGACCATTTCACTCGTCGAAGAGGCCGGAGGGGAGGCGATCTACCGGGACGCCGATGTCTCGAAGGCGGCCGACTGCGAAGCGATGGTCCAGGCTGCCGAGGACAAGTTCGGACGGCTCGATATTCTCTTCAACAATGCCGGGATCATGCACCCCGAAGACGGCGATGCCGTGGCCACCGAGGAGGAGATCTGGGATCTCACCATGAACATCAACCTCAAGGGGGTCTTCTTCGGCTGCAAGTACGGGATCCCCGCCATCCTGCGTGCCGGCGGCGGCTCGGTGATCAACACCGCCTCCTTCGTCGCGGTCCTCGGAGCAGCGACGCCGCAGCTCGCCTACACCGCCAGCAAGGGCGGCGTGCTGGCGATGACCCGGGAGCTGGCCGTCATCCACGCCCGCGAGGGAGTAAGGGTCAACGCTCTCTGCCCCGGCCCGCTGAAGACCAAGATGCTGATGGACTTCCTCGACACAGAGGAAAAGAAGCAACGCCGCCTGGTACACGTCCCCATGGGACGATTCGGCGAGGCGACGGAGATGGCCCAGGCCGCTCTCTATCTCGCCTCCGAAGATTCCTCCTACGTCACCGGCACGACCTTCATGGTCGACGGCGGCATCACCAGCGCCTACGTAACGCCGGAGTGAGCGGATGCCTCTCGATGTCCTGAATCCCTTTGACCAGAGCGTTGTCTGCAGTCTCGACTACGATGAAGGGGCCGCGCTCGAGGCGAAGATCGCCGCGGCGCACAGCGCCGCTGAACGCTGGCGGCAGGTTTCTCTCGGCGAGCGTATCGAACAGGTTCGCCAGGGACTGGAACGCTTCCGGGCCCATTCCGAACGGATCGCGACGGACGTCTCGCGCCAGATGGGCAAGCCTATCGCACAGGCTCACGGCGAGGTCAACACCGTCTTCGCGCGCGCCGACCACATGCTGGAGATCGCACCGCAGACTCTCTCTCCCGAGAGCCTCCCTCCTGTAGATGATCTCCATCGACGCATCGAACACGCCCCGCTCGGCGTCGTCTTCAATCTCGCGGCCTGGAACTATCCGCTGATCATCCCGGTCAACGTGATTGTCCCGGCGCTCGCGGCCGGCAATGCGGTGCTGCTGAAACACAGCGCGAAGACACCGCTTTGCGGGCAGGCCTTCGAGGAGGCCTTCGGCGAGCTCGAGGTTCCCGGGCTGGTAACAAACCTCGTCCTCACCCACGAGGCGACCGCCGGCGTGATCGCCGACTCGAGAGTCAACCACCTCTCCTTCACCGGCTCGGTGGAGGGGGGACGCGCGGTCTACCGCCAGGCCGCCGAGCGTTTCATCGATGTCGGCCTCGAGCTCGGCGGCAAAGACCCGGCCTACATCGCCCGGGATGCCGACCTCGACTTCGCCATCGCCAATACCGTCGACGGAGCCTGCTACAACGCGGGGCAGTCCTGCTGCGCCGTAGAGCGGGTCTACGTACATCAGTCCCTCCTCGACGACTACCTCGCCGGAGCCCGGGAGGCCCTCGAGGCCTATCGCCCTGGCGACCCGCTCGAGGAAGAAACCACCATCGGCCCGCTGGCGAGCCGCAGCGCTCTCGACTTCCTCGAAGAGCAGGTCCAGGACGCGGTCTCCCGCGGGGCGAGCCTCCTGGCCGGCGGCGCCCGGACTCCGGATTGCGCCGGGAATTTCTTCCAGCCGACCCTCCTGGCCGGAGCGCCGAACGAGGCCGCCGTCATGCAGGAGGAGAGCTTCGGCCCGATCCTGCCCGTGCTCGCGGTCTCCGGCGACGAGGAGGCGCTCGCCCACATGCGAGACACCCGCTTCGGCCTGACCGCGTCCATCTGGACCAGCGACCAGGACAGGGCCGAGCGCTTCGCACGCTCACTCGATGCCGGAACCATCTTCCAGAACCGCAGCGACTTTCTCGACCCCGCGCTTCCCTGGACGGGCTACGGCGACAGCGGGAAGGGCTCGACCCTCTCCTCCTACGGCTACCTTCACCTCACACGGCGAAAGAGCATCCACTTCCGTACGAAGACCTGAGAACCTCTTACTTCAGCGATTGCAGGTAGGCGATGAGGTCGGCGAGCTGTTCGGGAGTGAGGCTGTTGACGAGCCCGATCGGCATGACCGAGCCGGGTGATTTCCGCCGCACACCAACCTCGCTCTTTGTGATCGTCGAGGAGATCCCGTTGGTTTGCCTGAGCTCGACCTCTTCAGCGCTCTCGCTCGTTACGAAGCCCGTCATCGCCTTGCCGTTCTTCATGACGAAGACATAGGTATCGAAGCCCTGGGCGATCTTGGCGCTCGGCTTGAGGATGGACTCGATCAGCTCTGCCTTCTTATAACGCTTGCCGATGTCGACCAGGTGCGGCCCCTTGGGAAGCTGCCCGTTAGCCGTGGTGTGGCAGGTATCGCAGGTCTGGAGCTTGAAGAGCGCCTCGCCCCGCTTTGCCGATCCCTTCGCCTTCAACGCGCGGCTGGCGGCCAGCTCGGCCTTGAGGTTCGCCACCAGGTTTGGATTGTTCGGGTCGGCCTGGGGGACCACGATTGGCGCCTGGGTCTCCTTCGCCCGCGCGGCGACGGTTGCCGCGGTTGGCAAACCGGCGATCTTGACCTTATGGCGCGCCAACTCTGAGGCTGTGCCCTCGAGAGTGTTCGCATCGGCGCCGGCGAGAAAGGTCTTCAGGATGGCGGCTATCTTTTCGCTCTGGGCCCAGGGTTTCCTGTCGTAATAGGGTCCGCTGCGATCCGGGCGCGTACCCCACCAGCCGCTCTTGTAGTCTCCCTCACGGTGGTAGAGGCGGACCAGGGTCGTGAGGATTTCACGGCGGGTGGCGGCGCTCTGGGTGCGGCTAAGACCCGCCGCCAGTCCCGAAACGGCCTCTTCGTTGTGCATGTATTTCAGAGCCCAGAAAGCCCCGGCCGAATGGGATCCTTCTATGGCCTCCAGGCAGACCTGTACCGAGTTGCAACTCTCCAGCGCGCGCACCGCCAGGTGGGGAATGACCCGGCCGGGATCCGCCTGCTTATAGAGCGGCCTGGCCTCCGGCCCTGGCTGGCCGGAAGGACGTATCGTGAGAGGAAGAATGGCCTTGCCCGCCTCGCGCCGCCCGAGACGCCCAAGGCTGATCAGGGCCTGCGCCCTCACCCGGGGGTTCTCATCCTTAAGCGCGGCAAGAAAGGGCTCCAGGGGCAGCTTGTCGAGCCCGGCCTTGTCATCGGTCAGAGCACGAAGGGCGGCCTCCCGGATGGAGGCATCATCGAGCAGCTTCAGCAGGTGAGCCTGCGCCTCCGGCCCCAGAAGCTGACTGACCGTATAGATTGCCGCAATCCGGCCATAGAGCGGAGCCTTGCCATCGGCGGCGAGAGCTCCAAGCGCGGTGATCCGGGCCTTGTCTTTTCCGCGGCGGAGCAGTTCAAGCTGTGCATGGAGACGGTAAACCGCCGAGGGAGAAGAGAGGTAGCTGAGCAGATCCGCATCCCCGGACTCGTTCAACTCGGGAAAAGGCTTCGGTGTAAAGCCCACCGGGGTAATCTGGGTCACGAAACCGACATTGGGACCGCTGAAGTTGAACTTGCCGTTCTTCCAGCTCGAAACGTAGAGCCGGCCGCTGCCATCGACATCCATGTCGGTCGGCCGGGGAAGCTTGAGAAAAACCTCCTGGTGGGCGTTGAAGGTCGCGCCGTTGGCCGGCAGGTTGTGGCGGTAGACCGTGCTGGTGCCCCAGTCACAGGTATAGAGCGCGTCGGCATAGGGCTGCGGCCAGCGCAGATCCTGGAAATACATCGCGCCGCAACCGGAGCCGCCTCCGTAATCCTTTAGTGGCGGGAAGGTCTCCTCGGTGAAGTTCAGGTAGAGCGAGGGGTAGCCATACAGACCCGACTGCATGACGTGACTGAGGCGAATATCCCAGCCGCCTCCATCATTGGTGTTGTCCCGGGTATAGAGGTTCAGGTAGGGATCGACACAGATATCGACGATGTTCCGCTGTCCCCAACTGAAGATCTCCATGCCGGTGCCGTCAAGCCGGACCCGAACGACCCCGCCGCCGCGGCGGGCAAGCATGGTTCCATCTTTGCCTTTGGCCTCCGTGAACCCGAAATCGCCAACGGCGATGTAGAGCCAGCCATCGATACCCATGCGGATCCCGTTGGTCGTGTGGTCGGCACCGCGGCGCTTGGTCTCATCGGAGCTGATGCCGGTGATGAGCGTCTCGTGACGGTCAGCGACACCATCAAGATCATCGTCGTGATAGACAGTAAAGAAGGGCGGATGCAGAACCCAGAGGGAGCCGTTGTCGTAGAAGAGCCCGCGCGGATGGTTCATCTTCGCGAAGATGTTGACCTTGTCCGCCTCGCCATCTCCATCGGTGTCGATGCAGCGTATGACCTTGCCCCGGCCGGGCTGCTTACCAAGCGAACCCTGCTCATCGACCCCGACAAAGACCTCGCCGGTGGCCGCAGCCGCGAGACAGACAGGATAGTTAACCTCCGGTGGAGTGCCGAAGAGCGTCGCGTTGAATCCTTCGGGAGCCTTGACATCGGCGATGCTCGATGGCCCCAAAGCTGCTGCGAGGGCCGCCTTTTTGATCGTCTTCTTGAGGGGCGGAAGCTGTGCGCTGGCATAGGCCTCGAACTCCCAGAAGCTCCCCCAATAGGAACCGCTCGAACCGAGAAACTTCACTCGCAGGTGGCGGGTCGCGGGAGAATCAACCTTGTGCGGGGTAACCTGGGCCTTCTTCCTGTTCTTCGACTTGTCGACGATGGTCTTCCACTCCTTGCCGTCGGCGGAGGCCTCGACCTGGTAGCGATAGGCCGCGCCGCCCTTCTCCCAGTGGATTCGGAGAGAGCGAATATGCTTCGCCGCGCCGAGGTCGACCTGCCAGGTCTCGCCGGGGTTGCCGCCGTTGGCGCACCAGCGGGTGCCGAGGTTGCCATCGTTGCCGTACTTCGTGAGGTTGTTCTTATTCTTCTCCTCGCTGCTGGCGGATGCCTTACCCGCCATCGACAGGTTGCCCTTCTTGCGCAACTTGCCGGTGACCCGGGGCTTCGCCCCTCCCCCGGCCGCCTTCGGTGCCGGGGCGAGGTTGACAGCGATGAGAGCGCGGATCGCCTCATCGGTCTCCTTCGTGCTCGGCGTAAAGCCCGCCTCGGTGTCCCTTTCGCAGGCCCAGAGCAACCCCTTGGTGATCATGTCGAGGTACTTCGGCTCGGCCATGGTCTCGTTGTAGTGGCCGATGGTGGTGGCGAAGACCTTGCCATCTCCGTAGCTGTTGGTCCAGACGCAGACCTGGGGCTTGTTGTCGCCCCTGCGATTGGCCTGCCCGAGCACCGTGGCGCTGTCAAAGACCTTGATCGAATGGTAGAGCTCCCCCTTGGGCGCGACAAACTTCGGGCCGAAGCCCTTCATGATGGGGTGGGCGGGCTTCATGTTATCCACCGTGAAGGAATAATGCGGCCCGTGCCCGGGCGACTGCACGCCGACGAATTCGAACCACTGATCATCTCCTGTACGATAGCAGTGCATGGCGCAGTGGATCAGCAGCGCCGGCAGACCCTCGCGATGCGGCCGGAGAATATTCGCGACGAACTCTTTGTCTTTGACGCTTGCAAAGCACTCGTTGTGAACCACGACGTCAAAACCCTTAGACCAGTCGCGGTCCTGGTAGAGCGGGATCTTCGCATTGGTCGTACTGCCGCCCTGCCGGGCGATAGTCCAGACAACGTTCGCCCGGGCGGAAACACCTCGCGAGAGAATCAGTTTCTGGCGATCGTAGTCGTGACAGCATCCGCCTGTAACCAGCAGCGCCTGGATCGGCCTGTTTTTCGCGCCGGTGGTCTTCCTGGCATCCTGGGCGGCGGCGGAGCCCGCGATGACCATCACGAGAATAAAAAGGAACGGGAAACGTTTCATCTGTGCATGGACCTCCGGAAGGGGAAACCGCCGCGAGCCTGGTCACATGCGCAGGATGGGGCCGCTTCCTGTAAGCTTCGTCTCAATGTCGTAAAGAACTGAGATCTTAAGTCCTCCGGCGGCGTTTTCATAGCGCCGGAGCCTCAACGGGCAAGCCGGAAGAGCTCAGTCATCGCTCTCATCCTTGCGCCAGACCTTGCGAACCTTCCCATCGGGGTCCATGTCGATCACGCAATCGGAATCATCCCGCGGAGGGGAAGGCTGCTCCGGCGAAGATGGCTCAGCTTCGGTCCCGCCGGGAGGCTGTCCTCCAAAAGTAAAACCCCAGCTCCTGCCATTGCCGGCGCCGGGCGCCGGGCCGCCGAACAGGCCACCAAAGAGACGGCTGAGGTTCGCCGAGCCCTGTTTCAGGGCCTCCTCAGCGCGCACCCTCATAAGCTCGGCCTGGGCGAGGAAGAGAACGAAGACCCCGATCAGCACAAGCCCCAGGCTGAAGGGGGGAGTAAAGGCCCAGAGGATGAAGCCTACGGCGACGAGCTGCCCAACCCGCACGGCGATATGTGTCGCCCTGAGATAAGGAAGCTTGAGAGCCAGCAGGGAGCGCAGGATCCTGCCCCCATCCATGGGAAAACCCGGCACCAAGTTGAAGAGACCAAGAAAGAGGTTGAAAAACATCAACCAGAAGAAGAAACCTCTCTCCCAGGCTCCGGGCGACAATCCAGCTTCAAGGCAATGTCCGCCGAATAATAAACCGGCGATCAAAAAGTTGACCAGCGGTCCGGCGGCCGTAACAAGAAGCTCCTGGCGTGGTTCGCGCGGGCTGCGCTCGAACATCGCCATACCACCGATATAAGTCATCTTGATCTCACGAGTCTGGATCCCGAAGCGCCTTGCGACGAGACAATGACCCAGCTCATGCAGCAGCAGGCAGCCCATGAAGCAGACCATGAACAGCAGGCTGGTTCCAAAGGCGGCCGGAAAAATCCCTCCGGGCTCCTGGAGTTGCCAGGCGACGAAGAAAATCAAGAACCAGAAGCTCCAGTGCGCCCTGACGGGAATGCCGAATGCGTTGAAGAGAGGGGTAGAGGCCACGATGGCAGTCCTCTTAAATCAATGGGTAGATTACCTTAACCACTTGAGTCTAACGCAATCCATTGGCCAGAAACCCATATTCAAGACTTTAATTCGCCTATGTCCATTGAAGTCCATATCTCGTAAACACTTGTGATCGGGGCTTCGCAAGCGGCCGTTCCAGAAAGAAAACCCTCTTACTGCCAGCCTGGCAGATCGAAACCCCGAAAAGGCAGTCGACTATCGGGAAAGAGGAACTCAAGCTCCAGTCGAAGCCTCTGGCTTATAAAAATACTTCCGTACCAGATCCTCGGGGGGCGGTGGAGTCCGAAGGGTCACCAGGTAGCCCGCGAGGAAGCTGACCAGCAAACCGACGATGATCGGATCGAAGTCCATGAGACGGTAAGGTCTGAAGAAGCTCCCGTTGGCGAAGATCCCACCGACATACATCGACAGGTGGGAGATGAAGCCCCCCAGCATGCCCGCCATGCAGCCCTCTACATTCGAACGCGGCCAGTAGATCGCGTAGACCACCGGCGCGAGGAAGCAGGCCGCCAGCCCGCTGCCGGTGTAGACGATGATGTCCTGCAGGAACTGCGGCGGGTTGACAGCCCCCAGGAGCGCCGCGCTTCCAACCAGCAGGGTGAAGAAATAGCTCAACCGCTTGAGACGGCGCTCGGAGGCTCCGGGGTTCATGTTGCGCTGGTAGATGTCCCTCACCAGGCCCGAAGAGATCATCAGCAGGAAGCTGTCGACCGTCGACATCACCGCCGCGAAGGGCGCGGCGATGAGCAGTCCGGCGAGCCAGCCCGCGCCGACGTTCTCGGTGAGAAAAACCGCCATGGCGGGCATGATGCGGTCGCTCTCGGCATCCATGCCGGGCATCAGCACCCGGGCGCAACAGAAGATGATCACCAGCGGAAAGTAGATCAGCGAATAGTAGACCGCCACAGTAAAGATTGAGCGCCGCAGGGTCACGGTGTTGTTGAAGGCCATGAGCCGAACCATGCTGGCAGGCTGGCCGGAGCCCGAGATCGCCCACATGAAGAAGAAGGAGATCACCAGGCTCAGGGGGAGGAACCCGGCATCGCTGCTGGGGCTCGGGCCGGGACCGGTGACGTAGACTCCCTTGCGGCCGGCCTCGGCTCCGTAGGCGTAGCCCTGAAGCTCCAGGTCCCCGAGGAGGAGATCGGAGCGGATCCGGTCTCCCTGGCTCTCGATAACCTGGCTGCGATCTCCAGGAGAGGTGATCTCGAGCACAGCGACCCAGGGCTCCCCGCGTTCTCTGAGTCGTTCCTCCAACGCCAGCTTCGGTATCACCTTGAAAAGCCTGGCCTCCGCTCCTTCATCAGCTCCTGGAATCCGAATCCAGGAGCCCGCGCCCAGCGAAGCGCCAGTTCCTTCCGGGCCGCCCGACCGGAAAACCGCCACTCCTCTGCGCGGCGGACTCATATCAACCATCCTCGAGGTGGCGTACTCG
>CBFHWB010000001.1:0-89607 GCA_965659285.1 Planctomycetota bacterium | reverse complement strand
GCCAGGTCTTCATCATCTCCGGGGGTTCGCATCAGGGTCGAGAAGGCTTCCGAGTTGACGCGTATTTCGAGGGGCTCTTCGACCACGACCTGGTCGGTCTCGGGGCCGATGAACGTTCCGTTAAACCGATGGATCTCGGATTTTACCGCGCCGTCGCAGTGGGCTTTGGATGGAGTTGGGTCGTTGCTCGCGCTCATGACAGTCTTGGTTTCACTGGGATGTTCTTTGCAGGATGAGTGGGGGTGAGGGCCGTATTCAGCGGAACTCTGAGAGTCCCGAGAGATGGGTCATTCCCGTTTCAGCTCTCTTCCCATGAGATCCGCAACGGCCGAAGCGGGGGTCTTGCCTTCAAAGAGAACCCGGTAGACTTCGGTCGTGATCGGCAGTTCGATATTGATCTTCTGTGACAGTTGATGCATCGAGCGGGTCGTCTCGACTCCCTCCGCTACTTTTTCACTCGAGGCGAGGATTTCATCGAGCGATTCGCCCTCTCCTATGCGCCTGCCGACGGTGTGGTTGCGTGAGTGCTGGCTGGTGCAGGTGGCTACCAGGTCGCCGATTCCGGAGAGGCCTGCGAAGGTCTCCCTGCTGCACTCGAGGGACGCCCCCAGGCGGGCCACCTCGCTGGCTCCCCTGCAGACCAGGGCTGCCCTGGCATTGTCTCCGTAGCCCAGCCCGTCTGAGATTCCCGCAGCCAGCGCGATCACGTTTTTAGATGCTCCCGCAACCTCGACTCCCCTGATGTCGGGACTGGTGTAGACTCGGAAGCTCCTGGAACTGATGATCTGCTGGATCTTCGAGCAGAGAATCTCGTCTCCACAGCCGACCACCACGGTTGTGGGCAGACCCAGCGAGACCTCCTCGGCATGGCTCGGCCCGCTCAGAACGGAGATCCTGGATTCGGGGAAAAACGATGAGATAATTGCCGAGGGTAGCTCCAGGGTTTCGCGTTCGAAGCCTTTTGAGCAGGAGATGTAGATGCCCGCCGCGGGAAGCCCCTCGCGGATCTCCTCTAAGGCGGCTCGCAGGAATTGCGTGGGAACCACCGAGAATACGGTCTCCACTCCGGCCGCCAGTTCGGCAATGTCTGAGCCGAAGAGGATCCCTTCGGGGATGGTGACTCCCGCGAGGTACTTCCTGTTTTCACGGGAGCTCTCGATTTCATCGCAGTAGGCTGCATCATGTCCCCAGACCCTGACATCGTGCCCGTTGGAACTCAGGACGATCGAGATGGCTGTTCCCCAGCCGCCGTTTCCCAGCACGAGGATAGGGGGGTGGGTCGTTTCTGTCATGGCTGGCCGTCTTTCTCTCCGCCGTTTTTTTCCGCGGCAGGACCGTCACCCGTCTTCTTTTTAAAGGTGAGTTCTTCGCCCCGCAGGATACGGGAGATGTTCTTACGATGTCGAATGAAGATCAGGCAGGCCACCGCTATGGAAAATACGAGGCGTGGGGAGAAGGGGGTAGGTGGGTCAAGAAAGCAGGTTCCCAGGGGGAGGGTGATTCCCGCTGCCAGGGAGGCGATGGAGACGGTCCTGGTGGCGAGGTACAGGATGATCCAGGCAACCCCCGCAGCGAGGGCAGCCGGCAGCGCCACAGCCGCGATGACGCCAAAGGTCGTGGCGACTCCCTTGCCGCCTTTGAATCTAAGGAAGATGGGGAAGTTGTGTCCAAGGATCGAGGCGGTTCCTGCGAGAATGGGTATTGTATCCTGCCCGGAGGATTCGGCGCCGAGAAGCTCACCGGCGATGAGGACGGGGGCGATTCCCTTGGCAAAGTCGAGCAGGAAGGCCGCGAAGGCCCATCTCTTTCCGAGCGCGCGGCCCAGGTTGGTCGCCCCTATATTGCCGCTCCCCTGATCGCGGATGTCGACGCCGTGGGCCTTTCCAATCAGCAGGCCAAAGGGGATGCTGCCAAGCAGGTAGGCGCCAGCTATCAGCAGGGAGCAGGAGGCGTCCAGGTTGTGGAAGAAATCGTTCATCTGTTCTGTGGTGTCGTTTTCCGTATGGATTCAAACGATGCCAGCGCATTATATTCCGGCTTACGCGATTATCCAGCGGCGGCGGGGTGATGCCCCGGTCTTTCATCCGTTTCCGACCCCTGATAGCATAAGCGTATGCCAGAAGACGCAGTGATTGAAGTGATCAGGTCTGAGCCGGAACTTTCACGGCTTTCTACCATTATCGAGGAGATGGGATCGGTAGCCATCGCCTATTCGGGAGGGGTGGACAGCGCCTTTCTGCTGAAGGTCGCGACTGCGGTTCTTGGTGAAGACGCGCACGGGGTGTTGGCCGTGTCCGAGAGCCTTGATCGAAACGAACTCGATGCGGCCCGGGAACTGGCTTGCCGGCAGGGTTTTTCCCTTTCGGTAATAGAGACGCATGAGTATGAGAATCCTCTCTACAGGCGCAATGGGCCGGACCGGTGCTACCACTGCAAGACGGAATTGTTCAACGAGGTGCGCGGCTTTGCCGCCCGGGAGGGGATTCCCTGGGTGCTCGATGGGAGCCATGCCGGGGATGTGGGCGACTATCGACCTGGAATGAAGGCTCGCAATGAGCAGGGCGTTCGCAGTCCGCTGATGGAAGCAGGACTCGTTAAGGATGACATCAGGGTCTTCTCCCGGCTCCTTGGCTTGCCGACGTGGGATAAGCCAGCCGCGCCCTGTCTCTCCTCACGGATTCCCTATGGCGCCGAGGTGACCAGGGAGAAATTGCGCCAGGTCGAGGCGCTTGAGGAATTGCTCTCGGCGCTGGGATTTGAGATTCGGCGAGTGCGGCACTATGGAGATATTGCGAGGATCGAGGTTCCCCTGGAGCGCATCGAAGAGCTCAGGGAGGCCTCGGTGTTTACGCGGGTTGAGTCCGAGGGCGAGAAGCTGGGTTTTCGTTCGGTTACGGTAGATCCTGATGGCTACCGCTCGGGCAATCTCAACAGGGCGCTGGAGGAGGGCGGAGCGAATGTCGGCTTTACCGAGGTCGTGACCCTCGAGCCGTCAAGACGAAGGGAAGAAGATGGAGCCTTCAGTTGAAAGGAAGGAAGGCTCGTTTATTTTGCTTCGGCCCTGGCGCGGGTGTTAAAGTCTCGCTCCGAAATAGAGCTGTAAGTCAAACGCGGGGTTCCGAACCCGCTGTCAGGGGTGAACGGGCATGATTATCACTATTGACGGACCTGCCGGGGCGGGCAAGAGCACTGTGGCCAGGATTGTCGCGAGACGTCTGGGGTTGCCTTATCTGAACTCAGGTTTCATCTACAGGGCGGTTACCTTGTTGGTCCTGGAGCGGGCGGCCTCTGAAGGCTGCGCGATCGAGGAGATGTTCGAGCGGCGGGACGATATTCTCGAGATGATAGGCGATCTGCAACTCACCTTCAGGGATGAGGCTCCGTCCGGGGAGGGGGAGAGCGGCAGGACTCTTGTTTTCATCGGAGAGCGAGAGATCTCCGGCAGCCTGAAGAGTTCGGAGGTGACCTCCAATATCTGGCGAGTTGCGGATGATGGGGAATATCGCGGCGGCCTGCTTGGTTTGCAGCGAAGCTGCGCCCGGGAGGCGGGGGTTGTGGCGGAGGGCAGGGATATGGGAAGCGTCGTTTTTCGCGATGCCGACCTGAAGTTTTATCTCGATGCGAGCTCCGAGGAGAGAGCTCGACGCCGCTTCCGTGAGCGAGATGGGACAGGAGATTCTTCGACCTATGAGGAAATCCGCGAGGCGATCGAGTCCCGCGACAGCCGGGACAGGAATCGCGTTGATTCACCCTTGATTGAACCCGAGGGAGCCATCAGGGTCTGCACCGATGACTGGACTGTCGAGCAGACGATCGATTTTCTCGTGGGAGAAGTAGAGAAAAAACGCTCTACCTGACCTCCCCGGTCGCGAAATCTAAAAGGCAACGGCTGCACTGGCGACAAGCCGATCCGGCCTGTCCCAGGGTTTTTGTGTACGAAGAGCCTCCTGGAGGCTGATTTTCGGAACGATGTGGACACAAATCGCAGAAAACACAGTTGGGCGGCGATTTTGCTGTGGTCTTTAATCCTGTTTCGGAGAGAATTGGCCGTTTGCGTTCTATATGTTTCTTTTATCAACCCCCAGCCCCCGTTTCCCGGCTTTTTTGTTGTCGGGAATTGCAGGGTATTTTCCCCAGGTTCGGTTTGTAAATGTCTGTAAATCCTTTAGTCAAACAGTTTGATCTTACTCAAGAAGAATTAGAGTCCCAGGTAACCGAGGCCATGAAGGGTCTTGATGCCGACCAGGTTGCAGAGGCCTACGAACAATCGGTCTGCAGCTTCGAGCAGGATAAGATTATCCAGGGCAAGGTCGTCAATATCATTGGTGATTCGGCGATTATCGATGTGGGCTATAAGTCAGAGGGCGCGGTTCCTCTTGACCAGTTCGATAACGCTTCAGAACTCAGTATCGGAGACGAGGTCGAGGTTCTCCTCGAGTCGGTTGAGGACGAAGATGGCCTGGTCGCACTCTCCAAGCGCAAAGCTGATCGCCAGCGCGGTTGGGAACGTGTTGTCGCGACGAACAAGGAAGGGGACGAGGTCACCGGCAAGGTGATCCGGAAGATCAAGGGCGGGCTTCTCATCGAGATTGGCGTGCCGGTATTTCTGCCCGCTTCCCAGATAGGCATTCGTCGTACTGGTGATATCTCCGAATACATCGGGCAGGAGATGACATGCAAGATTATCAAGATAGATGAAGCTCGGATGAACATCGTCGTTTCCCGTCGCCGGCTCATCGAAGAGCAGCGTGAATCCCAGAAACTGGAGCTTCTCGCTGGTATCGAGATCGGCCAGGTTCGCAAGGGAGTGGTCAAGAACATCACCGAGTTTGGCGCTTTTGTAGATCTGGGAGGTCTCGACGGCTTGCTCCATATCACAGATATGAGTTGGGGGCGCATCAGCCATCCGACTGATCTCGTCAAGATTGATGAGGAGATCGAGGTCAAGATCCTGAAGGTCGACAAGGAGAAAGAGCGTATCTCGCTGGGGCTCAAGCAGAAGGAAGAGAGCCCCTGGTCGAATATCGAGGAGAAGTACCCGGTCGGAAGCCGGGTGGAGGGAAGAGTCGTCAACGTGCTCTCCTACGGCGCCTTCATCCAGCTCGAGCCTGGAGTCGAGGGTCTCGTGCATATCTCCGAGATGTCCTGGACCAAGCGGATCAACCATCCTAACCAGGTTGTTTCGATTGGAGATGAGGCGGAGGTGGTTGTCCTTGAGATCAAGAAGGAGAAGCAGGAGATTTCTCTCGGCATGAAGCAGGTCGAGCAGAACCCCTGGGATCTCGTTGCTGAAAAATTCCCGATCGGAACGGTTATCGAGGGAATTGTTCGGAATCTCACCAACTACGGAGCCTTTGTCGAGCTCGAAGATGGAATTGATGGTCTCCTGCATGTCGCGGACATGTCCTGGACCAAGAAGGTCATCCATCCGAATGAGATCGTCCAGAAGGGTGATTCCGTACGGGCTATCGTTCTCAACGTCGACCAGGACCGCAAGCGAATCGCTCTCGGGCTCAAGCAACTCGAGGAAGATCCCTGGGACAAGGACATTCCTGAGAAGTACCGTGTAGGAATGGTTGTTTCCGGCGCAGTGACCAAGATTACGAATTTCGGTGTTTTCGTCGAGCTTGAGGAAAACCTCGAAGGATTGCTCCATATCTCAGAGCTGGCCGATCAGAAGATTGGTTCGGCTGAGGAGGTGGTCAATGCGGGGGATAAGGTCTCGGTCAAGATCATTCGTGTTGATCCAGAGGCCCGTAAGATCGGTCTCAGTCTCAAGGAGGTCGAGGGTGGAGGTTCCGTCGAACCCGCTCCCGCCGTCGAAGGCGAGGACGCTGCGGTAGAAACTCCTGCGGACAGTGATGCCGAAACGGCTCCTGCGGAAGAGTCCGCCGCCGAAGGTTCCGAGGCTGAGGCTTCCACGGAAGAGCCCGCCGCCGAGGATTCCGAGGCTGAAGCTCCCGCGGAAGAGGCTGCTGAAGAGCCCGCCGCCGAGGATTCGGAGGCTGAAGCTCCGGCGGAAGAGGCCGCTGAAGAGGCCGCCGAGCCGGAGGGTGAAGAGTAATCGATCCGGCGGATTGGAAGAGCATTTCTGGCTCCTTGTGGAATCGATCGGTCACAGGGGTATGATAAAGGTTGAGGGGTTGACCCGGACGGAGGGATCATGAATTCCAGCCTCCGATGGAAATGCAGATGCATGGGCAAAACGGCCTTCCTGGCAATCCTGCTGGGTTTTCCGGGGATGGTGTCGTTGCCAATGGCCTCCAGCCGGCCCCTCCAGGCGCAGGAGGAGCTTGAACTGCGTCCCTTGCGGGGGTCTGCCGGCGCAAAGAAGGGTTCGGATCAACGGGACACGGGAGCCACCGCCGACAAGGTGACCCCCGAGGTTAGCCAGCTCATCAGGAAGGTCCTGGCCGGTCGAGAAGCCGAGCAGAAGGCCGCTGAGGCGAAGCTCAGGAAGAGGGGGCTGCGTGTAGTACCTGAACTGAGAAGCTGGATTCGGCAGGTGACCGGGAATGCCGAGAAAATCGAGATCGTCCTGAGGAAGATCCTGAAAGATGTCGCCGGCGACCAGGGAGAAATTGACCTGGTGTCGCGCGAGTCTTCAGCCGGGCAGTTCTTTGAACAGAAGCTTGAAGAGGCCCAGCGCCATTTCGAGTATGGTCGCCACCAAGTGGCCCGCAAGATGGCCGAGGCGATCCTGCAACTGGATCCGGCTTCCCCTCTGAGATTTCTTTGCCGCCGATTGATACGGAAGGCCATGGAGCGCAAGCTCAAGAAGGAACTGGTGACCCGGGTTGATGCGGACGCGCTCGTTTACGAGGTGGGTGAAGCTCCCCAGGTTCTTTTCAGGGTTCTGAACAAGTCAGGCAAAGTCGCGCGTTTCGAGGTGCGCCAGGGAGTGGTTGGCGAGCTTTTCATTGTTTTTGACAAGTGTCTTTTCGATGGAAGTCACATCACCTACAGCGAACGACTCCCCTTGCGTATCAAGAGCCGGCAGCAGACGGTTGTGCTCAAACCCGAGGCGGGCTGGGAGTGTGAGATTGACTACAAGCTGCCGAAAGACCTGCCGCTGCGCAAGATCGCGTGCCGGGCCCGATTCAGGGTGACCTTCCGTCCTTCCCGGTGGGAGATCGAGGGGGACCGTGACAGCAATATCCCTCTTACTTCCGAAGAGATGGAGATCTGGATCATTCCTCCCGGGAAAAAACGAAAACTTGAAGATCCCATGAAACGATTGAAGCTGGCTTTGCTCCTGAAGCAGAGTGAAGATCTTTTCATTTCCGGGTGGCTGTGCGTCTGGGCCGGGAAGAAGGATCCTGACTTCAACAACCGCTTTCTCGCTGTTCTGGTCGGTAACCTCGGGGATATCGATCGCGGCCTCAAGCCGCTTCTCTACGAACTCCTTCGGCAGGCCAGCGGGGAGCTGTTCAAGTCGGATGCCGAATGGGTCGAGTGGTGGAAAGCGCGGCCTGTGAAGAAGGGCGCCGATTAGGCCCGTCCCGGCTGTCAATCGCTCTCGGCGCCAGTGATCACAACCTGGTCATTCTCTAACCGCAGCCGGCCGCTGAGGCAGAGCCGAAGAGCCTCGGGGTAGGCGATACATTCCTCCTCGAAAACTCTGGAGGCGAGCGTCTCGGGCGTCTCGCCAGGTTCCACGGTTATGGAGCGCTGAACGAGGATGGGACCCTTGTCATATTCCTCGTTGACGAGATGAACGGTGCAGCCTGAGAATCCGGCTCCAGCCTCGATCACGGCGCGATGGACCTTCATGCCGTAGAAGCCCTTGCCTCCGAAATCAGGCAGGAGGGAAGGATGAATATTGAGCACCTTGCCGCGATAGCGTTCGGGAACCTCGTAGAAACGTATGAAGCCGGCGAGCAGAACCCAGTCGACCTGCGCGTCTTCGAGCAACTCGTTGATTCTCTCAGAGAGCTCTGGGCCGTGTTCGCGGTGATCGAGAACCTCTGTTCGAATTCCAAATCCGCGCGCGCGCTCAATACCTCCCGCTTCCTCGTGGCTGGAGATCGCTATGGCGATTTCAGCTTCGAGGGATCCCTCGAGGATGTTGCGGGCGATATTTTCCACTGTACGTCCGCCTCCGGAAAAGAGTACCCCGAGGCGGGGGAGAGGATTGTTCATCTGGAATGCCTGGCGGCCGGGTCGAGCTGCGCTGCTATTTAATGACGTCGTCTAGGTTCGTGATGATACGTCCGACAAGTCCGTATTCAATGGCCTCCTCGGGACTCATCCAGTAGTCGCGGTCCGTGTCTTTTTCAACCTGCTTCACCGTACGGCCGCATTCTTCAGCGAACACCTCGTTGGCACGGTGGCGAAGCTTGAGAATTTCCTCTGCGGTGATCTCGATGTCGGAGGAACGCCCGCGGCTGCCGCCGGAGGGCTGGTGGATCATGATCCTGGCATTTGGAAGGGCCAGGCGCCTCTCCTTCGGTGCGCCAAGGAGGATGATGGTTCCGGCGCTGGCGTTCAATCCGAAGCTGATGTTGTAGACCGGCGCCTTAACGAAACGGATCAGGTCGAAGATCGCGAAACCATCATCGGCCGATCCGCCGGGCGTGTTGATATAGAGCTTGATCGGGTCATCTGATTGCGAATCAAGCCAGAGCAGCGAACTCATGACCCGCTGGGTGAGCTTCGGAGAAACCTCCTCGGAGATGATAACCGTTCGCTCTTTCTTGAGGAGGTCCATGGCGACGGCTGGAGTCTTTGGAGCCTTCTGCTCCTTCTCATCTTCTCCCTCCTCCTCATCGCCCAGGTGGATCAGCTTCAGTTGATCTTCTTCAATGTGAATCATGTCTCTTCCCTATTCTTTTTTATTCCGTGTTTCGTTTTTATGGGGGCTGATGCCGTGAAAACCACCAGCAGGTTTTCAATATATCGTCAGAAGACGTCCTTAAAGCAAAGGAAAAGAAGTGGAACTAGGATCTCTTAATGACCTTATTATCGGGACCTCTTTTCGGCGGGGAGCGCCTCAGCTACGATCCCGGCAGCTTCGGCTTTGCCGATACCTGCCAGCAGAAGACGTTTGTTTCGCGATGTCTTGCCGCTGTGGAGGCTGACCGACGAGCGTTTGATACCGAGTTTCTTTGCGAGAACACGGCAGAGGGCCTTGTTCGCCTTACCGTCAAGCGCGGGCGCGCAGACGGCGATTTTCAGGGCGTTTGCATGAATTCCGAGGATCTTGTCCCGGGCGGCTCCCGGCGCCGCGCGTATATTGATGAGCACGCCTGAATCCGTTTCTTCCAGGCCGACCTGGCTTGCGGCTCTTTCTCCAGTCATCTCGGTTTTCTCAATCCTGGCTGTAGATCGCGCTTCCGACTCGCACCACGGTAGCTCCTTCTTCGATGGCCATCTCGAAGTCCGAGCTCATTCCCATCGACAGTCCCGCCCCAGGGGGTAATAACCCTGAGGTGATGTGCTGGTCACGAAGCCTTCGCAATTGTGTGAAGCAGGCGCGTGTTTCATCCGGTTCGCTGGAATACGGAGGGATGGTCATCAGACCCTGCAGTCTCGCGGCCACGTTTGGTGAGCTCGATATGCCCGTAAGGAGGCTGGTCAACTCTTCGGCCGGCAGTCCCATCTTGGATTCTTCTGCGGAGATGTTTACTTCGACGAAGATGTCCGGCTGACCTGTTTCAAGACCTTCCAATCGTTTCTCGAGCTCTTGGAGGAGCCGAGGCGAGTTAAGGGAGTGTACCGATCGGCAATGCTTCACCGTCAATCGAGCCTTGTTTCTCTGCAGGTGGCCGATGAAGTGGATCTCGACTCCGTCGAGATCTGCCAGCTCCCGGCTTTTCCTGGCAGCCTCCTGCGGTCTGTTCTCTCCGAATTTCCGGACTCCCAGGTCGTAGAGGACGCGCATGACTTCTGAGTCGACATACTTGCTCACCGTGAGCAGGGTGATGTCTTCGGCAGCCCGGCCGGAGCGAACGGCTGCCGCGGCGATTCGAGCCCTGCAATCCTGGAGGTTGACATCGAGGCGTCTCTCGAATCCGGCGGGGAAGTCTTCAATGGAAAGCGGACTCTTGACCATGGGGGCGCGTTTCTCCAAGCCGCCGTCTTGTTTCTTCCTCAGCCAGCGTTGTTGATGACGAGGCAGTTTTCTCCGAAGAGATTCCGGATTCTATCGAAGAGCTCGTAGTCGGGTGTGACGAAGAGCTCCTTACCGACAAGAATCTTCCTGCCGGGGCTCGTTCCGTTCGAAAGGACGAGAAAGACCGGGCAATTTCCCCTGTGGCTGCCCAGGAGGTTCTTGAGGTTGTACTTCAGCTTGTCGCTGTCGTCATTTTCAGGGGGAATCCGAATGCTGAGGTCGTTTGTCAGCAGCCTCGGGATATCCTTCATCGGTATGATTCGCTCTACTCGCAGGCTCTTCCCATTCGCCCTGTTGTAGATCTTTCCGGTGACCAGGATGATCGCATCCGCCACCAGGTACTCTCCATATTTTTCGTGCAGCTCTTCGCTGATGAAAAGCTCCATCGACTGTTTCATGTCTTCCACTGTGGCGATATAGAAGGGCTGCCCTGTTCTGCGCATGACCCTCTTCTCGAGCTTGGTCACCAGCGCTCCAATACGGACCTTCGAGTTCTCGCTTTCCTCAAGGTGCTGTTCAACGGTGGTTGTGGTGTAGCCCTTCAGGATGGGCCACCATTTCTGAAGAGGGTGGCCGCTGAGATAGAACCCGAGGCTTTGTTTTTCATTGGCGAGCTTCTCTGCTTCACTCCATTCGTCGATGTTCGGATAGGAGTCGTCGGTCTCTCCTTCTTCCTGGGCGGACGCGGCGAGGAAGCCAAAGGTCATCTGCCCGCGCTCCTTGTCCTTGCGCGCCTCCTGTCCTCGCTTCAGGGCGGTCGGGACGGTTTCCACCAATTGAGCCCGTTTCTTTTCGAAGCAATCGAAGGCGCCGCTCTTGATTAATTGCTCGAGCGCGGACTTGTTGATGGAGTTGCCGGCGATGCGCTCGGAGAGATCAAAGATCGACTTGAACTCGGCCTCGCGCCTCGCCTCGAGGATTCCATCGACGACCTTGCCTCCGAGTCCCTTGACGGCCTCCAGGCCATACCAGATCTTGTTGTCGACAACCGTGAACTCCTTCTCCGAGGTGTTGATGTCGGGCGCCTTGAACTCGATGTTCATGCGTCTGCACTCCTCGAGATTTTCGACAATCTTGTCGGTATTGTTCATCTCGCAGGTCATTACGGCGGCCATGAATTCAGCCGGGTAGTTTGCCTTGAGGTAGGCTGTCTGGTAGCTCAGGACCGCGTAAGCGGCGGAGTGAGATTTGTTGAATCCGTAGCCCGCGAACTTTTCGATGAGGTCGTAGATCTCCTTCGCTCCTTTAACGGAGACCTCGTTTTTCTGGGCGCCCTCGATGAACTGGTCAGAGAATTCGGCCATGAGCTTCATCTTCTTCTTTCCCATCGCTCGCCTGAGGGTGTCCGCCTCGCTCAGGCTGAAGCCCGCGAGCTCATTGGCGATGCGCATCACCTGCTCCTGGTAGAGGATGACACCGTTGGTCTCGGCCAGGATGGGCGAAAGCAGAGGATGTATGGGCTCCCACTCCTGCTGGCCATGCTTGACCTTGACATAATCGTCAACCATGCCGCCCTCGATGGGGCCGGGGCGATACAGGGCAATCAGGGCGATGATGTCCTCGAAGCTGTCCGGCCTGAGTTTCTGGAGGAGATCCCGCATCCCCTTGGATTCAAGCTGGAAGACGGCGATCGATTCCCCCTTGCAGAGCAACTCGTAGGTGCTCGGATCATCCAGGGGGATGTCATCGATTTCGAGTGTCTCGCCGCGGGTTTTCAGAATCTCCCTGGTGCAGCGGGAGATGATGGTAAG
Organism: Planctomycetota bacterium; assembly: GCA_965659285.1. Classification (GTDB taxonomy): domain Bacteria; phylum Planctomycetota; class UBA8108; order UBA8108; family UBA8108; genus UBA8108. The sequence goes on along the minus strand of CBFHWB010000001.1, from coordinate 77,742 downwards.
GGTCCGGAGACCGAGAAAATCCATCTTCAGCATGCCGATGTTCTCGAGGTCCTCCATGGACCACTGGCTCAGGATATCATCGCCGTTCTTACAGAGCGGAATCATGTCGATGAGCGGGGCGTCTCCGATGACGACACCCGCCGCATGGGTGGACTGGTGGCGGTTGAGACCCTCGAGTCTCTGGGCTATCTCGAAGAGCTCGGCGATGCGGGGATCCTTTTCCCCCATGGCCGAGAGCTCCTTGTCCGCCGCAAGGCTCTCACCCAGCTTGACCCCGGGTCCTCCGGGGATCTTCTTGGCGATGGCATCGACCTCGGGCAGCGGTATGTTGAGAGCCCGCCCGACATCCCTGATGACCGCCCTGGCCGCCATGGTCCCGAAGGTGGAGATCTGGCTGACTCTCTCCTCTCCATATTTCTCACGGACGTAGTTGATAACCTCCTCCCGTCCATCCATGCAGAAGTCGATATCGATATCAGGCATGGAGATACGGTCGACATTCAGGAATCGTTCAAACAGGAGGTCGTAGCGCAGAGGGTCGATGTTGGTGATGCCCAGGGCATAGGCGACGATGCTTCCAGCGGCGGAGCCCCTGCCGGGGCCGACGGGGATGCCCTTCTCTTTGGCGTAGCGGATAAAGTCCCAGGTGATGAGGAAGTAGCTGACAAATCCCATCTTCTTGATGATCCCGACCTCGTACTCGAGCCGGTCCAGAGCCTCCTGGTTCTTGTCAAAATCATCGTAGCGTTCACGGCACCCATCCCTGCAGAGCCGAAGGAAATAGGCCTCCGGGTCGTTCTCTTTTTCATCCTTGTCGATGGTGAATGGCGGGAGGTGGGTCTTGCTGAAGTCCAGTTCGAGATTGCACATCTCCGCGATCATGACGGTGTTTTCGATCGCCTCGGGGAAGTCCTTGAAGATGCAGCTCATCTCCTCCTTGTTGCGGAAGAAGAATTCGCTCGTGTGCATGCGCAGCCGGTCGTCATCCTCCATCGTCTTGCCGGTGTTGATACACAGGTGGATCTCCTGCGCCCGGGCGTCCTCTTTCGTCAGGTAGTGGACATCGTTGGTGGCGATCATCGGGATCCCGTATTCCTTCGCCAGGGGCGGAATTTTTTCTAGAATGTCCCGCTGTTCTTTCAGCCCGTGGTCCTGGATCTCGAGAAAGAACGACCCCGGCTCAAAGATGCCGTTGTAGTCCTCGATTTCTGATCGGAGCTGTTCTTCGGTTCCCATCAGAGCCATGCGGTTGACCGGGCTCGACAGGCAGGCGCTCGAGCCGACCAGGCCCTTTGAGTGCTCCCGCAGGATGTCCTTGTCGATCCTCGGTTTGTAGTAGAAGCCCTCCTGGTAGCCGAGAGAGGAGAGCTTCATGAGGTTCTGGTATCCCTCCAGGTCCTTGGCCAGCAGGAGGAAATGGAAATAGGCTCCATATTCCGAGCGCTTGCGATCGGTGCGCGACCCCGGCGAGACATAGGCCTCCATGCCGATGATCGGCTTGATGTTTTCAGCTTTGCATTCGCGGTAGAACTGGAGAGCGCCGAACATATTGCCGTGATCCGTCAGGGCCAGCGAGTGCATATTGTCGTTCTTGGCCTTGGCGACGAGCTTCTTTATTGAGGCCGCTCCATCAAGGAGGCTGAAGTCGCTGTGGACGTGGAGATGGACGAAATCTTTGGGCATGCCGGGTTCTTCACTTTTTCTCGAAGGGAAAGCGGCGGCGCTCCGCTTGCCCCGCCGGAATCAGTCTTCGACTGTGACTCTCGTACCAGACGAACTAACCAAAGATCGTCCCGTAATTCCATGAAATCTTTTACCGGCGGTGTTCGCCGGAGTCGGCGCGCGAGCCGGTTCCACGGCCGGCGATAGTGTTTGATTGCTGTTGTTTTCCGGTCGGGGGTCCGTACAATCTGCGCTGTGCGCTTCGAAGGCCGCTCCGGCCACTGAAGCCTTGGCGGCCTCCTGGTTCAAGGCCGCGCAAAGGAAGTGAAGAATGAAAGACAGGGCCTACCAATTTCCGACGCCTGAGCATCAATGCTGCGCCTGCCGGGGAGACCTCTCCCCCGGTGGAGAATTCTATTCGACGATCTGCTTCCTGGAGGAGGAGTTCGCCCGGAGGAATTATTGTGTTTCCTGCTGGGTTCCGGAAGATCCCGGGCCGGAGGAGGGCGGCGAGGGTTCCGGCAGGGTGGACCGCTCCGGCATCTTCGCCTACTGGCGTACCCGTCGACCTGAAGAGCAGGATGGAGAGGCGGTCAAGATCCGCTTTGATCCCCTGGTGGTCCTCGAGTTTTTCAGGGGGCTCGGCGGCAAGGCTGAAACTGAATCAAAGGTGGAGCCGGAGACGGCTGGAGAAGAGGAAGCGGGTGCGCCTCCCGGTCCCAGTGAATCCCAGCGCCGCGACCTGCGCTTCGTTCTCTCGCTTCTGTTGATTCGCAAGAAGATCCTGCTTCTCAAGGGCACCTTCATTCGCGACAACTTTGAGTGGCTCGAGCTCCAGGAGCGTCGCGAGAGTGACAGAACCTATGAGATTGCCAATCCGGAGCTGAGCGAGACGGAGCTTGAGCAGGTGCGGGATGCGATTGGCGAGTTGCTTCAGATGCAGGTCTGAGAGTTGTCGCCCGGGGCGGGGCTCAGCCGCAGGAGCCCTCAACGGGGCAGTCCAGCTCGTCGCCGGTCGGGTCGGCGCCGCAGTCCGGGTAAGGCGCGGCGGGGGCCGGGTCGAGGCGGAAGAGCCAGTTGAGCAGGTAGACCGCGTCGGTGAGTCCGAGGCTTCCCGAGTCGTCGGTGTCGACGCTGTCGGGGCAGTCGACCTGGACTCCCCTGAAGAGGTAGGAGAGGATGCAGATTCCATCGCTGATGCTGTGGCGTCCGTCTCCGTCGCAGTCGCCGCGCAGAAAACTTTCGGATTCTGAGGGGATGTAGATAAAGTCGAGCTCGTTCTCGGAGGGCAGGTCTCCCGGCCGGGTGTTGATGACACGTACCTTGACCAGGCCCTGTCCCGGCGGAGTTACCACGGAGAGAGCTTCCCCGGTGTCTCCTGCGGCTTCAACCTGCGGCGAGGGGACACCGTTAAATTCAACCCGGGCGCCCTCGGTGAAGTTTTCCCCCTCGATCGTGATGGTGTCTCCGCCGCCTTCAGAGCCAAGGTCAGGCCGGATGACTCTCGGCGCGGGGCGGACGAGGGTGACCTCGAGCAGCTCCCGTGAGGTGAATCGGCCCTGGACAGGGTCCGCCAGGGTGATCGTCGGCTGGCCCTCCAGGCTCATGTCGGCCGGTACCACGGCCAGCAGTTCACGGCTGGAGATCCGCTCCGCCCGGGGAGATGGTATGTCGTTGAAGGCGACGGTGGTATTGGCGGTGAAGCGAGTGCCGAAGATCCGGATCTCGACCGGGTCCACCAGCTCGATCGCATTCGGCCGCGTATAGCGCGCCCGCGGCATCGGGATGCGGGCTGAGTTGAGAATGGCTGTCCTGATGGCCGGGCCGCGGCGCTGGGCAAAGACCTCGAGGGTTCTCACGTTGGCATTCCAGGTGCCGATTGACTGGCCGCTCAGTCGGCAGTCCTCGATCATGTCGCCCTCGATCGCGCTCTTATGCCGCCGAATTTCGGTGATGACATTCTGCGGCGAGAGCGGACCTTCAAGGTAGCGGTCCAGCTCATCGATCAGGTACTGGGCGTAGTCAGGGCTGTTGATGAGACTGCTCATGATGGTCGAGAGGCTCGAGTTTCTGCTCAGCACGTGATTGAAGGTGTCGGATGACCAGCCTCCGGGATTACGGCCGAGGCCGAATTCAGCATCCCAGCTCAGGAAGATCCATTTCCCATCTTCACGGCGCGGACGGGCGGCGTACCAGTTGTTGTGGGGCCAGTCATGGTTCTGGCCCCAGATGTTCAGGAGCATGTAGGACGTGTAGTTTTCGATGTCGATCTTTTCGGCGGCCAGCTCGAGATTGCCGGGCTCCCGCATATTCGTGGTCCGGAAGAAATTGAGCATCGCTGTCCATGCGGCGTTGTCACCATCAAGGATGTCATCCCCGGTCTTGACCACGTCCCAGTTCTCTCCATCTTCGGGGAAATAGGAGGCGAAGAAGACCTTGTCCATCCGCTCGACTACGTTGTAGACCCCGCGGTACTGCATGTTGACGAACAGGTTGTACCAGGAGCCATTGGAGACGAGCGCTCCCATGTCCTGGTGGAGATCACGGAGGACCTGGTCGCGAATGTAGGAGGCTCCGCCGCCGGTCCGGAAGGCGTCGTTGAAGTTAGAGCGCAGCACGAGCTTGTCGAAGACCTCGACGTCGGTGTCGGGGATGATCGGGTAGCGCAGCTTCTTGGCGCCGTACTCGCCTCTGAAATAGGCCTTGTAGGCCTTCTTGATGCCGAAGCCCCCGTTGCGGCCGGCTCCGCCGTGCAGCCGCATGCCGAAGCCGGTCTTGAGGGCAGGACTGCCATCCAATTCGAAGATTTCGAGGAAGCCCTCGCGCTCCGCCGCGCGTCCTCTTGCGCCGGTGTTGTTGTGTACTTCCTGGAAGTGTCCGGGATCCATTGAGACCGAGAGAGCAGGCAGGACAAAGTCCCTGCTGGTGATGAAATAGCTCTCGGAGGCAGGATCGAGGACTATCTGGTCGCCGAGGAAACCCGCAGCCCGGATGACCCTGTCCCTGGAGATCTGTATCGGCTCGCTGTAGAGGGAGCTTGTCTGCGTGGGAGTCGTTCCATTGGTGGTATACCTGATCTGGAAATCATCGAAGGGGATGTCGGCTGAGAGGGTGACGCTCTGGGCGCCGTTCTTGAATCCGCCGGAAGGACTGAAACTCACCTCGTAGGGCAGGATCCGGTCCGAGGAGTGGGTGTCATTGGCTGTTCCGGGCGTCGGGTAGAGCAGGTAGCCGAAATCTCCCGTTCCATCAGGGACGCGGGCGTAGGACCGGTCCATGCTCTGCTCCGGCATGTCGAGACCATCGAGTATTTCTCCTCCGGGGCTCGAGAAAATAATGACCTCACCATCGGAGTCCAGCTCGAAGTTCGTGTGAAAGGTAGGTCCTACAGTCCCCAACTCCGGCAGGAAGCTCATGTCGTTGCTGTTGTGTGTCCTGTTGAGCACCGCGACGGCCAGCAGGTTGTCCCGGGGACGCAGGAGATCGATCCATTCCGGGACCATCCACCGCTGTACCCGTCGAGCCTCTCTTGACCGGGCGGAATTGCTCGCGAAGGTCGGCTCCTCGTCCTCCGGGAAGTGGATCGAGATGACCCTGGTTCCGTTGAGCCAGGCGACGAAGCCGTCATCGTAGTTGACCTGGAGAACCAGGCTCTCCAGGGCTTCCAGATTGTCGACGTCAAAGGAGGTTCTGAGGAAGAGGGCGCCGATGCCTCGTTCGAACTCGGTGCGGTCGTCATCGTCTCCGAAGCCGAAGCCCGGCAGTCCGCGCTCCCAGCCGCTGGCGTCGAACCCGGGCTGGTTCCATCCGGCGGCGGGACCTGCACTCTCCGGCAGCCCGCTCAGGTAGCTCCACTCCTGCTCCAGGCCGAGGACTGTCGGGCGGACCTCGATCGTTGAGCCGAGCCGGGTCACCTGCTCCTCGGAGGGGAACTGCAGATCCTTGCCGGAGCACCAGACCAGGAGCCGCTCGCCGGGGTCGATGACGTAGGAAGGGAAGATCCATTTCAGGAGGTTCGTCGAGTCATCGCTCAGGCCATGGCCGCCGATATCGTAGGGCGCGGCGGAGACGTTCTGGAGCTCTACCCAGTCCGGGCTGTCCCCATCGACGTCCTCGATCGTCTCCCTGTTCGATGCCTGGATCTCGTTGATGACGATCTGGGCCGAGGCCGTCTGCAGGCTTAGAAGGAGGGTGGCTCCAAGATAGAGAGCCGCTGTTCGGGGCATGGGTCTGGACTCGGGGAGGATGAGTGGATACTACGATCCCCCCAAGAATACCGTCTGCGGGCTGGTGAGACACTGCTTATTTGAGGCCGCGGCTCTAAGCCGAAAGCTTTATTCGGGTTGCGGGAAAGGCGCGCTCTATTGGCAGTTCCTGGTCGTGTCGCAGTCGAGCAGTTCGCCCAGGGGATCCTGTCCGCAACCAGGGAACGGGGCGGGGAAATTTTCAGCTCCGAGGAACAGGAAGTTCAGGATCTGGATCGCATCGGTCATATCGATAGAGCCGCTCCTGTTGGTATCGGCCGCCGCGGCGCAGGCCGGCCCACCGCCTCCGGAGAACAGGAAGTTCAGCAGCCGCACCGCGTCGGTCAGGTTGATGTCTCCATCTGAATCGACATCTCCCCTGATATAGCCAGCGGCGTTTTCGTAGGTGAAGGTCGCGCTGTCAACGGACTCCGATCTGCCCGGGATGGTGTTTACGGCTCTCACCTCGACTTCTCCTTGTCCCGGGGGTGTCGTGACCTGCAGCAGGACCGTACTGTCGGCGTTGGGGCCGAAGCGGGTGACCATTGGCGCTTCCTGGTCGCCGAAGAACACTGTGGCGCCTTCGAGGAAGAATCCGCCGCTGAGGTAGACCGTATCTCCTCCCGCGGCGGAGCCGGTAGTGGGCTGGATGCCGGTAACCAGGGGCGCGGGCAGGGATATGGAGAAGAGTCCCGCTGTGTCGTCTGATTCGACATCGGCATCCGGGTTTCGCGCCCGCACCGTCACCGGACCTTCAAGGCTTCCATCGAAGGGGACGCGTACGCTGACTCCGCCGATGATTCCGTGGTAGCTGATGACCTCCGCCTCAATGTCGTTGAAGAAAATCTCGATGTTTCGTACGAGGCGAGTCCCGCGCACTCTCACAACCACGTCCCCTGTATTCACGATCTCAGCAGGTGTGACCGACCGGATGCCGGGCGTCGGGTCCGGCGGCGGAGCCAGCCGGGCTTCGCTCCTGACGTGGGAGATGAAGGGGCCGTTACGATTGGAGAGGAAGGTGTACATCGTGCTGATGTTCCTGTCCCACTGGTTGCGGTTCGCACGCACCAGGCTCAGCTCGTCCTGGATGTCAGGCAGGATCATCTGGCGAAGCTGATCGAGATGCCGGCGCGTGTTGGCCGGGCTCAGGGGACCGCTGAGATAGCGGTCGACCGAGTCGTTGAAGTAGCGGCGGTAGCCCAGGTTGTTGGTCAGCGCCCTGAAGATTTCCGCCAGGCGTCCGCCTCCGTTGAGGGCGTGGGTGACGGTATTAGACGAATAGCCGCCGGGACTCAGGCTGATTCCAAATTCGGCATCCCAGCAGAAAAATCTCCACTTGCCGCCTTCCGGGCTTCTCGAGCGCGAAGCGTACCAGTTGTTGTGGGGCCAGTCATGATTCTGGGCCCAGATGTTGACGATCATATAGGAGGTGAAATTCTCGATGTCGACGAACTCACCGAATGCGTTGTAGGCATCGTCGCTCGAGAGGTTGTTCTGGCTCAGGAAGGTCCGGATGCGGTTCCATTCCTGGTTGCTTCCGACCAGCACGTCATCTCCTGTCTTCATGACGTCCCAATCGGAACCTTCATCGGGGAAATAGTCTTCCATGAACTCTTCATCCATACGTTCAACGACATTGTAGATTCCCCTGTACTGCGCATTGACGAACAGGTGGTACCAGGCTCCGTGTGAAATGTGACCGTCCATGTCCTTGTGGAGATTTCGGATCAGCTGGTCGCGAAGGAGGCTGCCGTTGCCGTTTCTGCCGATGGCGTCATTGAAATTCGAGCGCAGCACCAGCTTGTCAAAGACCTCCAGCTCGGTGTCGGGGATCAAGGGGTAGCGAAGCTTCGTGTCCCCATATACTCCCCTGAAATAGGCCTTGTAGGCCTTCTTGGTGTTGAAATCGCCTCCGCGGCCCGCCCCGCCGTGGAGCCGCAGTCCGAATCCCGTCTGGATGGCCTGCTCTCCCGAATCGTTGAAAATTTCAAGATAGGCTTCCCGTTCCGATCCTCTACCCCTGCCTCCGCTGTTGTTGTGGACGTTGCTGAAATCCGCCGGATTCATGGATACGGACATTACGGGCAGGTTCGGCTGGGATCGGCGGACGAAGTAGGTTCCCGCCGAAGATCTGACAACCTCGCGGCCATCGAGGAAACCCGCGGCGCGAATAACCGTGTCTCGAGCGATGGAGATGGGGCCGCTGGAGAGGGAGCTGGAGATGATTGGTGGAGTGCCGTTGGTTGTGTACCTGATTTCGAAATCATCGAAGGGGATGTTGGCCGAGAGAACGACCGCTGTATTTCCGTTGTGGAATCCGGGGGGAGGGGAGAAGTTAATGGAAGAGGCTATGGGATCCTGGGAGGTGTGGGTGTCGTTGACATCGCCTGGTGTCGGGTAGAAGAGGTAGCTGAAGGGGCCTGTGCCATCCGGCACCCGGCCGTAGGAGCGGTCCTCGTTTTGTACAGGCATCTCGATTCCATCGAGAATCTCGCGGCCGGGGGATGTGAGCAGGAGCAGCTCCCCATCGGAATCAAGCTGGAAGTTCGTGTGGAAGGTCGGGTCGCTGAAGCCGATCTCCGGCATGAAGCTCAGGTCGTTGCTGCGGTGGGTTCGGTTGAGAAGGGCGACAGCCAGCAGGTTGTTCTCCGGCCGCAGCAATCCCGCCCATTCCGGGACCATCCACCGCTGTACTCGACGGGCCTCCCTGGACCTCGTGGAGTTGCTGTTGAAGGTGGGCTCTTCGTTTTCGGGAAAGTTGACCGAGAGAACCCTCGTGCCGTTGAGCCAGGCCACGAACCCATCATCGTAGTTGATCTGCAGGACCATACCTTCGAGCTCAACATTCGGTTCCAGCGAGAAGATCTCTACCTCGGCGAGGCTCAGGTGACGCCCGGGCATGGAGATTCGAACAAACCGGCCATCGAGAGAACCCTCCGCGTTGATCCCATCGATAGTGAAACAGGGGCCCAGGACGCCGGAGCCATCGGTGAGGAAGGATTCTTCATAGATCTCTCGGCGGTCTTCATTGAAGACGGTGACGGTGAAATCAGTCAACCGGTAGCTGCAGCAATCGAGCCGGTTCCAGAGCTTGATGTAGGAGATGTCGTGGGTAGCCTGGAGGTCGACCTCCCACCAGGAGTTCTCTCCATCGGTTTGGGATACGGAATTGCCGCCTTCTCCATCTCCATCGGTGTTGCCGTCGATGGCCCGCCCGGCTTCCCAGTCTTCGAGTTGGGAGGACTGGGTGGCGACGCCGTTGAGCGCCACATTGGTTCCCGGCCCGAGATCCGGGACGTCGAAGTTCGTTCTCAGGAAAACAGCGCCGATTCCGCTCTCCAGCTCGGTGCGGTCATCGTTGTCTCCGAAACCGAACCCGGGTATCCCGAGCTGCCAGTTGCGTGTTTCGAGAAAATTCGTCTGGTTCCATCCGGAGGGCGGGTCACCGCTTTCCGGCAGCGCGGTCAGGTAGCGCCAGGGATGATCGAGATCAAGCACCGTTGGCCGGACCTCGACGGTCGAGTCGTTGGCAAGGAGTTGCTCGGTGGTCGGAAATCGCAGATCCTTGCCCGAGCACCAGACGATCAGGCGTTCTCCCGGCGGGATCATGAAAGATGGAAACACCCATTTCCGGGGATCATCCGGGTCATCACTGAGAGCATGGTCTCCGATGTCGTACGGGGCGTTGGAGACGTTGAGGAGCTCGATCCAGTCCGAACTGTCGCCATCGACATCATCGATGGTTGAATCGTTGGAGGCCTGGATCTCGTTAATGACAATCTGGGCGAAGCAGGGCTCCGCGCCGAGCAGGAGAATCAATCCGAGGCAGTGGAATACGAATCGAGACATGGTGGATATCCTCTGGCTATCATTCACAGGCTCCCGTTGCATAAGGATACCTGTGCAACAGTTCTTTGGCACCGTTTTATCTGCCTGGGGCTCGACAAGACCGGTATCGCGCCGTTTTCGTGAAATGGTTGCCTGCTCTGAATTGTCTCTCTTGGCCGTTGGATCCGGCTGGCGGATGCGGTAGATTTGAGTCTCGGGCGGAGGTGAGGGGTTGTTACCGGCGAGAGTCGGGCCATCGTTATTCGGGCTCTCCAGAGGAGTGTCGTTTCTGATGCTGAAAATCGCCTGCATCCTGTTGATACTGACCTTCGCGCAGTGGACTTCCGCCCTGGCGCAGGAGGTTCCCCATGCGTTCACAGGAGCGAAAATCATACCGGTCGAGGGCGAGCCGATCGAGGCCGGGACGCTGCTGGTGGAGGCAGGGGTGATCAAGGCTCTGGGGCCGGCCGGCAAGGTGGCGATTCCAGCGACCGCGAAGCGTTTTGACCTCAAGGGCAAGGTTGTCATTCCCGGCCTGATCTGTACCCACAGCCACATCGGCGGAATCGGCGGGGGAGATGGCTCGGGTCCGGTTCAGCCGGACGTCAGGATCTACGATTCCCTCAATGTGCGGGACTCCGGTTTTCGCCGCGCTGTCGCCGGAGGCCTGACAGCCCTGAATATCATGCCCGGCTCCGGGCACCTGCTCAGCGGGCAGACCGTCTATGTGAAGCTGCGCGGCTCGAAGACCATCGAGGGGCTCTGTCTGAGGGACAAGGAGGGACGGATTCTCGGCGGCATGAAGATGGCGAACGGGACCAACTCGCAGAGGGCGGCGCCGTTTCCCGGTACCCGCTCCAAGTCAGCAGCGCTGATGAGGGCGGAGTTTATCCGGGCGGGAGAGTACAGGGACAAGCTCGCGGCCGCGCTCGACGATCCCGAGAAGAAGCCGCCCCGGGATCTGCGGCTCGAGAGCCTCGTCGAGGTGCTCGAGGGACGCAGGGTGGTCCATCACCACACCCATCGGCACGACGATATCATGACGGTCCTGAGGCTCTCGCGGGAGTTTGGCTTCCGGGTCGTCCTGCACCATGTCAGCGAGGGATGGATGGTGGCCGAGGAGATCGCCAGGGCAAAGGTTCCCTGCTCGATCATTCTTGTTGACAGCCCCGGCGGCAAGCTCGAGGCGGTCAACCTGGTCTTCAAGACCGGCGGGATCCTCGAGAAGGCCGGGGTCCTGACAGCCTTTCATACAGATGATTGGATCACCGATTCGCGACTCTTCCTGCGCATGGCTGGCCTCGGGGTGCGGGGGGGGATGAGTCGGGAGGCCGGCCTGGAGGCTCTCACTCTTGCCGGCGCGAAGATGCTCGATCTTGACAAGCGCATCGGCTCTCTGAAGGTCGGCAAGGATGCGGATTTCGTTATTCTCAATGGTGATCCGTTGAGCGTGTACACCAAGGTGCTCGAGACCTGGGTCGAGGGCCGGAAGGTCTTTGATCGAGGCGATCCCGACGATCTCCTGCACGCGGTGGGAGGTTATGGAGCGGGAGTGGATCAGGAGCCCTATCACTGCTGCTTCGGTGAAGAGGGAGGAGGGAGATGATGCGCCGAGCTCTATCGGTTTTGCTCCTGGTGTTCCTTGCGGCCACGTCGGCTTCAGCGCAACTGGCGGTCAGGGGCAAGAAGATCTACACCATGGCGGGACCCGTGGTAGAGGATGGTGTCGTCATCATCCGGGAGGGCAAGGTGGCCGCGATCGGCCGCGCCGCCGATGTGGCCATCCCGGCGGGCTTCAAGGTGCTCGAGGCGGCCGTGGTGACGCCGGGGCTTATCGATGCGCGCAGTGTTGTAGGCCTCGCAGGCTATTTCAACCATAAGCACGACCAGGACCAGCTTGAGCGTTCCAGCCCGATGCAGCCGGAGCTCAGGGCTGTTGATTCCTACAATACGCGGGAGGCTCTCATCGAGTGGGTCAGGGGGTATGGCGTGACGACCCTCCATACCGGGCATGCTCCCGGGGAGCTGATCTCCGGCCAGACCATGATCGTCAAGACCACTGGCAATACAGTAGAGGATGCCGTCATGGTACCCACCGCCGGCATCTCGCTGACCCTGGGGCCCGGCTCACTGCGCGGCGGGGGACAATCTCCGGGAACCAGGGGCAAGCAGATGTCCATGTTGCGGACCAGGCTGCTCGAGGCGAAGTCCTACCTGGAGAGCCTGGAGCCGCGGGAGAAGAAACCGGCGAAGGCCGGGGAGGAAGAGAAGAATACGCCTCCGGTGAACCTGGGGTTGGCGGCCCTGGCCTCGGTTCTGCGCAAGGAGGTGCCGCTGCTGATTACCGCTCATCGCGCCCAGGATATCGCGACCGCCCTTCGTCTGAAGAAGGAGTTTGATTTTCGAATGATTCTCGATGGAGGAGCCGAGGCCTACCTGCTGATCGATGAGCTGAAGAAGGCCGACATTCCGGTGATCATTCACCCCTCGATGGCTCGCTTCAACGGCGCTCTTCAGAACGCGAGTTTCGAGACGGCCGCACGCCTGAAGAAGGCCGGGTTGAAGGTGGCGATGCAGAGCGGGTACGAGAGCTACGTTCCGAAAACCCGGGTCGTCCTGTTCGAGGCCGCTGTGGCCGCGGCAAACGGGCTCGGCTTTGAGGGCGCCCTCGAATTGATCACCTCCTCCGCCGCCGGGATCCTCGGTATCTCCGACCGGGTCGGCTCCCTGGCTGTCGGGAAGGACGGTGATCTCGCCCTCTTTGATGGGGATCCTTTCGAATACACAACGCATTGCGTCGGAACCATCATCGAGGGGAGAGTTGTGAGCGAAGCCTCGCGTTGAGCGGCGAGGCCTCCCGGGTGTTGATTTCAGGAGATTACTTCTTTCTTCACCATGATCCGCCTGTTTCTAATAGGCAGTCATGATCCGTTTTAACGTTCTCTCCGCCTTTTTCATCTTTCTTCACCCCGCGCTTTCCTGCCAGGAGCCGCCTCCAGGGGATGAGGTGTACCGTCTTGACGTACCTGTACGCGCGGGCGGCGGTGAGGGACCCCTTGACTGGGTTTTTGAGAAGGTGGACAGCGCCATGGATGACTGGTCGGTTGAGCGTGCCAGTGACCAGCTCAAGATCCCTTTAGATAAGCTCTCGGCCTGGCTGGTCATCGGTAAGCCGGACATCGAAGGATTGGGGAAGCTCCTGGCCGGGGGATTCCGTTCGGGAGGCCTGGTGCCGAAGACCTGGAAGGAAACCGTTGGTGGTGCGGGAGACTGGCGCTCCTGGAGTTCTTCCTCTGCTGGAAAGCCGGAGTCGACCGCGCCGCGAAGCCTGGGTCGCCAGCTTGCTGAGCTGAGCGCTCTCTGCGGTAAGGTCTCGAAGGCATCCTTCAAAATTTTCAGGGCAACGGAGGCGCCCGGCGGCAAGGGCGCGCTGCTTGCCGACTCCCTGCTTGAGATGGATGGAACAGGTGAGGACGGGAGTTTTCTGCAGCTCAGGACCGTCTGGAGGGTGGAGTGGTCCCATGGCCAGGGGTTCCGTTCGATCAACCGCATCGAGATTGAGAGGGCCAGGTCGCCGACCAGAGCTTTCACCGATGCCACCCTCGATTGCCTTGGAGGGGATCGCGCCTTCCGGGCCCAGCTGAGCCGCGGTGTTGGCTATTGGCGAACGAGGATCGATGCATCCAGCGGCATGGATGTCTACGGTCACCAGGGAGTTTCCATTGGGGACTACGATGGGGACGGCTGGCTGGATTTCTACGTTCCCCAGCCAGCGGGTCTTCCGAACCGGCTGTACCGCAATCTCGGCAACGGCAGGTTCGCCGATGCAGCCAAAGCCGCCGGGGTGGACATTCTCGACGTCACCAGCGGCACGCTCTTTGTCGACCTTGACAACGATGGTGATTCTGACCTGGTGGCTGTAACCTCGACCGAGGCTCTCCTGTTCGAAAATGACGGCAAGGGCAGGTTCAGCAGGGTTGAATCGAGCGGCCTGGAGGTCGCCAGCAGGGAGAGCGCATCGACGCTCGGCTGCGCGGCGGCAGATGTTGACCTGGATGGAGACCTGGACCTCTACGTCTTCAGCTATGTTTTCTGGGCCGGGGCCGGCTCAAAGCTCCAGTCGACCTATCCCTATCCCTATCACGATGCCAACAACGGGGCGCCGAATTTTCTCTTCCGTAACGAGGGGAAGCTGCGTTTCAGGGAATTCACCGGTCCAGCCGGTATGGGAGTGAACAACAGGCGCTTCAGCCTGGGCGCATCGTGGTGCGACTACGACGCGGATGGCGATCCCGATCTCTACGTCGCGAACGATTTCGGCCGCAACAACCTCTATCGCAATGAAGGCGGGGGGAGGTTCAAGGATGTCGCGGAGGAGCTCGGTGTGGATGATGTAGGCAACGGCATGAGCGTCACCTGGGAGGATGTTGACAACGATGGCCTGATGGATCTCTATGTCGGCAACATGTGGTCCTCCGCCGGCGGCAGGATCGCCGGGCAGCCGCGCTTTGAGCAGGAACGCCTGCGGGAGATCTATCGCAGGATGTCGAGGGGGAATTCACTTTTCAGAAATCTCGGCAATGGCCGTTTCGAGGACGTCAGCCTGAGGTCTGGAACCTTCTTCGGGCGCTGGTCCTGGTCGGGCCAGTTCCTGGATGTCGAGGGTGACGGCCTGGAGGATCTCTATGTCGTCAATGGATTCATCTCCAACGCCAATAAGGACGATTTGTGAAGTTTCTTCTGGCGACAGGTCGTGTCGCGGGCTACCGGGGTGAAAAGCCGTCTCTCCAGGTACGAGGGCGCCTGGGAGGCCATCAACAGGTTGATCCGGTCCGGTGGCTCCTGGTCGGGGTTTGAGCGCAACTGCTTCTTCGCCGGAGCGGGCGATTTCAGGTTCGTCAACCAGTCCGCGATTTCAGGGCTCGATTACCTCGAAGATGGCCGGGGACTGGCTGTCTGGGACTATGACCGTGATGGTGACCCTGATCTCCTGGTCAAGAACCGCAACGCGCCGCAGGTCAGGATCCTGCGCAATGATTCAAGGGCTGCGTTTCATCGCCTCAAGGTCAGGCTCGAGGGCAGCCGGTCCAACCGCCAGGGAATCGGTGCCAGGGTCGTGATCCGCCATGGCGGCAAGCGCAGGGTGAAGGAGCTTCGGGCCGGCTCGGGTTTTCTCTCCCAGAATTCACCGGAGCTCTTCTTCGGGATTGGCGACTCGCTCAAGGTTGACAGCCTGGAGGTCACCTGGCCTTCGGGGCTGGTCCAGGTTTTCAGGGATCTTCCCGCCGATCGGGAGGTTTTCCTGCGAGAGGGTGCGAAGAAACCCTCCCTTCGCCCTTTCGGCCAGCGCAGCGGGCAGGAGCCCGCGCCTTCCGCGCCAGTCTTCAGCCGCGCCTCGCCGGACTCCAGGAGGGTCTGGCTGCTGGACCCCGTCACCTTGCCGGGGCTGCAGTTGCGTAACCTTGCCGGTAAAAGGTCGTCGCTCCTCAAGTACAGGGGCGCTCCGCTGGCGCTGAACCTCTGGTCCCCTGAGTGTTCGAGTTGTGTGCTCGAGCTCTCGGAGTGGAAGAAAGAGCGTTCCGCCTCGGGCTCCACTCTCCCTGTCCTGATCGTTACAGGTGAATCCAACCGGGGGGCGGAGAAGACCGCCGAGCTCGTTCGAAAGGCCGGCTTTCCGGCCGCCTTCGCGGGGCCAGAGGACCTGCTGGCGCTTTCGGTGCTTGTTGAGGAGGTCGTGCGCTGGCCGAGAGGGCTGAGACTTCCCTGCACCCTGCTGCTCAATTCAGCCGGAGACCTGGTGCGGATCTACGAGGGCCGGGTGGGCTGGGCGTCTCTGAGCGAAGACGCGGCCGGTATCCCCGCGGCTCCGCGGGGGCGGCTGGAGAAAGGACTTCCTTTTCCCGGGAAATATTACTCCTCGGACTGGTTCCGAAACGAATTCCAGCTTGGCGTGTCCTACCTGGAGGCAGGCCTGCCGGCCTATGGCCTCGAGGCTTTTGAGCGCACCCTGGTTCGACGCCCTGGCGAGACCGAAGCTCTCTACAATATCGGTCTCATCCATCTGAGGGCGGGAAAGCTCGGGTCCGCTCGAAAGGCCTTCGAAGGAGTTCTCGAGGTCCAACCGGAATTTATCGACGCGGCGGCCAACCTGGGGGTCGCTCTCGCCAGGCAGGGACATCTGGAGGATTCCTACCGGGTGTTCAACAAGGTGCTCGAATTGAGACCGGGACACATCGAGTCGCTGATCAATATCGGTAATATCGAGCTGACGGTAGGGGCTCCGGAGCGCGCGCGAAAGCGGTTTGAAGAGGTGATCCGCCTCGAGCCCGGCCTGGTCGCCGGCTACAAACGTCTCGGAGCCGTCTGTCGGTCAACTGGTGATCTCAAGGGAGCCCGGGAGATGTATGAAAAGGCGGTGGCCCTCGATTCGAAAGATCCCGAGCTGTGGAGTAACCTCGGTGTCATACTCGCCGAGAGCGGTCGATTCAAGGAGGCCAGGAAGATGTGCGAAACCTCGGTGCGGGTCGATCCCGACTATGCCTCCGGCCACAACAACCTGGGACTTGTTCTCCAGGCCCTCGGTGAGGCGGATGGAGCTATCTCGGCTTTTCAGAAGTCCATCTCGCTGGTGCCCGCCGAACCCGCCGCCCATTTGAACCTGGCAAAGCTCTACATCCGGCTTGGCAGTGAGGGGCGGGCCCGCTCGCTGTTGCGCGGCTATCTGGAACGGGAGCCCGGCCACCCTGGAGCCAGGAAGCTGCTCAACCAGCTCGACGAGTGATTTCTCAGAGAAGTCCTTCAATCGGGTCGGCTGAGTACACCGGGTGCGGACGGCCACGGCGCTCCATCCAGTGTCCGTCGCGGGGTATTCCCAGGGCCGAGAACATCGTCGCGGCCATGTTCTCGGGCTTCTGGGGATTGTCTTTCGGCTGGCCTCCCTCGGCATCCGAAGAGCCTATGATACGTCCGCCCTGGACTCCGCCTCCGGCGAACCAGACCGTCTGAACCGCTCCCCAGTGATCGCGACCCGGAGGCTTTCCCTTACCGATGCTGAAGATCTTCGGCGTCCTGCCGAACTCACCGGCCATGACCAGGAGGGTTTCCTCGAGGAGGCCGCGCTCGCCGAGATCATCGAGGAGCGCCGAGACAGCACGATCCATCGGTGGGAAGAGGTATTTCTCGAGGTTCGGGAAGGCGTTGACATGGGTATCCCAGGTCTCGTTGTTTCCCAGGTTGACCTGGACCAGGTTGACCCCGTTCTCGACCAGCTTGCGGGCGGTCAGCAGGGACCAGCCGAAGGAGTTGTTTCCGTAGCGCTCGAGGGTCGCTGAATCCGCGTCGTTGATGTCAAAGGCGCCCCGGGTCTTCGGGTCGCCGAGCAGCCCGAGGGCCAGGTCGTGGTAGCGCCGGAACTCCTGTACCGGGCGCGCGCGCTGGAGTGATTGTTGCTGGGAGTTGATGGATTCGAGCACCTCTATTCGCCGACGCAGCCTGGTCCTCGAGAGATCCTCGGAGAGCGATAGCTGGGGAATATTGAAGAGGTCGTTCGATCTCTTCTGGGTGCCCTTTTCATGATGGAATGTGAACTCGGGGTAGGCTCCGTAGGATTTGCTGTTGAAGGTCGAGGCCTCGATGAACCAGGGCGCTGCCTGGTTTCCCATCACTCCACCGAACTGTCCCGGGATGACCCGTCCGGTCCTGTGAACGAGCCGTTCAGGAAGCACGACGGAGGACGGCATGACGCCCTTGGGCTTGACGAGCTGGTTGGCTATGGCCCCGATCGCCGGCCAGTCGCTCTCCTTGGGCTTGTTGAGATCGAAGGCCGGGGGCAGGTCGCTGCGCCCCGAGAGCATGACCATGTGCCCCTCGGAGTGTTCGTTGAAGGGATGGGTCATCGATCTGCAGATGGACCAGGATTCGCTTCGCCTGGCGAGAAGAGGCAGGTGCTCACAGACCTGGATTCCAGTCGTCGCGGTGGGGATCGGCTTGAAGGATCCGCGGAATTCTTTTTTCGCGTCGGGCTTCATGTCGAAGCTGTCGATTTGTGAGAGGCCGCCGGAGAGAAAGATATAGATGACCGAGCGCGCCTTCGGTGTCGCAGCGTCGGGGTTCTTTTCGGCCTCGGCGCGAAGAGCCTTGAATTCCGCCAGCCCGAGTCCAGCGAGTCCGATAGCTCCGGCGCGGATGGCCGCGCGCCTGGAATGTCTTCTCTTCCCGGTCTGGCTTTCGCTCATCGATTCGCCTCTCGCTCTCGGTGAAGATGTCGGCGTCCGGAGCCCGTCCTATCGCATCGTGGACATGGTCCGGTTTTCAGTGCACCTTAGGCACAGGTATTTTCGCATTTGGGCTCCGCTAAGTCCAATGCCGGACGGCGAACCCTGCCGGGTTTGCCGTGGAGAAGAGCTAAGGAGAGTCGTCCATGAGCACCATATTCCAGAAGATCATCGACAAGGAGATTCCTGCCGACATCGTCTACGAGGACGAGAGGGCACTCGCCTTCCGGGATATCCAGCCCCAGGCTCCGACCCATGTCCTCATCATTCCCCGCAAGCCGATTGTCAAGGTTGCGGATATGGAGAAAGAGGACAGGGAACTGCTCGGCCACCTGCTCTGGGTGGCTGCCGAGGTGGCTCGGCGGGAAGAACTCGAGGACTACCGCCTGGTGACCAACAACGGTGAGGGGGCGGGGCAGTCCGTCTTTCACCTGCATGTTCACCTGCTGGGCGGCCGCGAGCTTGCCTGGCCGCCGGGCTAGTCGCCGGGAGCCTCGGCTTCTTCCTCGTGTTTTTCACCGTCGCCGTTCTCTGCGTACGGTGAGTCTTTCAGGAAGAGACGTTTGAGAAGGAGGAATCCGACGACATCGTAAAGGCCGTGGGCAAGTATCGGTGTCATCAGGTTGCCCGTGTAGTTGACCAGGAAGCCGAAGTAGATCGACAGGATGGTGGCGAGGATGAAATAGGCGGGTGTGAGCGCGTGCAGCAATCCGAAGATGAGGCCGGTCAGGAGGATTGCGGTCAGGGGGGATGTCCAGCCTTCGACAACAGGCTGAAGAACCCCGCGGAAGAGACACTCCTCGCCGATTCCCGCCGCCATGCCCAGGAGAACGATCTGCCAGGCGGGCATCTCGATCAGCGCTCGTGAGAGCATTCTTCTGAGCAGGTCGTAGATACGTTTGAGGGGCGCGAGATTCCGTCCGAATGCTGACAGTGAAAAGAAGAAATAGGCTACCATGGGCAGGCTTGCGGCGATTCCTGTGAGCAGTCCCTCTCGATCGAAGCCGATGGGGTTCAGCAGGGGGGTATCGAAGAACAGGTAGCTGACCAGGATTGCGATAACGACCAGGGCGGCCTCGAGGATGAGACCTCCCAGGAAGACGGAGCGCGGGGTCATTTGGAGAGAGTCATTCATGAAGGATGAATATAGCACCGCAGGGGATCTTCGTCAGCCCATTGTGGCCGTGATGGGCTCAGGAAAGGAAGAACACGGCGAGCTGGCCGGCCCGCTGGGCGAGTGGATCGGCGCGAACGGCTGCCATCTCCTGACTGGCGGCGGAGCCGGGGTAATGGCGTCTGTGAGCCGGGCCTTCCATTCGGTTGAAGGCCGGGATGGCCGGTCGATCGGTATACTTCCCGGAAGCCCCGGAGCTGGAGGACGCGGTTCTCCCGGGGGCTATCCCAATCATTGGGTCGAGATACCGATCCGGACCCATCTTCCCCTCAGCGGTGAGCGGGGCCGCGATCCAATGAGCCGAAATCATCTGAACGTGCTCTCCGCCGATGTCATTGTCGCCCTGCCGGGCGGGGCCGGCACCCGCTCGGAGGTCGAGCTGGCGCTCGAGTACGGCAGGCCTCTCATCTGCTGGCTGGGTGAGGAGGGCGACATAGCCGGGTTCCCGGATGGCGCCGCGCCGCTGGCTGGTTCTTTTGAGGAGCTGACGGACTATCTTACGAGGGAACTCCGGGAGAGGAGCACCCCCTGAAAGCTTGCATTTTCCGGCAGGTCGGGTAAATCGAGACCATGTGCGCAAGGAACTCCTGTAACGGCGACGCCGCCATTCGGCTGCGCGGACTTCGTCAGAACAACTTGAGGGATATCGATATCGATATCCCCCTGGGCAAGCTCACCGTGATTACGGGTGTGAGCGGTTCGGGGAAATCCAGCCTGGCCTTCGATACGCTCTATGCCGAGGGGCAGCGCCGCTACGTCGAGACGTTTTCCGCCTATACCAGGCAGTTCCTTGACCGCTTTACCCGGCCGGACGCGGACTCGATCGATGGAATCCCCCCGGCGGTCGCCATCGACCAGTCCGGCGCGGTGAAGACTTCACGTTCGACGGTGGGCACCATGACCGGAATCAACGACTACCTCAAGCTGCTGTATTCACGCTGCTCACGAGGCTATTGTCCGCAGTGCGCAGAGGAGGTCGAGCCTGAGAATACCACCGCAGTGCTCGAGAGCCTCGCGGCCCTCAAAGATTCGGACTGGCCCGTTCTCATCGTAGCTCCCGTTCCCCTCGGAGGCTTCGAGTCGTTAGAGGTCATCTCGGCGGCCTTCCAGGGACAGGGGTTTCTGCGCTTTCTTCGCGGCGGGGAGGTTGTTCGTATCACTGATCTCGAGGCTGGTGATCTCGAGGACGGACGGGTGGACATTGTCGTCGACCGTCTCTCGAAAAAATCCGCCTCGCGACAGCGGCGCGTAGATTCCATCGAGCAGGCCTTCAAGGTAGCCCATGGAAGGATGAGACTTCTTACCTCGAGGGGATCGAGGGACTTTACGCGCGGACTGCGCTGCTCCGCCTGCGATGTGGCCTTGCCGAATCCTACTCCCGGTCTTTTCTCCTTCAATACGCCCTATGGAGCCTGCAAGGAGTGCCGCGGGTTTGGCAGGATCATCGAGATCGACTGGGGGCTGGTCGTTCCCGACCGCCGCCTGTCACTCAATTCAGGTGCCATCAAGCCGTGGAAGAGCAAGGGCCGGCGTTCAGGCCGCTGGCGTACGAAATGCAGGAAAGCCTGCGAGGCGCGGGGACTCGACATGGATGTTCCCTGGGAGGAGCTCTCCAGGGAGGACAGAGCCTTCGTCATCGACGGCGGCGGGAGCGGTTGGGCCGGGGTGAAAGGTTTTTTTCGCAGCCTCGAAAAGAAGAAGTACAGGATGCACGTGCGAGTGTTCCTGTCGCGCTACCGCGGCTTCAACGAGTGTCCATCCTGCCGCGGCGGTCGCCTGAGGCCTGAGGCCTTCTGCTTTCGCGTAGGCGGAATGACGCTGCCGGAGTTCTGGAAGCTGCCGGTGCTCGCCGGCGTCAGGATCCTGGCCGAGCTTGCAGCCGGGAAGCTGCAGAGGCCTGAGCGCCTCGTGGTGGAGGAGATCTCCTCCCGGCTCGGTTACCTGGACTCCGTCGGCCTCGGCTACCTGTCGCTCGACCGCCAGTCCCGTACGCTCTCCGGAGGGGAGGTGGAGCGGGTGAACCTGACCGCGGCTCTCGGAGCCTCGCTGGTGGACACGCTCTTCGTTCTCGACGAGCCCTCCATTGGGCTGCATGCGAGGGATAACGCGCGCCTGCTCGAGATTCTGCGCCAGGTGCGTGACCGCGGCAATACGGTGGTGGTGGTGGAGCATGATCCGGAGATTGTCGCCGCCGCCGATCATGTGATCGACATGGGGCCCGGGTCCGGAAGCGCTGGAGGCGAGGTGGTGGCTGAGGGGTCTGTCGGAAAGATCATCTCGAGCGGGGATTCGCTCACCGGTGCCTACCTCAGGGGAGAGTCCCGGGTGGCTGCCGCCTCACGCAAGCGCCGCAAGGTGAAGGCTTCCCGTTGCCTGGCGATTGCCGGGGCGCGTGAGAACAACCTTCGGGATCTTGATGTCGATATCCCGGTCGACGTCTTCACCGCCGTCAGCGGGGTCTCCGGCTCCGGCAAAAGCTCCCTGGTCCACCAGGTTCTCTGGCGTCACTGGCAGCGGGAACAGGGCCTGGCGGTTGAGGGAGAGGTGCTCGTGGATTCCATTCGCGGCCTGGAGCTGGTCGATGAGGTCGTGCTGGTCGACCAGTCGCCCATCGGAAAGACCCCCAGGGGTAATCCGGCGACCTATACGAAGGTTTTTGACCGAATCCGCAAGCTCTTCGCCGCCACGGATGAGGCTCGCGAGGCCGGCTTTGACGCCGGCGCCTTCAGCTTCAATGTGAAGGGCGGTCGCTGCGAGGAATGCAAGGGGGCGGGGGTTGTCCAGATCGAGATGCAGTTCCTGTCCGATGTCACGCTGACCTGTGAGGCCTGTGACGGACGCAGGTTCCGGCAGGAGGTGCTGGGGATCAGGTACGGGGAGCTCAATGTTCACGAGGTTCTCCAACTGACCATCGACGATGCGGCTGTCTTTTTCAGCCATGAGGAGAGGCTCGCGGAGAGGCTCCGTTTCCTCGGTTCCCTGGGGCTCGGCTACCTGCAGCTTGGACAGCCGCTCAACACTCTCTCCGGCGGCGAGGCCCAGCGCCTGAAGCTGGCATCCAGGGTGCTGATGACCCGCGGGGAAGGAAGGCTGCTCTTTCTCCTGGATGAGCCGACCACGGGGCTCCACCTCGACGATATTCGCCGACTGCTCGATGTTCTTCACGGGCTGGTAGACCGGGGACACGGGGTTGTCATGATCGAGCACCAGGTGGATGTGCTGGCCCAGGCCGATCACCTCATCGACCTGGGGCCGGAGGGCGGCGACGGCGGCGGGCGTCTTGTCGCCAGCGGCTCGCCCGAGGAGGTCGCCGCGGTGAAGGACTCGATCACCGGACGCTGGGTTGGCGAGGCGCTCAGGGCGGCCGGGAAGAGCACGGCCGGACGAAAGGCCTCCAGGCGGTCCTCCCGGCGAAAGAACGTGATCCGGGTGGTCGGCGCGAGGGAAAACAATCTCAAGAACATCAACGTCGAGATTCCACGCAACGCCTTTGTCGTCGTCACCGGCCTCAGCGGTTCCGGGAAATCATCGCTGCTCTACGACATTGTTTTCTCCGAAGGACAGCGGCGCTACCTCGACTGCCTGTCTCCCTATGCCCGCCAGTTTGTCGAGGATCTGCACCGCCCCGACATCGACCATCTCGAGGGCATTCCGCCTGCTGTAGCGATTGAGCAACGCACCACTGTCGGAGGCAGGAAGTCCACCGTGGGGACCGTCACCGAGGTCTACCATTTTCTTCGTCTGCTTTTTACCCGGGCCGGCGCGCAGGTCTGTCCCGGCTGCGATGTAGAGGCTGTTCCCCGGAGCTTCGATGAGATTCTCGAGCGGGTCCGGGAACTGGCCTCCGGTGGGGGCGCGCTGCTGGCGCCGGTGATTCGCGGCAAGAAGGGCTTTCACCACACGGTTCTCTCAAAGGCGCGGGCTGAGGGGATTATCGAGGCGCGTATTGATGACGGTTGGATCGAGATTCCCGAAGAGGAGCTGCGCCTCGACCGGCACAAGCTTCATGACATCGACCTGGTCCTCGGGAGATTTTCTTCCGCCGGGAAGAACGCGGGAGTCGACCTGTCGAGGACTCTCCTGCGAGCCCTTGAGCTTGGCAGGGGGGTGGTTCGTTTTGTCGATGACCAGGGAGAGGAGACTCTCCTCAGCAGGAACAGATCCTGTCCCTCCTGCGGCCGTGATTTTGACGAGCCCGACCCGAGAAATTTCAGCTTCCATTCCCGTCATGGAGCCTGCGGCGAGTGTTCGGGTTATGGCGCGTTCTACAGGCTTGATCCGCTGAAGCTGATCGAGAACTGGGACGCTCCCCTGGAGGCGAAGAGGAACGGTCCTCTGACCTTCCTGGATGAGCCGCCTTTCGGGCGCGGTTTTCGCAGAGCCTTCCTTGCTGAGCTTGCCGGGATCAGCGGGCTTCCCACAGATGGCAGGGATCTCTCGCGATGGGGGAAGCGGGCTCTTGGAATCCTGCTGGAGGGAAAGGGACGATCCGGATTCCCTGGCCTGGTGCCCATGGTCGATGAGCTCCTGGGAGACCTCGAACCCGATGACAGGGACAGGTATCTCGCCCGGAAGGGATCGGAGATGGTCTGTCCAGCCTGCGATGGAAGCAGAATCGCCCGCCGCTGGGGAGCCGTACGGGTGGGAGGAAAGAGCATAGGCGAGATGACCCGGCTCTCTGTTGAAGAGCTGAGCCTGGCTCTCGGGGCGCTGGAGGTCAAGGAGCGGGACCGGCCTGTCGTCGATCCTATCCTGGTAGAAATCGCCTCGCGCCTTGATTTTCTGCGCGAGGTCGGGCTCGATTATCTCGCCCTGAACCGGTCCGCCAATACGCTCTCGGGAGGAGAGGCTCAGCGCATCCGGCTGGCTTCGGCCCTGGGCTCGAATCTACGGGGAGCCTGCTATATTCTCGATGAGCCCACGATCGGACTGCACCCGAGAGACAATGAGCGCCTGCTGGAGACTCTCAGGGATCTGCGCGACAAGGGCAATAGCGTCTATGTGATCGAGCACGATGATGCGACCATCGAGGCGGCCGATCATGTGATCGATATGGGGCCGGGCCCGGGTCGTCACGGCGGCGAGGTTGTCGTCCAGGGGGCTCTCGATGAGATCATCTCCGACAAGACATCCGAGACGGCGCGCTATTTCCGGGACCGGGACAACAGGAGCTTCGAGCTGGCGGCGGAGCCGCTCGATGATTCTCCCTGCCTCGAGATTCGCGGCGCCACCCTGCACAATCTCAAGGATATCGATGTGAAGATTCCTATGGGGGCTGTGACGGTGGTGACCGGCGTTTCGGGGGCCGGAAAGTCTACGCTGGTGAGGGATCTTCTGGAGGAGTCGATTCGCAGGCAGTTCCGGGGTCTTCGGGATCCTGTAGCCGGCGTTCGTGAGGTGGTCGGTGTCGAGCTGGTCGAATCGCTGCGCGAGGTGGACCAGAGGCCCATTGGCCGGACCCCGCGCTCGACCCCGGCCACCTATGTCGGCTTCTGGAACCGGATTCGCCAGATCTTCGCCTCGACCCCCGCGGCCCGCGCTCGAGGGTGGGAGGCGCGGCGCTTCTCCTTCAATGTCGCCGATGGACGCTGCGATGCCTGTTCCGGGCAGGGCCGGAAACGAATGGAGATGAACTTTCTTCCGGACATGACGGTGGATTGCGAGGTCTGCCTGGGCAGGCGCTTCAACCCCGAGACGCTTGAGATCATCTACAACGGCAAGAGTATCGCCGACGTGCTGGAGCTGACGGTGGAGGAGGGTGTCCGGTTTTTTGACTCTTTTCGCGATCTGACCCGCCCGCTGAGAGCTCTTGATTCTCTCGGGCTCGGCTACCTGACCCTGGGGCAGCCCAGCACCACCCTCTCAGGCGGAGAGGCCCAGCGTGTCAAGCTGGCCGTCGAGCTTTCGAAGACCACCCGGGGGGCGGGGCTCTACCTCTTCGATGAGCCGACGACGGGGCTCCATATGAGAGATGTTGCCCGGCTGGTGGAGGTTCTTACGGAGCTCGCGGCCGCCGGACACGCGGTGGTGGTGATCGAGCACAACCTCGAGGTCATAGCCGGAGCTGACTGGCTGATCGACCTTGGCCCGGGAGGAGGAGACGCCGGGGGAGAGCTGCTCTACCAGGGGCCGGCGGCGGGCCTGTTGGCGGGAGCGCCGGAGTCTCCAACGGCTTCCTGCCTGGAGGCCTTTACCGGAAAATCCCGGGAATCCTGTGATCTCGCGGTCTGAGGTTTTCCGGCCTGCCGCCCTGCTTGACTTGCGGCGATGGGGACTCCTATACTTCTATTTGCCCTAACGACCATTATCGCCCGAAGGAAACCAGCCATGATCGCGCCGCGTCTCTCAGATTGCGAAAAACCCGCCCTGGAGGCGGTTTGCGCGCTGTGGTGGATTCCCTAGGGATCAGGGAGAGACAATCTCACCCTTCCCACCTATTATGAGCCCGGTGGGAAGGTTTTTTTTTGTTCAGACGCCGCTGGAGAGTCCGGTGAACTATTCCGATTTCAAGAGCTACGCCGACCAGGGAACTCTGGTCCCGGTCTACCGGGAGCTGTCGGCTGACACCCTGACTCCGGTTATTGCCTTTCTGCGCCTTCGTCGGGACGATGGAGCCTCCTTTCTCTTCGAGAGTGTCGAGGGAGGGGAGCGCATCGGGCGCTATTCCTTCCTGGGAGGAGACCCCTTCCTGACCCTTTCTGCGGTCGGCGAGACGACCTCCTTGCGGAGAGGGGATGGTGAGGAAGAAAACCTTTCGGGTGACTTCTTCGAGATCCTGCAGGAGACGATCGAGGCCTATGTGACCGTCCCCGTGGCCGGCTTGCCGCCGCTGACCGGTGGCGCCGTGGGCTATCTGAGCTACGACACGATTCGGTATATCGAGGAGATCCCGGACTCCCATGAGCGGGAGACAGAACTGCCGGATGCGCAGCTGCATTTCCACGATACGCTGGTGGCCTTCGACCACGCCAAGCACCGGCTCTTTCTCATCGCCAACGCCCATGTCAGCCCCGGCCAGTCCGAGCAGGAGAGGGAAACGGCCTGGAAAGATGCTCAGCGCCGACTGGATGAGTTGGAGAGATCTCTGAGTCGTCCGGTCGCCGGAGAGGACGTCTTTCATCCGCTCGACGAGTTGCCGGAGAGCTCGATCGTCGACGGGATGGAGTCGAATTGCACAAAGGAAGCCTTCGAGGCCGCGGTGGGCACTGCGCGTGAGCATATCTTCGCCGGCGATATCTTCCAGGTGGTTCTCTCTCAGCGTTTCCAGAAGCCGGTCGAGGTCGATGCCTTTGAGATCTACCGTTGCCTGAGAGCCCTGAACCCTTCACCGTATCTGTTCTACCTCGAGTGGAATGACACGGCCCTGCTGGGGTCATCTCCGGAGATCATGGTGCGCTGCGAGGACGGCCGGGCCCTGGTGCGCCCCATCGCCGGCACCAGGCGGAGAGGCGCCGACGAGGCTGAGGACCTGGCCCTGGAGAGAGAATTGCTCGCAGATGAGAAGGAGCTTGCCGAGCACAGGATGCTGGTCGATCTCGGCCGTAACGATGTGGGGCGCGTGGCGGAGTTCGGCAGCGTCCGGGTATCCAAGCTGGAAGAGGTCGAACGCTATTCCCACGTCATGCATATTGTCAGCGAGGTGGAGGGAGAGGTCAGGGAGGGGCTGCGTCCGGTGGACGCCTTCCGGGCGGGTTTTCCCGCGGGCACCGTGTCCGGGGCTCCCAAGATCCGGGCCATGGAGATCATCGACGAGTTGGAGCCGACCCGGCGGGGTACCTACGCCGGGGCCGTAGGCTACCTGGATTTTGCCGGCAATCTCGATACCTGCATCGCGATTCGTACGCTGCAGATTCACAAGGGAATCGCCACGGTACAGGCTGGGGCCGGAATCGTGGCCGACTCGGTCGCCGAGAGCGAGTATTTTGAGACCATCCACAAGGCCTCGGCGCTCTATGACGCCATCCGGCGTGCGGAGCTGCGCTCAGACGCGTTCGGGGAAAGTGAGACGGAGGAGCCGGCATGATCCTCGTCATCGACAACTATGATTCCTTCACCTACAACCTGGTGCAGTTCATCGGTGAATTGGGAGCCGACCCCGTCGTCCACAGGAACGACAGGATCTCCCTGGAGCAGATCGATGAGCTGGCGCCGGCGGGAATTATCGTTTCACCGGGGCCGGGGCATCCTGAGGAGGGCGGTATTTCCGTCGACCTGATCCGAAGCCAGAGCGGCAAGGTGCCGATCCTGGGTGTCTGCCTGGGCCACCAGTCGATCGGCTTCGCCATGGGAGGGAAGATCGGGAGAGTCCACCCCCTGCACGGCAAGTCGAGCGAGGTGACCCATGACGGGAGCGGGCTCTTCGCAGGGGTCTCCAGCCCCTTCGAGGCCGGGCGCTATCATTCGCTCGTGGTTGAGCGGGAGGATCTTCCTGAGACCCTGGTCGTTACCGCCGAGACCGCTGACGGGATCATCATGGGGCTGCGTCACAGCGAGCACCCTACCTATGGGGTACAGTTTCATCCCGAGTCTATTCTTACCGCGGAGGGGAAGGTCATCCTCTCCAACTTTCTCGAGAGCTGCGGAGAAATTCAGCCATGAGTGACAATGCGACGCCTTCGATAGCCCCTCTTCTTTCCATCGTGGCCGATGGCCGGGCCCTGTCGCGCCAGCAGGCGCGGGAGGCCATGGGCGCCCTCCTCTCAGGAGAGGCTTCTCCTGTGCAGATCTCCGCCTTCCTGCTGGCCCTGAGGGTTCGGGGCGAGACGGTCGAGGAGATCACCGGCCTGGTGGAGGGTATGCGGGAAGCTTCCGTAAGGATCGAGCCAGACCGCGAGGGAATGGTTGATCTCTGCGGGACTGGAGGTGATGGATCGGGAACCTTCAACATATCTACCGCGGCCTCGCTGGTCGTGGCCGGGTGCGGGGTGCCGGTGGCCAAGCACGGCAACCGCTCGGCTTCGTCGCTCTGCGGCAGCGCCGATGTGCTCGAGCAGTTGGGGGTGCCGCTCGACCTGGAGCCTGAGGAGGCGCGGCGGATGATCGAAGAGACCGGTTTCGCTTTCCTTTTCGCCCAGAAATACCACCCGGCCATGCGTCACGTGGGTCCGGTGCGCGGGGAGCTCAAGCTCAGGACAGTCTTCAATATCCTCGGTCCGATGACGAATCCGGCAGGGGTCAGGCGGCAGATGATCGGCGTCTTCGATCCCGCGGTTCGAGCCACCATGTGCGAGGTGCTCGGGGCGCTTGGAAGCGAGCGGGTCTGGGCTCTGCATGGTGCGGGCGGACTCGATGAGCTGAGCATCGCCGGGGTCACGCAGGTAACTGAGCTCTCCGATGGCGTCCAGCGGGAATTCGAGGTCGTTCCCGAGGATGCCGGGGTTGAGAGCTCGCCGCTGGAGAGCCTCAAGGGTGGAGACGCGTCGGTTAACGCGGCGATTATCGAGAAGCTTCTCGCCGGTGAGCCCGGACCGCACAGAAACGCCGTGGTGCTCAACGCGGGCGGCGCCCTCGTAGTCCAGGGACTTGCAGCCGATCTCTCCGAGGGAGGGGCACGGGCCGGCGAAGCGATCGACTCCGGAGCTGCCGGTAAGGTGCTCGACAGCCTCAGAGGACGGTCATGACCATCCTGGATCGGATTCTTGAGACCAAGCGCGTGGAGCTTGAGGAGAGTCGGAAGCTGCGGTCGCTTGACGAGGTAGCCGCAGCCGCCATGCAGGCGCCTCCGGCCATCTCCCTGGCGGCCTCCGTGGGGCAGGAGGGCATCCGGGTCGTTGCCGAGGTCAAGAAGGCCTCGCCTTCCAAGGGGATTATTCGCGAGGACTTCGATCCTGTGGCGATCGCCGAGGCCTACGCCGGAGCTGGAGCGGCGGCGATTTCCGTGCTGACGGATGTCGAGTATTTCCAGGGGAGGCTTGAGTATCTCAGCGCGATCAGGGAGAAGGTCAGCGTTCCCCTGCTCAGGAAAGATTTTATCATCGACACCTACCAGGTGTTCGAAGCCCGCGCCGCGGGAGCGGACGCGATCCTTCTGATCCTTGCCGCCCTCAGCGATGAGGAGGCCGCGCCGCTGGCGGCTACGGCGGACCAGCTTGGCATGGATATTCTCTGGGAGGTTCACGGCCTCGATGAGCTACGCAGGCTCGCTGCCTTTTCACCCCGGATCATAGGCATCAACAATCGCGACCTGAAGACCTTTGAGGTCTCACTGGAGACCACGAGGTCTCTTCTGCCCGAGGTTCCCGAGGGAGCTGTGGTCATCAGCGAGAGCGGTTTCTTCAGGAGAGAGGAGCTCGAGATGATGGCGGGCTGGGGGGTCGATGGGTTCCTGATCGGCGAGAGCCTGATGCGGACTGAGAATCCAGGAGAGACCCTGGCCGATCTGCTCGGCGCCGAGGGTGAAGAGTCCGTAACATGATACCTGTCAAGATCTGCGGAATACGGCGGCTGGACGATGCCCTGCTCTCCCTGGACGAGGGCGCGTGGGCGCTCGGGTTTATCTTTCACCGGCCATCTCCGCGTTTTATCGACCCAGTCGAAGCGGCGGCGCTTCTGTCGAAGATAAGAGAGCGCTCTGGTGCTGAGTTCCGGGCTGTCGGGGTTTTTGTCGATTGGGCTCTCGACGAGCTGAACGCGGTGGTTCGTGAGGTCGGTCTCGATGCGGTCCAGCTCCACGGAGCTGAAGATCCGGGCTACGCCGCCTCGGTGGAGGCGGCCGAGGTCTGGAAGGCTTTCAGGGTCGGCCCGGATTTTGAGGCGAGCAGGCCGGATGACTATCCTTCGAAGATGAGGGTTCTGCTCGATGGCTGGAGTCCGACGGAGGCCGGCGGTACAGGGGAGGTCTTTGACTGGTCGATCGCCCGGGCCTGCCAGGAGACCCGGCCGGTTTTTCTCGCAGGAGGGATCGATGCGGGAAACATTGCCGCCGCCATTGCCGAGGTGAGGCCTTTCGGCATCGATGTGTCAAGCGGGGTCGAATCGTCTCCCGGCATCAAGGACGGAGAGCTGATCCGAAAGCTCTTCAGCGAGGCGAGAGCCTGTTCTAATGACTAACGACATTCGTTCGGAGCCGTCGGGCGTTCGGAGGATCGGGTGGGGACTATTTACCCTTGCGAGCGCGTTCGGCTCTCGCGATGCGCTTGCGGAGCGCTCGCTGGGCGTCCTTGGCACGGCGACGCTTCTTCTCCGAAGGCTTTTCGTAGAAAGACCGCTTCTTGATCTCCTTGAAAAGCCCATCCTTGGAGCAGATGCGCTTGAAACGCTGCAGGAAGCGTTCGCCCGGTTCGCCGGCGCGTATGGTTACCTTGATGGCCAAATGGTTTCTCCGATCCGTACTGAATACCTGTAAGTCACGATGCGGTAAGGCATTCGTGAATGGCCAAAAATACAGGACGGCAGGGTCCATGACAATACCTTTTCACCCTTTTTACGGGGTATCGAGGTGGCGATAAGCAGGTTTTATGTTTTTTTCAGGCGGTATCGGCTGATTCCCCCTATAAAGACACTCCCGGCTGAGGAGCCCGGGAAATACGGCGTAAAGCGGAAGCCTGTAATGTTCCGCTGGAGTACCCGTGGTAAGCGCTTCGCGGCATGAGCGCAGCGGCAGGTGGTATGGAAAAGAGTGAAGAGCTAGAAGAGAGCGGGAAGCGGGAGGCAAAAGGACCTGACCTCCGCAGTGTCTTTTCGATCGGCCTGTTGACCCTGTTCAGCCGGATTCTCGGGCTGCTGCGGGAGTCGACGCGCGCTTTCTTCCTTGGCACCGGTCTCTTTGCCGATGCCTTCCAGCTGGCCTTTCAGATTCCCAATATGCTGCGCAGCCTGGTAGCCGAGGGAGCGGTGTCCAGCGCTGTTGTGCCTGTCCTGACGCGCTACGAACGTGGGGGAGACCGGGAGGAGCTGGAAACAGTTCGTGAGAAATACCTCTTTGCCTGGTTCCTGCTTGTGGCTGTTGTGACCCTGGCCGGTTTTCTCCTCTGTGGCTACCTGCTCTCGGCGGTGTTGAATTTCAACCAGCTGACCGAGCCCGGGAAGGTCGAGCTCACCATCGAGCTGACGAAGATTCTTTTCTGCTACCTGCTCTTCATCGGCCTGGCGGCATCGTTCCAGGGGATCCTGCATGCCCATGGAAGCTTCACCGGTCCGGCGTTCTCTCCGGTTCTCTTCAACCTGGTATTTATTGCCACGGGCTGGCTGGCCGCTCCGTATTTTCCCGGGGACGAGGTCTACGTCTTCGCGGGGGCGGTGATCCTCGGAGGCATGCTGCAGTTCTTCCTGCTGGCATCTCTCGTCTGGAAGCTGGGGGTTCGTCCACGTCTTCAGTGGCCTGTCCTGGACCACCCCGGCGTGCGTGATATCTGCAAGCTCTTCCTGCCGGTGGTTTTCGGGGCCGGGATCTACCAGATCAACATCTTCCTCTCGTCTCTCCTCGCCTGGAGGTTTGAGGACGATGGGTACGTCTCCGCCCTTGGCTATTCGAGCCGGCTCATGGAGGTCGTGCTGGGGGTATTCGTCTTCGCGTTGAACACTGTCAGCCTGACGACGCTCTCCCGCCTGGCCGCGGATGAGGACGACGAGGGTTTCGCCGACACGCTTGGCCTGGTGCTGCGCCTGAGTCTTTTCATTACGGTTCCAAGCGCCGTTGGCCTCTATCTCTTGCGGCAGCCGATCGTTTCCATGCTGTTCCAGAGTGGGCAGTTCGACGAGAGCTCGCTGAGCCTGACCGCCGATGCTTTCCAGTTCCACATCATCGGTCTCTGCTTTGTCGGTCTTTCGCGGGTGCTCGTGTCCGCCTTTTACGCCATGAAAAACATAAGAACTCCCGTGTTGGCGGCATCGTTGAATCTCCTGGTCTGTCTTCCGCTGGCCTGGTGGTTGTCCAGCGGCCCGATGGGCTATACGGGGATCGCCCTGGCGGCTTCGGTCGCCGCGATCGTCCAGGTTCTGTTGCTGTTGACTCTGATGAGGTCACGGGTGAGGTATTTTGACTTTGGCGCGCTGCTGAGGTCGTTGGCGGGCTGCGGATTCTGCTCAGCCCTGATGGGCGGTGCGGTCTGGCAGGCTTCGAAGTGGCTGGAGCTCGAGTCAGGAGCCTACGGCAAGCCGGCATTGATCGGGCTGGTTCTCACAGTCATCCTGGCCGCGGCAGCGGTTTATTTTCTTCTCAGCCGGTTATTCAGAATGGAAGAAGGCGCGATGTTGCTGAAGGGACTGCGCAGGAGAAGATCCTGATGTTCCGGGGGCATGCCAGCCTCCCTTGATACCTTGGCAGGAGCGTGCACAATCACAGTATGAGCTCTTCAGAGGAAAAACCTCCTGTTCCCGGTGGAGAACGCGCTCCCAGGCTGTCTCGAGCCAGCATCGCCGGGGCCGTTTTGAGCGGTGTTCTCGGCATTCTTTCCTTTCCGATCTTCGGGCGGCCCTACCAGCTCGACCTGTTGATCTTCCTGGTTCTCTTCCCCCTATTGCTTGCCGCGCAGGGCGTCGGGAAGAAGAGGGGGGCTCTGCTGGGGGGCATCTGCGGTATGACCTTCGTGGGGATCTCCTTTTCCTGGGTCTGGCACACCATCAACGAGTTCACCGGCATGGGCCTGCTCCTGTCGCTGCTGGTGTACCTTCTCTGGGTTCTCTACGAGGCGGTTCCATGGGTTCTCATGGGCCTGGCCCTCGGGCGATGCCGCAACAGCCTGCAGGTTCTGCTCGTGCTGCCGCTCTGGATCGGTCTCGAACATTACTATCCGCGGCTGTGGCCGTGGCATCTCGGAGGCGCCCTGTACGGCCGCGACTGGTTTCTGCAGTGTGTCGACATCCTGGGGACAAGCGGTCTGAGCGCGCTGGTCTTCCTGACCAGCGCTACCGTGGCGGGCCTCATTCGCTGGCGGCGCTCCGTGGAGGCCTTCCCTCGCTGGAGGGTGGCGGCCAGTGGAACGCTGCTGCTGGCATGCTGTATCTACGGTCCGCTGCGTCTCGATTCGATTGGAGCTGTGCAGGCGGCGCGGGAGGACGACAGGATCGAGGTTGGTTTTGTGCAGGGCTTTCTCAGTCCCGGCGAGCGCCGTGAGGCCGGACCGCCAATCTATATATCGAGGACCAGGGAGCTGCTGAGAGAGCATCCGGGCGTCGGCCTGGTGCTCTGGCCCGAGGGGGCGGACGGGATCCCTCTCGATCTGGGTTCTGAAGGCCAACGCTGGAGACTTCATCCCGAAAACAGGGAGACCGGGAGAAGGTTCATTCGGGATGATTTCAAGGTGCCCCTGGTCTTCGGAGGTTTCGGCGTGACCTTAGCTCCCGGCGACCGGGGAGAGCTCGTGACTAAGGACAACTACAATATCTCGATCTACCTTTCGACGGATGGTGAGGAGGGTATCTACAGGAAGAACCACCCGGTGCCTTTCGGTGAGTGGGTTCCGGGCCTTGAGCTTCTGCCCGAGTCCTGGCGCAAGACTCTGCCGAATATTGGTCAACTGAGCCTCGGTGAGGACAACCCGTTGATGACCCTGGGCGAGAACGGGTTTCGCAATCTCATCTGTTACGAGGCGGTGCTGCCGGAATACGTACGCCAATCCGCTATCGGCAGCGACTTCCTGGTGAATCTTACCGAGGACTATTGGTACGGCAATACGGCTCATATCCCCCAGCATCGTTCGGTGTTCATTCTCAGGGCGGTAGAGTCCCGGATTCCCGTGCTGCGCTGTACGAACGTGGGACCCTCGGGTATCGTCGACATCGCCGGTGAGTTTCATGGTGGCAACAAGATCTGGAAGGCCGCCCTCTTCACCGAGAGCTTCATCCCGGGGAGGGTGGAGTCTATTTACAGCAGGTGGGGTCATTGGTTCCCGCTGCTCTGCCTCCTCCTGGGAGCCCTTCTGCTGGGCTTTGCGAAGCGGGGGTCCGCTTCCTCGCGGTCCTCCGAGGCGCCTGAAGGATAGAGATTTGCAAGGGTGTGGAAGCCTTCTGCAGGATGTTCTCTAAGTGTTTTTCTCCAAAGGGGTTGTCTGCCACTTAAGTTGACTTTGGCAGAAGCGCCTCCTATACTCACTTGTCGATTCACTCAACTGAGAATTTTTTTTTCAGCCTGACTACGAGTCGCTCTACCCGGCCATGAGCTTGCCGGGGAACGGATGAAACGCCATGGAATTAGGTCTCTCCCAACACCAGGCGATCAAGCAGATCCAGACGCTTTCGCCGCAGATGTATATGTCGATGGAGATTCTCTGTCTGAACTCCATGGATCTGCAGGATCGTGTAGATAGCGAGCTGGAGAATAACGAAACTCTCGAGCGCTCCAGTGAGGAGGCCACTGGCGGCGAGGATGCCTCCTCGGATCAGACCGAGGCAACTTCCTCAGAGGATGCCGACGGATCAACTGAGCCCGCGGAAGATCCTTTCGGGTCTCTCCAGGAACGAATGGAACGGGCTGACCGCTATTTCCAGGATGATGCTCCGCCATCGCGCAGTTCGGCGAGCTACCGTGGGGAAAAGGATGAGAAGCTCGAGGCGATGAGCAATACCGCCGAGCGTTCGATTTCCCTGCAGGATCACCTCGAGGACCAGGTGCACCTGCTCAGCGACGACGAGGTCGCGGCGGCCATGCGGCGGGTTGAGGCGTCCGCGAAGATGTCCGCCGCCGCGCAAGAGGACCCTGACGGAGACGCGCCCGAGGTCGAGTTGAATGGAGCGTCGGCTCCTCCTGCCGTCGAGGCGCCCGCTCGACTGGATTTTTCAGAAGAGCAGGTGATGGAGATTCGGGAGCTTTGCAGCTCGATTATTTTCAATATCGATGAGCGCGGCTATCTCATGTATTCCCTAGAAGAGGTCAGGGTCTCCATCGATCCTCCCCCGGAGATGCTCCTGTTAGCGGTCGCCCTCGAGATTGTCCAGGATCTCGAACCGACCGGTGTCGGGGGACGCGATATTGTCGAGTGCCTTCTCCTGCAGTTACAGAAGGATCGCCAGGACTATCCCCTTGAAGAGAAGATCATCCGGGAGTACCTCTCAGAGCTCAGCCATAACCGGTTGCCTAAAATTGCCAGGGGGCTGGGCGTGGGTATCGAGGAGATCAAGGACGCGGTGCAGAACATTGCCTCTCTCAACCCGCTGCCGGGCAAGCTGTTCGGGGGAGATCCTCCCCATTACGTCAAGCCTGACGTCATTGTCGATGAGGTCGAGGGTACCTACGAGGTCCGGGTCGATTCGAATTATATTCCCCGCTTGAGGATCAGTTCCCATTACCGGGATCTCTATCGTCAGTCACGCAAGGATCCCGAGTTGCAGAAGTACCTGAAGAAAAAACTCGATAACGCTGAGTGGCTGGTTTCTGCGATTCGCCAACGCCAGGCGACGCTGCACAAGATTGCCCAGGAGATCGTCAATATCCAGTCGGGCTTTCTCGATCACGGCATCAGCCATCTCAGGGCGTTGAAGATGGCGGATGTGGCTGATCTGCTCGGTGTTCATGTTTCAACGATCAGCCGGGGCATCAGCGGCAAGTACATTCAGACTCCCAGGGGGATCTACGCGCTGAAGTTCTTCTTTACCGGCGGCGCGACCAAATCCGGCGGAGATGTGGAGGCTCGCGGCAGCGTGATCCAGCGCATCAAGGATTTCATTAAAGAGGAGGACAAGGCCAAGCCCCTGAGCGATATCGCCATTGTGCGAAAATTAGAAGAGGTCGAGATCAGCATCTCCCGGCGTACGGTCACGAAATACCGCGAGGCCGAGGGAATTCCTTCTTCCAGGGAGCGTCGCGAGTACTGAGCCTGCGCCCCCCGTTTTCCTCAACCCCGGAAAGTCATTCTGGGCTAAAATGCCGGAAGGTGGAAACAGAAGAGAAGATCCTGACGTCTATTCAGGGGGATCCCTGAACAGGAAATTGCCTGCCGGCGGCTTTGCCGGCAGGGTGTGGAGAGTTGAATTCATTGGCTGAGTCGAGAAACCTGATCGAAGTTGATGGTCTGGTGAAGAGCTATGGTCCTGTAAAGGCTCTGCAGGGGATCTCGTTTTCGGTGGGCGAGGGGGAGATCCTGGGCTTTCTTGGTCCCAACGGCGCAGGCAAGAGCACGACGCTCAGGATCCTGGCGGGCTTTATGCCTGGTGACTCCGGCCGGGTCAGCGTCAACGGCTTTGACGTGGGAGAAGACAGTCTCGCTGTGAGAAACTCGATCGGTTATCTGCCCGAGGGAGTTCCGATCTATCCCGATATGAGGGTTGGCGAGTACCTGGGTTTTCGCGCTCGCCTCAAGGGTATCTCCCGTGCCGACAGGAAGGGACGGATAGGCGCCGCCCTCGAGGAAACCCAGACAGTAGATGTGGCCGGGCGTATGATCGGAACCCTGTCGCGCGGCTATCGCCAGCGGATCGGCCTGGCGGATGCGCTCCTGGGCGAACCACCGGTGTTGATCCTCGATGAGCCCACGGTAGGGCTCGACCCTGAGCAGGTGCGGCAGTTCAGATCCCTGCTCCAGGAGGTTGGCCGCAACAGGACGGTTATCCTGTCTACTCACATACTCAGCGAGGTAGAGCTTGTCTGTTCCAGTGTGGCGATCATCTCCGGGGGACGACTTGTCGCCGGCGACACGGTTGAGAATCTCAAGGGTTCCCTGGCCGACAGGGTCTGTGTAGTTGCCGAGGTCGGCGGGCCCCATGAGGCGGTGAACGCCGCCTTTGAGGCTCTCCCGGGTGTGTCGAGGGTGGAGACTGACAGGCCGGAAGGCGCGGGAGATGATCCCGGCGCCGGCTATTGTCGCTACAGGGTGTTTTTCAACGATGCGGAACAGGGGGCGGAGACGATATTCGATGCCGTCAGCTCCGGCGGCTGGAGGCTGCGCCAACTGGCGGCTGAAGAGCTGAGCCTTGAAGATGTCTTCCTTGATATTGTCGGGGGTGAGGAATGAGCAGAACCCGGCTGAGCACGGTGACGAATACCTGGGCGATATTCCAGCGGGAATTCATGGCCCTGTTCTATTCACCTATTGCCTATGTTGTCCTCTTTCTGTTCATGATATCCAACGGTTGGATTTTTTATTACTACTGCGTCAACTACGCTCGGGATCCGCAGCAGATCACGCTGGTGATCAGGTCGCTGTTCAGCTTCGCTTTCTTCTGGGTTCTTCCGCTGTCGCCGCTGCTGGCCATGAGGCTGTTTTCCGAGGAAAAGCGTACGGGAACGATCGAAGTGCTGATGACGGCGCCTGTGCGGGCCGCGGAGGTTGTCTGCGGCAAGTTCCTGGCTACCCAATTGTTCTATATGCTCATCTGGTCTTCCCTGCTGCTCTTCGTCCTGATGCTGGAGGTGCTTGGGAAGCCGGCGGGGCCTGATTGGGGGCCGGTCAAGTCGATGTATTTCGGGCTGTTCTTTCTTGGCTGCATGACCAACTCCCTGGGATTGCTGGCCTCTACCTTTTCCCGCAACCAGTTGGTTGCTGCTGTGCTGTCGCTCAGCGGAAACCTGCTGTTCTTCTCGCTGCTGTTTCTCGGCTGGATCTACCGGGAGACGCCGGAACTGCAGCGTCTCTTTCACTACCTGAGCTTCCAGGCCCACTTTTCGAGTGAATACATCGGGGGGGTCGTCGAACTGCGCTACATTGTTTTCTACCTTGGATTTACCAGTCTCTTTCTGTTTCTCTCCATCAACATGGTCAACGGACGTAAGTGGCGATGAGTCCATCTGAAACCGACAGACAGGCAGTCGAGACGCAAGAGGTTGTCGTTGAGCCCGCCGCGGATGAGCCGCAGAGCTTCAGCTCGCGTCGGCGCTCAGGTCAGAGAACCCGGTTCATACTCAACCTGCTTCTGTTTCTCTACATACTCTTTGTGGTGAACGGGATCGCTTTCCGCAATCCGGGCCGGATTGATTTTACCGAGGAGAAGATTCACTCGCTCTCGCCGGAAACCCGTGAGGTTCTGAAGCTGGTGACGAAGGAGATCAGGGTCGTCTTTCCCTATTACGTTCAGCTCAACAACAGCAAGCAGATGGCTCATTACCGTTCTCTTCAAAGGGCCGTCGAGCTCCTGAAGATTTATTCCTCCGAGCAACCCCTGATCCGGGTGGCAGCTGAGGTGAACTCCCTGGTGGATGCCAGCCGGTGGGAACTGGTCCGGGAAGAATACGATCTCTCTTCCCGCCAGTTCAACCGCCTGATCTTCCACACAGGAGAAGGCAAGGGGCTGCGTCAGACCGTGATGCCTGAGGATGTGGCTACCTTTACGGCGAATCCATCCAGCCCGTCCGAGCCCATGCAGATCTCATCTTTCAGGGCGGAGGAGGCGATGACCTCGGCGATCAAGCGCTTGATCCACAGAAAACGCCTGCGTTGCTATTTCACCCAGGGACACGGGGAGTTTCAACTGGGCGGAGCTTCGCCCATGATGGCCTTGCGGCATGACCTGGAGGCCTCGGGCTTCGCCATTGCGTCCCTGGACCTGGGACAGCGTCGCCGGGTTCCTGAAGATTGCGACCTGCTGGTTATCGCCGGAGCTGAAAAATCGTTTACCCAGGCGGAATTGGATGCAGTCCAGGGCTATCTATCCGGCGGGGGGAAGCTCTTTGTCACCCTTGGGGTGCGCAGGAGCAAGCTGGAGAGTATTCTCGAGAAATGGGGAGTCGAGGTGCTCGAGGGTAAGGTTCGTTCAAGGATAACCATTCTGGAGGATTACTCCGACCGCAGTTGGGTCGTTTGCCGTAGCGCCAACAGTATTCATCCCGTTACCGCGCCCCTGGTCGCTGGTTCAGACGGCGGAAGGGCTGATTTTGGTGTGGGGTTGCTGGAGCCGCGTCCTCTCAAGGCTGTTGGCGCGCCATTCCGGCTCACGAGCGATGTGCTGCTCTCTACCGGAGGTTCGGACAAGGTCGAACGCTACTATCTTGTCGGCGGAGGTTCTTCGGGGAGCGGAGTCAGCGAGGAGGCGCGGAGCGACTTTACGGTGGCGGCAGCCACCCGCCAGGAAAAGATCGATCGTCCGCCTGAGAACTGGGTGCCGCTGGCGACCAGGCTGGTGGTGCTTGGCTCGGGGAGCCTGCTGCTGGACAGCTCAAGCCAGGGGGGAGGCTTCCTGAATGGGAACCATCGTGATTTTGTAATGAACTGCGTCAACTGGCTGGTCGAAAGGGAGGAACTGGTCAGCGAGGGAGGAGTTCGTTCCCAGGAACGCCGAATTGACCTGGCTGGCAATCCCTCCTTGAGACGGTTTGTCTTCCTGGCCGCGGTGCTGATCTTCCCAGGGATTTTTCTGGCCCTCGGTGTCTGTGTTTATTTTCTCAGGAGATCCTGATGGGAAAAGGCCGCTCGGGTAATCGTACGACTGCTTTACTCTTTGTGATCGCCATCGCGGTGACCCTCTATGCTCACTTCTTTGAGAGCCGCAGGCAGGTCTGGTCAGGCGCGGCAGAGGCGTTCGGGGATGTCGAGCCGGCGGACATTGTCGCGTTTGAAATCGTCCATGGATTGTCAGCGGATGAGGCCGCGGCGGGCGCGAGCGCCCGCAAGATCTCTCTCGAGCGCAGCGGCGAATACGGTTGGAATATTACCAAGCCGGTCAAGTTTCGAGGCTTCGTTCCGCGGATCCAGGGAGTTCTCTGGGAGATAGCCGACATGGTCAAGGTGGTCGAGGTGCCGGAGGACTCGGATGATGCCGGGAAGTGGTGCGATGAGGACGGCCCCTGGGTGTCCGTCAACTTTAAAACTCGCCAGGGCAAAGAGCATTCGATCGAGGTGGGACGTCAGCATCCCGGTCTGAAGGAGGACATCTTCGCCCGTCTCGATCACAAGACCATCATCGTGGCCCGGTCCACAGCCCGGACAGCCTTTTCGGCCAGCCTCGATGAGCTGCGATCGAAGGCGCTCGTTCCCGTAGCGCCCGCCGACTGTATTGCCTTTGAGGTCAACGGTTCGCAGAAGGCCCGCAAGGCGTTTCGCCGGGAAGAAAAGACTCGCCGGTGGCGTTTTGCCGAGGGTGCTCCCCTGGCCGGCTTGCTGGCTGACCGGGTTAAGACGGACACGTTGCTTTCGGAACTGAACGCCTGGAAAATAAAGCAATTTATTCTACCGCAAGAAGTTACGGATGAAGTCCTTAC
The DNA here is from genome assembly GCA_965659285.1 of Planctomycetota bacterium. Lineage (GTDB taxonomy): Bacteria > Planctomycetota > UBA8108 > UBA8108 > UBA8108 > UBA8108. The sequence goes on along the minus strand of CBFHWB010000001.1, from coordinate 37,497 downwards.
GACATACGGGCTCGACAAGCCCCGCCTGAAGCTGGAGGTTGAGCATCGCCGGGGTGATCGGATCAGCCTGGAGGTGGGAGCCAGTTTTGAGGAGGGAGAGGAGCGGTTCGTCTGGCTTCGCGCCGGTGAGGGAGGGTTTGTTTTCAGCGGCCTCGAGGGGCCGGTGAAGAGACTCTACGAGGAGGCGCAGAAATATCAGACGGCCAAGGTCTTTGATTTTGAGGGTGTCGAGTTTTCCGAGATCCGGTGCCGGGGGCCGGGGGGCTCCTTTGTTATTCGGAAAGCCTCTTCCGATTCCTCCGGGGAGGAAGGGAAGGGGCATATCGTGGAGACCGGGAACAAGGACGACTCCTTCAGGGGAGATCGGTTGGTTGTTCCAGAAGCTCTCGCTGAACTGCGAGATCTCCTGGTCGAGAAATTTTATGAACCCGCCTCTGTAGCTGGGGAGCCGGCTGCTCCGGCCCTTGGGGAAATCACGGTGGAGACCGGGACAGGAGAGCTTCACACGCTTCGCCTGCTTCGGCGGTCGAGTGATCCGAGGGACGCGGAGATCGATGCCTTTGTAGCTGAGCGCTCGGGGGACCGCAGCCGCTTTCTCATTATTTCGAAATGGCCGGGCCGGCTGGAGTTCGGCCCGCCTGTGTTCAGGGAGCGGGCCATCTCGGAATTGATGCCCGGGAACGCGGCGGAACTGGTGCTCACGCGGGGCAAGACATCATGGGTTCTCGCCTACCTTGCCGGCTCCTGGTCATTCAGCAGTGACCAGGTCGTGGTGGCGGGGAAGGAACTTGATGAGCCGCTGGTCAACAAGGTCATCGGAGCTCTCGAGCGTGACCGGTTCCGGGTGGCGGGCTTCGCCCCCGGTCTCGCCAAGGAGACATGGGAAGGGGCCGGCATCGGCACCCATGATTTTCACCTGCGGCTCAACCTGCGCAGCTTCTTCGGCGACCACAAAGGCTTCCGGACGATTACCATTGGCAAGAGTCAGGAGATCGCCGGTGAGGCCGGGCTTCACTACGGTCGGGTTGATTCCTTTTCGTCTCCCTTTGTTCTTCAGCCGGGTTTTCCTGCGCTGGTTGAAAAGCTCGCGGCTCATCTCAGCGAGATCACCGGCGAACCCTGACGTGTTCCCCGGCGGGCCGGCGCGCCGCGTTTTTCCAGGTGAGGTTTCGCGGTTTCCTGCTCAGCGGTTGCGAGGTCGGCAGGGGAGAAATTGGAGCTGTTTCGAGACGGGTGTATCGACGGGAAAATCACCCGCTTTTTATCGAGGACTTACCCTGTTACCGCCGGTTCAGCATTTCTTCCTGTCGGAGAAATGGAGGGGATGAAAACGAAAAAACCCGGACGAGCCGGGTGAAAAAGAAAGAAAAACCAAGGGAATTAAGAGACTGGTGGTTGGTGGAGTTATCTCTTAATTTTACGTGGTGGTGTACAACCTTGGCTTTTCTTAACCTATCGTATTCTTGCTTGTTCTAGTATTTTAACTCCGATGGAGGCGGGATGGACTGGCGTTGTCTCCATTTTGGAAGCGGCGGATCAAGTTACGCTCCGCGGTCCACCTTTTTGCTCCGCGAGAGCCCGCTAAGTCACTCCATTTAGAAGTATTCTGTAACTTCCTGCCGGGAGTAAGTGGCAAAACTGACCTAAATCGTACAAAACTGACCAAAAGCAACTCTGCACAACTTCTCTTTCTAAGTTCGAATTCTAACTTTGCTCGTTTTCATGTCAATATCATTTGATTTTGCCCAGGCGGTTGCAGTTAGGCATATATTCGGTGTGCTTCTCGGGTTATGGCTTTTCCCAGCGATCATTATCGGCCCCCAGGTCTCCGGGATGGCGGCCGGTACAGAAGATGAAACGGGGGTTGAGGGTGGTAGTTACGCGAAGCTCGTCGAATCACTGAAGAAGGAATATCCGGATCGAGATTCCATCCAGCAGGGCTACCGGGCTGTCGCGGAGAGACTCAGGGAGTTCATCCAAACGAATTCGTCTTCTCCGGAGCTCGCTCATGTCCGTTCGTTATGCGCGGAAGTCCTTATAATTGGTGGAGATAGGTCAGGCGCGATATTCCAGTGGAAAGCGATGGCGGAGGATTCCGGCGACCCGGCCGGCCAGGCCCAGGGACTCTACCTGCTTGCGAGCGATTCCTTTTTGAGGGATGAGTCCGACAGAGCTCGGGAATATTTTGCTCAGCTGGTAGATGGATTTCCCAGTTCCGACTGGGCTGCAAAAGCTAAAGGTCCCTTGAGGTACCTCGCCCTGTTGACGAGCCGGGATATGCCGGCTTTTGAAGTTGTGGTTAGAAAAGGCGGAAAAAAAGCCAAATTAAATCTCATAAATCTGGCGGGGAAAGTGACATTAGTCCATTTCTGGAGGTCAGATACGGCAAAACACGGACAGTTCATCGAGACCCTTGGCAGGAATCCTGAATCATCCCTTGAGCAGGCCGTCAGGAAATATCCCGTACTTAAGGGCAAGGTGATGATCTTCGGGGTGAACCTGGACACCGACAAGGGAGCCTTTGAGACGGCGCGGGACCGTTGGAAGATCCCCTGGGCGCAGCTTCATGATGGCAAGGGATTCTCCTCCCCGCTGGTGAAGACCCTCGGGATACCCAGGGCTCCTCATTGGCTGGTGCTTGGTCCGCGCGGCAGGATCTGGTATCTCGGAGCGGACCTCGATAAGTTCTACGCTTATGCCTCCGAGGCGCTCAAGCGTCACAGGATCGCGCTCGAAAAGAAGAAATAGCGCCCGTCTCAGCGGTCTCTCCAGGCTGTTCCCGAGGGGAATTCGTAGTGATCGAGGGAGGCTTCGACCATGGTGGTCGAGTAACCGGGAGCCTGTGGAGGCAGGTAGCGGCAGTCGCGCATCGTGACGGGGTTCTCGAAGTGCTCATGCAGGTTGTCGACGTATTCGATCACGCGGTTCTCCAGGCTGCAGCCGACCCTGATGTAGTCGAAGATCGCGAGGTGCTGGACATGTTCGCAGAGTCCGATGCCGCCGGCGTGAGGGCAGACCGGCACGCCGCACTTGGCGGCCATGAGGAGCACGGAGAGAACCTCGTTGACTCCACCGAGTCGGCAACTGTCGATCTGAACGAACTGGATTGCTTCGGCCTGCAGGAACTGTTTGAAGAGCACGCGGTTCTGGCAGCACTCTCCGGTGGCCACTCCGATGGGGGCGACGGCCCTGGAGATGGCCGCGTGGCCGAGAACATCATCCGGGCTGGTGGGCTCCTCGATCCAGAGCGGTGAAAATTCCGCAAGGTGCTTCATGTTCTCGATGGCCTCAGCCACATCCCATACCTGGTTGGCATCAAACATGAGCTCGCGATCCGGGCCGATCATTTCACGGATGATCGACGATCGGCGGATGTCATCCTGGAGGTCGGCTCCAACCTTGATCTTGACGTGCGACCATCCATCTTCTACGGCTTGCCGGCAGAGATCCCTGATCTTTTCATCTTCGTAACCGAGCCAGCCTGTAGATGTCGTGTAGGCGGGAAATCCGCGCTCCAGCATTTCCTGCTCCCGGGCCTCACGGCCGGTTTCCTTTTCCCGCAGCAATTCGACCGCTTCCTCGGGGGTCAACAGATCTGAGATGTAGGTGAAGTCGATGCAGGCGACCAACTCCTCGGCGCTCATATCCGCCAGCAGCTTCCAGAGCGGCTTCCCCTCCAGCTTGGCGAGGAGATCCCAGGCGGCGTTGATGATCGCCGCAGAGGCCATGTGAACGGTTCCCTTCTCAGGACCGACCCATCTCAGTTGGCTGTCGCCTGTCAGCCTTCTCCAGAAGGAGCGCATGTCAGCCCTGATGTCGTCAAGGTCCAACCCGATGACGAAGGGCTTCCAGGCCTCAACCGCGGCGGCGCAGAGCTCGTTGCCGCGGCCGATTGTAAAGGCCAGGCCGTGGCCTGCGAGTCCATCGGGATGGTCGGTCTGGAGTTCTACGTAGGCCGCCGAGTAATCAGGGTCAGGGTTCATCGCATCGGATCCGGTGAGGCTGTCCGAGGTCGGGATGCGGATGTCGCGGACGGTAAGGCCTGTAATGGTTGCCACGGGGGAAATCTCCTTGTTGCCGAATTGTTTTTTCCGGGCCATCCTGACGCTGAGACTGGTCTTCTAACACGGGGATGCGGGGCGTGGCCAACCGTTTTGCTTCGCCTGCGGACATTGAGAGCTTCAGGGCCGGGCTCTTCGCTATCAATAAGGGTTTGTAGAGGGACTGTTGAGTATCTACAATTAGTAAAGCAGAACGTTTGGGTCGCTCTGCCTGAGTTCTGAAATAAGCGGACCGCCTCTACGAGGAGGGGATATTGATGTTAAAAGCCGGGAATCTTCTTTGTGGCTTGTGGGTGGCGCTCTTCGCCTTGTTTTTTGCTTCTCCAATTCTTCTGCAGGCCCAGGGCAAGCAGGAGGAAGAGGATCTGCTGGTCTATGAATTCGAGGAGCCGGAGGAACTGGAGGATTTCTTCCATCCGGGCGTTGTTGATCTTTGCGGGGATCTGTATCCGGTCGGCGGTCTCGAGATCAATGATGGCAGCCTGTTGATGACCAACCACGCCGTCTCAGGGATCGCGCTTGCCAGTCTCTATCCGAATACGGTCGCTGAGATCTTTCCCGAGGGATCGAAGGACTACCGCTTGAGGGCCCTCGTGAATCTCGAGACCATCAGCGAGATGCTGATCTACATGCGGGGAAGGGTGGGGGTTTTTGATGGGCCCAATGCGGAGCTCGATGCCTCGCTGGAGAGAGGCTACGCCTGTGTCATCTACCCCGAAGGAGTTGATGGAGAGTTCTTTGACGGCACCCTGGCGATCGCCGAGTTTACCGGCTGTCACCAGGCGGTTCCTCATCTTGAATGGCCGAACGGCGCTGTAGGTTATGCCAGGGCGGATCCGGGCTTTCCGATCATCCAGGGCGAATGGTATTGGGTCGAGGTCTCCGCCCAGGGAAATGACGATGGAGGGCCGGTGCAGATCAGCATGAAGCTCTGGGAGGAGGGAGATGATCCTCCCGAGGAGCCCCAACTCCAGGTGGTCGATACCAATGGCCTGAATCACAACAGGCAGACCCGGGATGACGCGACCAACGTCGAGGTTCTCTTCGGCGCTTCCTTCGGGCAGGTCCAGCAGCCGGGAGCCACCTCTCGTATCGATGACCTGACGATCACCCTGATCGGCGGCTGCCGGACGGCGCCGGTAGAGGTCACCCGGTCGCTCTGGGATGGGCGGGTTGCGGTCGAGGGGGAAGAGACGGCGATCTATGAGGATGGTGAGGAGTACCCGGTCGTACTGTCGCTGTCGAGTCGGCGCGGGCCGGGGGTGTGTTAGCGGGCCGAACTCGTTACGGTCACCGAGACGGTTCCGCCTCAATGGGAAATTACCAGCGTTGGACAGGAAGGGCAGGTCATCGAGGATAATATCGTTCGCTGGGAATTGGACATCAGTGAAGGGAATATCACCGAACTGACCTATTCGGTCCTACCTGACGATTCTGTTTCAGGCACCTTTTCCGGCGAGGTTACCGAACCGGAAAACGATTTTGTCTTTGTCATTTCAGGAGAGACGAATGCCACCTCGGCCGCAAGCCTGGCTTCCGTGAGCGATTTCGGCAGTATCCAGAACTGGCTGGTTCTCGGTCCGTTTACCCGGGATGGAGGGGCTGCTCCGGGCGAAGAAGAAATCGCCAGGGACTATCTCACCGATGGGGAAACCTCAGAGACGGAAATTGTTCCGGTTGGCGCAATGGCGATGGAGCCTGACTATAACGGCGCGTCCGCTTCTACCGGCCTGGCGCCGAACGAAATGGGCCGCAATCCAGATGAGGTGCCCACCTGGGTCGAGTGGTTTGATCGTGACGATGACGATGACCGCATCGATTTCGATAGCATCTACGGGAACAATGACAACGTGATGTGCTACGCGGTGACCTACCTTGACGTTAAGGAGGAGATTGAAATTCACCTCGGCGTCTCCAGTGACGATTCGGTCCAACTGCTCCTCGATGGGCAGAGCCTGCATGTCAACAACGCCTCCCGAGGCGCCCTTGACAGGATGTACCAGGATCAGCCCTTTGATTATCCGAACCTCGGAAACATCGTTCTCGAGCCCGGGCGCCACACCCTGATGGTCAAGATTTTCGATGGCGGTGGCGAGCATAATTTCCGCGTGGGCTTTCTCGACGAATTCGGTATCGAGATTCCCGGCGGACCTGAGGACCTGAGCATCAGCGTTCGCCCTGCCGAGGCCGAACCAGAGGAGCGCTTCAAGCGCGGCGACACCGATGGGAATGGAGCCCTGCAACTGACCGATGGGATCCGGATTCTCAACACCCTGTTCATGGGAGCGGCTATGCCCTCCTGTCTGGACGCGGCGGATACAGACGACAACGGCGTAGTCCAGTTGACTGATGGGATTGTCATTTTCCAGTTCCTCTTTGTTGGCGGGACGGTCCCCGCTGATCCGGGCCCCTTCGCCTGCGGCGGCGATCCGACCGATGACGGCATCGATTGCGAGACCTACGACGGATGTTGATGCCGGGTGGAGAAGCCCGAGCGCCTTGAAGACCTTCAAGCTGGATCAATTCCTTAAATACCAGGGATGGGTAGAGAGCGGCGGTGAAGCCAAGGTGCTCATCCGCGCGGGCGAGGTCTCGGTTAACGGGATTGTCGAAACCCGCCGTGGAAAGAGGCTGGCAGCGGGGGATGTTATCCAACTGGGTGAGCGCAGTTGCGTGGTCGGGGAAGCTTGAAGGTTGAGCTTCTTGATCCCCTGCCTAAGGTCCCTGTGGACCGAGGGCTTTAGAGGAGGTATGCTAAGCCTGTTGAAGAAGTGGAGGACCAGTCGAGTCCGGTGGATGGCCCGCATCAGGAGTAGCTTTCGATGACACGGAGAATGTTTGAGCACCTTGCGCTGCTTCTTTTTCCGTTGGTTTACGCCGGAGGATTGGTGGTCGCCGCGGTTAATTTCCTGCGGCCCCTGCCGCGCCGGCCGCGCCAGGCCAAGCTCCAGTTGGAGCAGGACCGCTCGTATTTCGATGTCGTTGGAGCCGAGCCGGTGCCGGTGCAGTTCAATGGAAAAAAGGTCTATGTGCTCAAGGTTGGGGACAGCCTGAGGGCCTTTGATGCGAAGTGTACCCATCTCGATTGCAACGTTAACTGGAATAAGGGCGTGCGCGGCTTTCACTGTCCGTGTCACGGGGGAGCCTTCGATACCTCTGGCAAGGTAACCAGGAAACCTCCGCAGGAGCCGCTGCGGGAGTTTGCGCTCGCCGACGATGATGGTTCCGGAGCGGTCGTTCTTCTTGATCGTTACCTGGAAAATCCAACCTGAACTGGGTGAGAGAATTGCCGGACAAGACAGGGAAATCTATCGCAAGGCTGAAAGCATGGCTGCTCGATCGAAGCGGAGGCGAGAGGATGCTCGCCCTCGCGGGAGAGCAGGCCGGCAAGCCTGTTCCGACGCGCCTGTCCTGGCTCTATACCACGGGGGCGCTGGCCCTGTTCTTCTTCGCTCTCCAGTTTTTTACCGGCTGTCTCCTGCTGACGCTCTACGTTCCCGAGGAGACGCTGGCCTTCAAGTCGGTGCAGACGATTGAGTATCACGCCCGGCTGGGTTGGCTCATCCGGCAGATGCATTCCTGGGGCGCGAGTTTCATTATCGTGGTGCTCGTGCTTCACATGCTCAAGGTCGTCTGGTACGGATCCTACAAGCGTCCTCGAGAGTTTACCTGGTTCGTGGGAATGCTCCTGCTGGGGGTCTCGATGCTCTTCTGTTTCTCAGGCTACCTGCTGCCCTGGAACCAGCTTGCCTTCTGGGCTACCCGGGTAGGGCTTGGAGCGATCGACTCTTTTCCGGTGATCGGGTCAACGCTCAAGGAACTCATCTGCGGGGGAGAGGATGTTTCCGGAGCCACCCTCGGCCGCTTCTTCGCCCTCCACGTGGTCATCCTGCCTCTGCTGCTGCTGGCCCTCGTCGGCTATCACCTCGCCCTGATAACCTGGAAGGGGATCTCGCCCAAGACCACAGTTACCGATGAGATCGAACTGGGCAATAAGGCGGCGCTGGCCAAGGGCGGCAGCGAGCCTTTCTTCCCACGGCAGGTCTATCGGGATTTGATCGCCTGCAACCTCGGTTTCGCTCTCCTGGTGACTTTTGCCACCTGGTGGCCCTGGCATCTCGGGGAACCGGCCGACAGGTTTGGAACACCAGAGGGCATCAAGCCGGAGTGGTACTTCCTGCCGATGTACCAGTTCCTCAAGTACTTCGATGACAATCTCTACTCGGCACTGCCTTTTCTCAGATCCTGGGGTGTCGATCCCGCCTTTCTCGGAGTGTTGACGATTAACGGTGTCGCGCTGGTTCTCTTCCTGTTGCCGGTCATAGACCGCGGCAAGGAGCGCAAGATCACCCGGCGGCCGGTTTTTGCGGTCCTGGCCTTCCTGCTCCTTCTCGGCGTCTTCGGGATGGGCTTTCTTGGCTATATCTCCGAGACCACGCGCTGGGGTTATCACTTCAGCAGCAAGGGTTACCCGGAGCGTGTCGAGGAGTCCGGCAAGGAGGCCGCTGGAGAAGGTCAGGCTGGAGAGGAAGCGGGTTCGGCCGGCGATGATCCTGCTAAGGATGGTTCGGAAGAAGGAGGCGGCGGCGGTCCGGCTGAAGAGGAAGAATCGCAGGAGGAGACGCCTGAGGATGAAGCTATCGTTACGCCTGGGTTGCGCCAGGACGGTCTGCCGGACGGGGGGACCTGCGGAAGCTGCCATAAACATGAGAAGCCGCTGGAGAAATGGACCGAAAGCGTCCATCACGCCGCCGGAGTGCAATGCGTAGATTGCCATGGCGGAATTGACACCGCGCCTCCAGAGCAATTCCTCCTCGCTCTCGAGCTGTTGTTTGAAGCTGACGAGGAAGCCTCGAAAGAGCCGGAGGAAGAGGAAGTGGAAGAGGAGGCCAAGCCGGAGAACTCCGGAAAAGACGCCAATCCGGCTGAAGAGGAAAGCGAAAAAGAAAAGGCCGAAGAGGAACCTGCGAAAGAAAGAAAATCAGGCGCTGAAGATGGAGCCCCGAAAGAAAAGAAAGATGCCGAAGAGCCGGCAGAGAAAGACAAGCCGGCGGAAGAGAAACCGGCGGAAGAAAAGCCTGCTGGCCAGGAGGCTGAAGAAGGGGTGCCCGCTGCCGGAAAACCTGCGGACGCCGAGGCTGCTGGAAAACCGGAGGGGGAAGAACCTGCGGAAGATGAGTCTGAGAAGAAAGAAGAGGAGCCGGAAGAAGAGAAGGAGCCTCCAAAGCCCAGGCTTGAGATCAAGTGGCATCGCAGCATTGAGACGCCCGAGGACAAGAGACTCTTCCTCTATTCGCACCAGGGGATGCTGGTTGATTCCAGGGGACGACCGGATCGACCTGATGATGAAGACCCCGAGCTGGCGGGGAAATTATGCGGGAGCTGCCACGACGAGGTCCTGGAGCATTATCTCGCGGCCAGGGCTCCCGCTTCGGGTGAGAAGGAAGATTCGGAGGGCGAAGAGTCCGTCACGGTTCATACGAAGGTCTGCTGGGATTGTCATGAGAATCACGCAGTGCTGAAGCCCGGCGATTTTCTCTGGGAGGATGACGGATATACAGACGAAGACGATGAGTTGACGGCGCCGTTCCAGCAGATCAAGGCTGACTTGGATGCCCTGGATGCGGAGCTCTCTTCGGCCCGGTCGAAGCTGCTCGACCTGGAAAAATCCGGCTATCCCGTCGATGGGAAGGTTGCCGAAAAAGAGCGCTTCGAGGAGCTCGCGTTAAAGGCCCGGCAACTCCGCCCAGCGGTTCACCGGCTCGATCCAGCCTTCATCCAGAAGCAGAAGGCCGGCATCTCAACCTCCCTTGCCGCCCTGTCAGAGGAGATGGCTCAGCGTCAGGCTGGCCGGGCTTCAGCGGAGAAATCTGTCGTTGTCTGGGCCTGGGTCGTCGCAGCCATCTTCAGCCTGCTCTGCATTGTCAAGCTCTTCACGATTCCCGGTGAGGAGTTGGCCGCGGGAGCCGTTTCCGACAAGCCGCGCAAATCAACCCGTGCGAAGAAGGGGAAGACCGCCGGCGCCGGGAGCCGGCGTAAGTCGTCGAGGGGTTCCGGCAAGAAAAAGTCTTCTAAGACCCGGGATGTTTCGGATTTCCAGAACGAGCGCGATGCCTTGCTCGATCCTCTCGATTCCGACGACGAGAAGTAGGCCGCAGGCCGGACTTCCTCAGGCTCCCTGGGAACTTTCCGCATCCCATTTCTGGAAGGCGCGTCCGATCTGCCGTACAGCCTGTTGCAGGCGCGGGCGGTTTTCGATCAGGGCGAGGCGGAGGTAGCCTTCGCCTTCGGGTCCGAAGCCGATTCCGGGGGCAACGGCCACCTCGGCATCTTCCATCATGCGCCTGGCAAATTCCATGGAGCCCATCGAGGCGTATTTCTGCGGGAGCTTTGCCCAGACAAACATCCCCGCTCGGGGACTGGTGACGTCCTCCCAGCCGATGCGGGCCATGCCGTCGAGCAGGACATCCCGGCGCTCCTGGTACTGAAGAGCCTGTTCTTTGACCAGGTCGCCACAATGACGCAGGCCGATGATCGAGGCGATCTGGATCGCCTGGAAGATTCCGTAATCGTAGTAGCCCTTGATCTGTCCGAGAGCTTCGATGATTCGGCGGTTGCCGACGCAGTAGCCGATTCTCCAGCCCGCCATATTGAATGATTTTGACATGGTGGTGAACTCGCAGCCGATCTCCTTGGCGCCAGGCGTGGACAGGAAGCTGGGAGCCTGGTAGCCGTCGAAGGTTATCTGGCTGTAGGCGAAATCATGGACCACTGTCAGGTTGTGGCGCCGCGCCAGGCCTACGACCTCCTCGAAGAAGGCCGCCTCGACAGTGTGCGCGGTCGGGTTGTGGGGGTAGTTGAGGAAGAGCACCTTGGGACTGTTGTCCATCTTGGTGCAGGCTTCGTCTATCTGGCGGAGGAATTCCTCATCGTCCTCGACCGGGACTCCCAGGCATTCGCCGCCGGCGATCACAACCGCGTAGGAATGAATCGGGAAGGAGGGAGTCGGCACAAAGGCCAGGTCGCCGGGGCCCAGCAGAGCCAGGCACAGGTGGCTGAAGCCTTCCTTGCTTCCGATGGTCGCGATGACCTCGGTTTCCGGATCGATATCGACGTTCCAGTTTGATTTGTAATATTTCGAGACCTCGCGCCGCAGGTTGTAGAGTCCCGAGGCCGCGGAGTAGCGATGGTTCCGGGGATCCTTTACCACCTCGCAGAGCTTGTCGACGATCGGCTCGGGAGTGGCATCGGTCGGGTTGCCCATGGCCATGTCGATGATGTCGATCCCGTCGCGTCTCTTGGAATCTTTGAGCGAGTTGATGGTCCCGAAGAGGTAGGGAGGCAGACGGTCCATCCTCTGGCTGAATCGAATAATATCTTCTGACATAGGTCTCTGGCAGGCAACTGGACTGCAGAACGGGCTGGAATTTAAATTTTCCGTAGTCCCGATCATACAGATGCGGGCGGATTCCCTATTCTCTTTTCGCCAGATGGGGCTAACTTTCTTTTGAATACTCCACCTTTTCGGAACAAATCGTCACTCTCGGCGGTTTTTATCCTGAAGTCACCGGCCGGGGAACGCCCGGGGAAAGGGGATTTCTATGGCAGGCTGTTGCTGATGCTGCCATAAATGGTCGTAGCTGAAGAAAACAGTCTGTTCCTGTCAATGGGTCCTCGCAGGGTTGCTTGCATGGCTTGGACCGGAGAGCCTTCTTTGCCGTTTAATAATATTCCAGCTGTCGAGATTGCTCCGGGATGTGGGATTGAAGAAGCCGAAGAGAAGGTGTGCGCCGTTTTTGAAGATGCGGACCTCGGGTTTGCCAGCATCCGGGATATCAACTCCAGGCTTCCCTGCGCGGATCTCTGCAGGTTCTACGAATCCAGGGTTGATGGGGAGGTGCTCATCAGTGTCGTCAGCATCGGCTCCTGGGAGGAGAACGAGACGCTGAACGTATTGAACATACTGGTCGGCTTGCGGCTCAATCCTTATCCTCGCGGAAGAAATGTCCGATTGAGTTTTTTCTCCGCTGAAGAGGTTCCTTCGGTCTTGCTGCTCATCGGAGGGGACACGGTCTTCGGGGAATTCGAGGCACGAGCCTGTCTTGTTGCCCGGTTCGGGGAGGATATTCGCCCCGAAAATTGCCAGCAGATGGGCGCGGCCGGAATGCATCTGGTGCATTCCGTTCTTGGGACGAAGGTGAGCCTGCTGGCCACGGAGTCGCCGGATGCGCTCGAGAGGGCGGTCTGTGACACCCTTGAGCGCGAGGGGCAGCCGGCGGCTGAACCGCTCAATTCTATGATCCTGTTAGGCTGCCTGTTCGGGGAGATCGTTCGAGGCCAGGTGGAGCTTGCAAGCTCCTGGCTGCCTCTTCCCCAGTTCCAGCCATGGCCAGCGGTGGTTTTTACGCGCGCGGAAAAATCAGATGGAACCGACAGCGTCGCCTTCAGCCCGATCGCCCACATTGGAAGCCTTCTCAAGAGCCGTGAGAGGGGGTCCCTGGGCCGCTCTTTAGAGGAACTTAAATCGACCTGCCGGTAGTTGATGTCGTCGGGAGTCTCTGTTTAAATCCGTTTGACTGCTCAACGGCAGTAACTATAATTTGTCAGTCTTCGTGAAACAGTTCACGGAAGTCTGCAACCCCTTTAAGTGCAGGATTTTCCGTTTTTATTTCAGTTCCGATGGAGTGAAGGTCGTGACGGGGGTCGCCGGAGATTCTGAACTATCCTCCAGCCCTGGAGGGATGGACCCCCAGGAGGGGAAGCAACAGCCAGCCGCAGGCAGCGAAAGCGATCTGGCCAGAGAGGATGTTCGTGTCGTATCCGTACCGCCGCGCAAGGGCGGCAGGACGTTTCTCGAGCTCTTCCCGCAGCTGTTCGGTATCCCTTTTCTCATCGTGATCGTCCTGGTGCTCGTCTGGGTTTTCTTTGGAGCGATCGCCAAGGACACCCGCAGCGTGGCCGACCTGCTCAGGGATATCCAGGCTGGCGGTGGACATTCGCGTTTGCAGGATGCCAAGGCGTTGGCAGACCAACTGGTCGCGAAGCAGGCAACAGGCGAAGAGCCCTACCTGGGACCGGAGGAGACAAGCCAACTCCTCCAACTGGTTGAGAACGCCTCTTCCGGTGAGGATCAGCTCAGGATGTTCCTGGTCGTGGCCCTTGGGCGATCCGGTCAGCCTCAGCAGGCCGTCCCCTTTCTTCTCGGGCAACTCGCGCAGCAGAATATATCAGCCGAACTCAGGCAGGCTACGATCGCCGGGTTAGCCTGGTCAGGTGATCGCAAGGCGATCCCCGCCCTGCTCGACGAGGTCGAGGTGACGGGGAGCCCCAGGGACTGGGGGAGCCGGTTCCTGGCCATCGGCGGCGTGGTGAACATCTTGATTCGTAATGGCCCCGACCTTGAAAAAACTCTCGTCGATGACCCCCAGGCCAGGGCCGTTCTCGATAAGCTCAAGGGCCAGGTGAACGACCAGCGCAAGGAAATATCCTGGAATACGGCCTTCTGGCTGGCCCGGCATTTCGGCGATGATTCCGGCGCGTCGATTCTCGAGAAAATCCTCGATTGGGACTTTCTTGACAGAGTGCGGGGAGATCACAATAGGGGCTTGACTGTTCAGCAGAAAGAACGCTGGATGTGTCAGGCTCTCGACGGCCTCTACAGGCTCCGGGGCTCTGAATTCAGGGATGTGCTCCTGGAGAAAAAAACCGACCGCAGCCTGGCGGTGAAGGACAAGGCTCTGACACTGCTTGAGCAATTGGATGACAAAGACACATGAGTGAGACTAACGACAAGGGCAGGCGTTCTTTCCTCGCCGCGGTAAGCACGGGCTGGGCTCTCTTCACCGCTGCCAGCGTTGCCGGTCTCGGTATGTGTGTTCGTTTCCTGTTTCCCAATGACACCTTCGAGCCGGCTACAAAATTCAAGGTTGGCTACCCGGCCGATTTCGCGGCTTCGAGCGAGGGTGTCGTCGACAAGCGCTACAAGACACGTGGAATCTGGATCGTCAGAACCCTGGATGGATTCTTCGTTCTTTCGACGGTTTGTACCCACCTGGGCTGCACGCCGAACTGGCTGGAGACCGAGAAGAAGTTCAAATGCCCATGCCATGGAAGCGGCTTCTATTCGAGCGGGATCAACTTCGAGGGACCGGCTCCGCGGCCGCTGGAGAGATTCAAGGTCAGCCTCGCCGCTGACGGGCAACTCGAGATCGACAAGGGAAAAAAATACCAGCAGGAAAAGGGACAGTGGGATGACCCGGAGTCGTTCCTGAAGATGGAGTACAGCGTATGACCAGGGACACCTGTTCAACCAGATCTTGTGTTGGCGACAGCCTCTGCAGGTTCACCCGCTTTTCCTCAGACCGGGTGGATTGGAGGGGCGCGTTATGAGCCTCATGAAATTCATCACGGATAGCCAGATCTGGAAGTCGATCTTCCGGCATAAATATCCTGACAACCCGAGAGACCAGGCCCTGGCGGTGCTGTCGAATGTCTTCCTGCACCTGCACCCGATCAAGGTGCGTAAATCAGGGGTTCGAATGAGCTTTACCTGGTGCATGGGAGGGTTGACCTTCTTCCTTTTCCTGGTCGAGACGATCACCGGTGTATTGCTGATGTTCTACTACAGGCCCGTGGTGGAATACGCCTACAACGATATCAAGGCGCTAAGGGATCATGTTCCCATCGGTATCATGCGTGAGTTGCACAGGTGGGGCGCTCACCTCATGGTCATCACCGTCTGGCTGCATATGCTGCGGGTCTTCCTTACGGGTTCCTACAAGCCTCCGCGTGAGTTTAACTGGAATGTCGGAGTGATCCTGCTGGTGCTGACCCTGCTGCTGAGCTTTACAGGCTATCTCTTGCCGTGGGATCAACTGGCGATCTGGGCGATCACGGTTGGAACCAACATGGCGCGAGCGACGCCGATCATGGGACACGAAGGTCCCGGCGCAGCCTTTATCCAGCTTGGCGATGTTTCACTGGTAACCGCCGGAAGTGATGTTCGGTTTGGCCTGCTTGGCAGCAAGACGGTCGGAGCTGCCACCCTGCTGCGTTTTTATGTCCTTCATTGCATCGCGGTTCCGCTTGGAGCCGGGCTGTTGATAGCGGTGCATTTCTGGCGGGTCCGCAAGGATGGCGGCATTTCCGGCCCGATGTAGTTTTTCATTAGAGAAGAATCTTCAACATGTTGGCGTTGTTAGTTCCACACCTGCCGGAGTTCATCAAGAACTTCATCGATGGCCTGCTCGAGCCGACGATGTATTTCGTCCTCTCCGTGGTCGGGTTCTGGGCCATGATCCAGTTCAGGTCTTTCTGGACCCGGGGGTGGTTCATAGGCGGTTTCTTCGCTTTCGCAATCGTCTTTTATTTCTGGAGCCTCACAGATGAGAATTTCAAGCTCATCGTCGGTAAACCGGATAACGTGCCGATCACGATCCTGTTCTTCTCTCTGGCTTTTCTGCTGTGGGTCGCTTTCAGAAAAATGGTCATCAATGACCGTCTGATCGACAAGGGATTGCCGACTTTTGAGCATCGCGAGGCCAGCCGCCGGGTTTATTGCTGGCCTGACCTTGTCTACACCGAGTTTCTCGCGATGATTCTCTGTACCGTACTCCTGCTGGTCTGGGCCTACTATCTGAAGGCTCCCCTGGAGGAGCCGGCGAGCCTGGTCAAGACGCCCAACCCATCCAAGGCGCCCTGGTACTTCCTGGGCTTGCAGGAGATGCTGGTTTATTACGATCCCTGGTTGGCCGGGGTTGTCTTTCCGACCTTCATCATCAATGGCCTGATGGCGATTCCCTATATTGACATGAATCCGAAGGGCAACGGCTACTACACTTTTAAGGAGCGCCGCTTCGCTATCTCGACCTTCCTGTTTGGCTTTATCGTTCTCTGGGTGACCCTGATCATCCTTGGAACTTTCCTGCGAGGACCCAATTGGAATTTCTTTGGACCCTATGCCTATTGGGACCCCCACAAGGTCGAATCCCTCAACAATGTGAACCTGGCCGAGTATGTTTATCTCGAGTGGCTTGGAAGGGCTCTGCCGTCCAACATCCTTCTGCGTGAGCTGCCGGGCTTCCTGACAGTCATCGCCTACTTCGCGGTCCTGCCGCCGCTATTGGCTAACCTGGTGTTCCGCAAGATGTACAGGGACCTGGGCTTTATACGCTACCAGACGATGGTCTTTTTCCTGCTCTGCATGGCAGCTCTGCCCCTGAAGATGGTTCTTCGCTGGACGGTCAACCTGAAATACATCGTCGCGATTCCCGAATACTTTTTTAACATTTGAATTGAAACCACAGGCAAGTATCGATGCCGAATGACAGAGGACCCTGGTGTCCTACAAGAGGTTACCTGGACGACAGTGGAGCCCAGCCGGCTTCTACTCCGGTTGATGCTGGAGCCGCGGATCCTCCCGCCCAGGAGACTCCGGCTGCAGCGGCTCCCGCTCCTGCCGCCGGGGGCGGAGGCGACCAGTACTGGTCGCCAACCCGCGGCTACCTTGGCTCGGGCGCCGCCGCTGCGCCGGCGCCGGAGGTGGCGGCGTCAGAGGCGCCCGCAGAGGCTCCGGCCGAGGCAGAGGCTCCGGCCGAGGTCGTTACGGCCAGCAAGGAAGCTCCCGCAGAGGCTCCGGCTGAGGAGGCCACCGGCCCCGAATTGCCTGAGTTGCCAGAGGAAGATCCTCTCAAGGAGTCCGTAACGACCGTCGATTCGCTGGTCGAGGGAGAAGGCTTCCGGGAGCTCTCCCAGAGTATCTTTACCGAACCCGATAGCGAGACCACCCTCTATCGCGTGTCAGCCCTGAATGTCGCCTTCGCAATCTCGAGCGCCGCGCTGCTGGTGATCACCCTGGCGGTTTTCTGGCAGGATTACGATCGCCAGTGGAAGCATATCCAGGCCCATTGGAGGGATGTGCAGGCCGAGGAGTCCGAGGAGGCGCTGAAAAATGCCAGGGAAGGAGAGCTTGAAAAGCTTGAAAGCCTGGCCCAGGGATTCTCTCTCGTTCTGGACAAGCTCACGGGGACGAAGGTTAAGCGCGAGCTGCCGAAAAAGGCAGCCGGGGTAGATGTGAATTATCTGAGGCTGGTCGACCATGTCCAGAAATTGGAGGTTCTGATCGAGGCAGAGGTTGCCGAGAATTCCGAATTGAGAGAAAAGCTTCGGGAGAAAAACAACGCGGCCTTCGCGGCCAGCGAGGCTGACCGCGCCCTGCGCGCCTATCGCGGTGATTTCCAGGCCGCCAAGTTCAACTTTGAGGAAAGTAAGAAACATGTGCTGGCTGATGGCCCTACAGAGTCAGCGGCCGCGAAGGTCAGGGAGCTTTCCGTAGAGTTCAATAAAACCTCCGTCAAGGTTCTCAACGATAAGCTCTTCAAGATGGAGAAGACCGGGAACGAGGCGAAGGCAGCAGAGACTGCTTACGACGCGGCGTTGAAGGAGGAGACGTCGGTGGCCGGCGGCACCACCGATTATTCCGTTCTGAAGACGGGCTTGAAGAATAGCCTGCTCGCGGTCAACAGCGCCCTCAAGCAATACCAGTTGATCGATTCGTCCATGAGGAACGCGGTTCGTAACGCTCCGCTTCTTGATTTCATGGCTCCGAGCTACAAGATCGATAAGGTGGTGACTCCCGGGCTCAAGGAACCGCTCAACTTCATGGATGTCGACCGCGTGCATCGATGTAAGACCTGCCACATCAACATCGACGATCCGGATCCCCGCTTCGTTGGGTACCAGGATGAAAAGTGGGGTTCGGTTTATGCCAGCCACCCCCGTCTTGACCTGTTTCTTTCGGCGGCCAGCCCTCACACCTACCAGGACACCGGTTGCACCACCTGCCATTACGGAGATGGCCATGCGATCGAGTTCACCATAGTCGCGCACACTCCGGATGGTGAAGAGCAGAGGGCAGAGTGGGAGGATAAGTACCACTGGCATCTGAAGCATTACGAGGAGCATCCGATGCTCCCGACCGGTTTTACCAGTTCGAGCTGCACCAAGTGTCACAATGACCAATGGGAAATTGAGGGAGCCGAGCGGCTCAACCTGGGCAAGAAGCTGGTTCGGACCTATGGCTGCTTCGGCTGCCATACGATCGAAGGTTTCGAGGTTGCCGCCGGGGCTTCGGATGATCGGGTCTGGAAGCTCAACAAGGTGGGTCCCAATCTCAAGCATCTGGGAGATAAGGTTTCCATGGGCTTCCTGACGCGTTGGATTCGTGATCCGGTGCATTTCCGGGAATCGTCAAAGATGCCGCGTTTCTTTGACCTGACTAATTCCAATGGCAAGATGCTTCGCCCTCTCGGCTCAGCCGATGACGAATCGGGCGGTAGTGAAGAGGTGGATTTCAACCTGCGGAACAGCGTCGAGGTGTTGGGGCTTGCGACCTACCTTTTCAATACCAGCGTTGGCTCCCCGGCCGCCGCAGCGGCGCCGGCTGGAGACCCCGTTCGCGGCCGGGAACTCGTCAAGACGCTTGGCTGTATGGGGTGTCACAGCATCAAGGTCGAATCCGAGGGTGAATATGATGAGCCTCTCCCCGCTCTGGCGGCTGTTCTCGCCGCATTGGAACAGAAGGCTGCGCAGTCGGCTGAAGGGCAGCCCCTGCTTGCCGCGGCCTATCGGGAATCCGGGACAAAACTTTCGGATCTTTATGGTTGGCTCAAGGGACTGGATGTCGGCTCCGAACTCGAGGAACTCTACAGCAAGAGCAAGAGAGCGATCGAGGAATCGATGGCGCTCGAAGAGAGCCTCGAGATCGAAGAGAGCGCGCTGGAGAGCGTCGGCCAACTGGCGGATGCGGTCTACAATCGCTGGATTCACAATACCTTTGGGCCGGACCTGAGTCCGCTGGCTCGCAAATTCGATCTGGCGACTGAACTCGGACGCAAGAAGGCGGTCAACTGGCTTTCAAGCTGGATTCTCAATCCCCAGGCGCATGATCCGGAGACGATCATGCCTCGTTTCCGGCTTGCTCCCGGCCAGGATCCCGCCGGGGAACAGAAGGTCGCCGACATGGTCAGCTATCTCCTGACGCTTGATTATAACGATGTCGACCTCGCGGCCCATCCATCCGCTTCCCCTGCTACGCTTGGTGAGAGCCAGAAGAAGGAT
Source organism: Planctomycetota bacterium (assembly GCA_965659285.1). Lineage (GTDB taxonomy): Bacteria > Planctomycetota > UBA8108 > UBA8108 > UBA8108 > UBA8108. The sequence goes on along the minus strand of CBFHWB010000001.1, from coordinate 18,319 downwards.
CGGGACGAAGGGTGGGAGAGCGGGCTGGTCACGACCAATGCCGCCGAAATCGAAAGCGACCCGGCGAAAAAGAAGATTCTTGATGATATAGCGACCTATTATCTGGGCGCGGTGCATGGCACATCCAGGGCGGCTACCCTGTTGAAGGGCGGTGACGCCAGCAAGCCGATGTCGACCTCGGAGAAGCTCAACCTGGTAGGGCATCGCCTGGTTCGCCGCTATGGCTGCTTCGGCTGCCACAACGGAATCAGGGACGAGGACCCCGATCCAGGAGTGCCGTCTTCCGACAGGGTCGCCTATTTCGATGGCGCCCAGCCCATTGGAGCGGAGCTCAACAAGTGGGGGGACAAGGGCTCTGACCGCCTGGATTTCGGGCAGTGGGGCCACCAGGAGGATGGATCCGAGGCGATCCCCCATCAGCGTCACGAGTGGGCCAAGGCCAAGCTCAGCGACACCCGGAGATTTGATGTTCTGCCTCGCAGGGTGACTGTTGGAAGGACCAGCTCAGGAGAGCCGGTCTACGATTACAAGGTGACGAAGCAATTAGCCCACAAGGGAGCCGACGAGCTTCTGAAGATGCCGCTGTTTCCGTTCCACGACAAGCCGGAGCAGGTCGAGGCGGTTGTCGCCTATGTCATCAGCCTGGTGGCTGACCCGGTCGATCCCGGCAGGAAGAAACATCTTTCGGAGAGGGAGAAAATCCTCGAGGGTGGCAGCCGCCTGGTTCAGAAGCTCAATTGTTCAGGCTGTCATCGCCTCGGAGCGACCACCAGCTATGTGTCGGTTGATGACCTTCCAAATCCCAACGCGCTTGGAGATGAGTCCGGCCGGAGCAATGTCATGCAGGCGGAGACATGGCTCGCCAAGAGCTATCGGTTAGCCGCGCGGCCGGCCGGTCCGCAAGGGTCGAATCTCGGGATCGAGCTTCCTGCCGGCTTCCCGCTCGGTCAACAGGTCGGGCAGTTCAGCTCCGGTGATGCGAATACCGATGCAACTCTGCCGCAGGTCTTTACTCCGAACGAGGATCCCATGTCGGTGGTCGATGTCGCACGCAGGCATTTCTATCCTCTTCCGGGCTTTGTTCAGGATGTAGCCCGGGTCATTGATTCGATGTACAACGAGGAAGAGCCTGCCGATACGCTCGCTAACCGGGGAATCTATGATTTCGTGCGTAAGCGCCTGGCAGATCCTGCGGGGTTGATCTCACGGATGCGCAAGTCCTATGAGGATGAATCGAGCGCGCTCGGGCAATTCCTTGTCGCTATGCTGGAGACCCCTTATGACATAGACCTCGATTCCCTGCCGGACGGGCTGGGGGTGAGGAAGGATGAACTCGAGGGGCTTGCGACGCAATACTACTCGGCTCTTGGCGGGGTTCTTTCCGAGAGTCCTGTAAGCGAGCGAAAACTCGCGGTGAAGGGCTATGGCGAGGGTGGAGTGCGTTTCTACTTTGGAACAGAGTTGACCGACAGGTTCAAGGCGCCGCCGCCGCTGTTGCGCCAGGGAGAGCGCGTCAAGAGTGACTGGTTCTTCCACTTCCTGCAGGACGTGCGTCCTATTCGGCCCTGGCTGAAGGTCCGAATGCCGTCCTTCAATCTTACGCAGGCTGAGGCCCGCCTGATTGTCCAGTGGTTCAAGGCTGTCAGTGAGGTTCCGTATGGTGAGGAGCTCTTCGCTGAGGACAGGTTCGAAAAAGAACAGGCTCTCAAGGGGCAACTGCTGTGTGGGAAGGGTACGGCTGAGGTCAAGGGCAAGCAATGCAGCCAGTGCCATCCTCGCGGCGCAGAATTACCGACCTTGCCGATCCTCGCCCAGGGAGCCGGGACGGTTGCTCCCGCGGAGGTTCCGCTGAGCGCTCCGGGTGACAGCCACTTCCTGGTCTGGAAGGATTCCGATGGCAAGATCCTCCTGCGGGGGGGGTTCGCCACCCTGGATGCCGTCCAGACCGCTGGTGGCGAACTTGGCGGCAAGGCATCTGCCTGGGCAGCCGGAAAGCCCTGGGATAAGAGCTCCTGGGGTCCGGATCTCAACGCGGCCGCCGGCCGGCTGCGAGCGCAGTGGACACGGGACTGGCTCTATTTCCCGCCTGACTTCATGCCTGGGACCAAGATGCCGAACTATTTCCAGGAGAGGAAGAAGTATACCGGGAACCCGGCTTCGGAAATTGACGCTAAAGATCTCGCGGATGTAAACGCTCTCCTGCAGTACCTGCGCCATATGAACGACGAGAAGATGGCGACCGCTCCCCGTGAGGAGTCCCAGGAAGAGGCAGGAGGCGGCAATTAGGCGCGACAGGATGGCGGCCTCCAGGCTGTGAGCCTGTCCCGTAGTTAGGACCGCTGCTCAGCAATGTCATTTGACGCGCTTGTAGTCGGTGGTGGTATTTCCGGACTGTCCACCGCGCATTTCCTTCTGCGGCATCTGCGTGCCGGGCGGCCAGGGGGGGGGATCTCTCCGGCGGTGAAGGTCGTCGAGGCTTCGGACCGAAGCGGCGGCTCGATTGGCACGGAACGGGTCGATGGTTTTCTTTTTGAGCAGGGTCCCAACGGCGTACTCGACAACGCTCCGGACACCCTTGAGTTGATCTCCAGTCTCGGGCTCGATGGGAAACTACTGCCGGCCTCTCCGCGCTCTTCCGACCGCTACCTGATGAGAGAGGGCGAGCTCAAGCCTCTTCCCCGCAGTCCGCGCGGTTTTCTGTTCTCGGGGGTGCTCTCTTTGCGGGGGCGCCTCAGGCTGTTGCTCGAGCCCTTTCGGTCCAGGGGCCGCGCAGCGGCGGATGAGTCCATCGCGGAGTTCGGCCGGCGGCGTCTCGGGCAGGAGGCGGTCGACGCTCTGCTCGATCCTATGGTTACCGGCATCTATGCCGGCGACGTCGAGGCGCTGAGCATGAAGAGCTGCTTTCCGCGTATGGCCGCCCTTGAGGAGGAGTACGGCAGCCTGGTCAGGGGGATGAGAGGCAAAAAGAAATCTTCAGGCGAAGACAAGACCTCGCCGTTTTCAGCCACCTTGCACAGCTTTGAGGAAGGTCTCGGAACGCTCTCCGGGGCGCTTGCTGGAGAGCTCGGCGAGAACATTGAATACGGCCTCGGGGCTGAGAGCATCAGCCCGTGCGCCGAGGGCTGGCGGGTTACTTTTTCCGATGGCCGGGAGGAGACAGCCCGGGCGCTGGTCCTGGCCGTTCCGGCTTGCCGCGCCGCCTCGCTGTTCGCTGGGCCGCAATCCGATCTCGGCAGAGACCTGGCTACCATCTCCTATTCCTCCGTGGCGGTTGTCTGCCTCGGTTACCGGGCCGAGGATGTCGATTCGGAGCTCGATGGTTACGGTTTCCTGGCTCCCGCCAGTGAGGGGCTGCAGACGCTCGGCATGATCTGGACCTCAAGCATCTTTCCAGGGCATGCCCCCGAAGGTCACGTAAGTGTCCGGGCGCTGGCGGGGGGGGCTCGTTTTCCAGAAGTTGTCGGAAAACCGGATGAAGAGTTGATCGAAATGATACAGCGAGAGACGGGGGCGGCGATCGGTCTCAAGGGGAAGCCGGTGGCTCAGAGAGTTTACCGATACGAGCAGGCGATTCCCCAATACGAGGTTGGCCACCAGGCTCTCCTGGAGGGCATTGAGGCACGCCTGGGGGCCACTCCAGGGCTTTTCCTGACCGGGAACTCCTACCGGGGCGTCTCTGTCAACGACTGCCTTAGAGAGGGAAAGCGGACGGCAGGGGAGGTTTTTCGTTACCTCGAAAAAGCCGCCTCGGCTCATTCTTCCTCCCAGCCGCCGCCTCCGCCAGATACGGCAGAGGAAAAGGCTTGAAAAGACTTTTTTGCACTCTAACTTATGACATTTGAGCATGGCGAAACAGAGTTCTAACGACCTGGTAAGAGCAAGGAATAGGAGTGGCGGATAGAATGCAGGCAGATCGATTTTCACCCATGGGCGTCGGTGTCACGGTTTTGATGATTGCCGGCCTCCTGGCGTTGATTTCAGGCTGTGAAACCAAGAAGCAGGCCAGGGCTCCCGGGGGGTCCGAGCAGAATAGCGTTGGCGTGGACAGTGGAACCACCCCAGGAACCTCCGAGACCGGCGGCGGCGAAGCGGGAGGTTCTCCCAAGCAGAAGTTTGGTTCCGTCGCATTGACGGGAATTGTCAAGATCGCTGGAGCGCCTGCCAGGGTAGCTCTGGATATCTCGGCCAAGCCCGAGTGCGGCAAGCAGCGCGAGGCGCAGTCACTGGGCCCTCTCAACGCTGAGACGATCGTGGCGGGAGCCGATGGCGGCCTGAAGGACTGCATCGTCTATATCAGCAAGGGACTAGGCCGTTACAACCTCAAGGACATGGCCACCTACGGCCACCCTGCAAAGGTCGTGATAGACCAGAAGGGGTGCCAGTATATCCCTCATGTTTTCGCCCTGCACAAGGATCAACAGGTGGTGCTGAGGAACAGCGATCCATTTCTTCATAACGTGAGCATCCCCCAATTGTCTTTCAACCTTTCGATGGCGAATGTCGGCGAGGAGGTCCGGGATCGATTTTTTAAGAAGGCGGGGCCGCATGTCTGCCAGTGTTCTGTTCATCCCTGGATGTCCGCATACGCCTTCGTGGTGAAGAACCCGTTCTTTTCCCAGACGGCAGAGGACGGCAAGTTTTCCATCGGGAAGCTGCCTGATGGAGATGGTACCTATACCGTAGAGGTCTGGCATGAGAAAGACCGTAAGCTGAAGGCCCCCAAGGCGCAGAAGATAACCGTGAAGGATGGCGCCGTGGTCGAAGGGAACATCGTTTTCGAATTTACCTATAAAGGTTAGTATCTGGTTCATTACAGCCAGAGAGTTTTCAGGAAGTTGAAGCGAGTAATGATTCTGACAAGATTACAGGGGTTTAAAAGATCGACCTCCTTGCTGGCTATGGCTGTAGTTGGAATGTTGCTGGCCGCTCCAGCCTGGACCCAGGAGAAGAGCGCCGAAGCGCCGGCCGCGGCGGCGGCTTCCGCTGCCGGCCACGAGGCGGAGAAGCCCGGGCTGTTCTGGATGCCCGATGCCATTTCAACCTACGGCGAAGGGGTGGACGACCTGTTCGTGCTGATCTTCTGGATCACCGGGATCGCCTTTGTCGTCGTCGAGGGTCTGATGCTCTGGTTCCTCTTTCGCTACAGGAATCGTGAAGGGCGCAAAAAGGCCCACTACACCCACGGCAACAACAAGCTCGAGGTGACCTGGACGCTGGCCACGGTCGTAGTCCTCGTTTTCATCGGTGTTGTACAACTGGTGGGAGACAGCAGCTGGCTGACAATCAAGACCGGCTATCCCGAGAAGGATGGTGTCGTTCAGCCCGGAACCTTTGTTGTCAGGGTCTACGGAGAACAGTTCGCCTGGTGGTTCAACTATCCCGGCAAGGATGGGAAGTTCGAGGATCAGCGGCATTCTTTCAAGTCTCCGACCAATGCCGTCGGCCTCGACGATCTGGCCAAGGACAAGGTTCTGCCAAAGCTTGTTGTCCCGGAAAATGTGAACATACTCATCGAGTTGAACTCCCTGGGTAAATACGACGCCAACACCGAGATCTATACCCACCCGGTGCTTCACAGCTTTTTCTCGCCGCACCTGCGGTTGAAGCAGGACCTGGTTCCTTACTACCCCGGTAAGATCTGGTTCAAAATCAAGGAGGGGACAGCCAAGGAAGGTAAGAAGTACGAGATCGTCTGCGCCGAGCTCTGCGGCGAGGGACACTCCAACATGCACGCGCCTTTCCTCGTTCTCAGTGAAGAGGACCTGGCAAAGGAACTCGGATACGACTGGAAGACAGCGGTTCCGGAGAAGTTCCCCGAGCCCGTACATTATTACCAGGAACAGAAGGAAGCCGAATAGGTTCAGCAAGGAGCCTTCGAGAGACTCATGACTACGGAAACCAAAGAAAACATCGCAACCGAAGATCACGCCGAACACCACGAGATGGGGTTCTGGGGGAAGTATGTCTTCTCACGTGACCACAAGGCGATCGGCATGCAGTTCATGATGACGGCTCTCTTCATGCTGTTTATCGGGGGAGGGCTCGCGCTCACCTTGAGAATGCGCCTGGCCTGGCCCGAAGCCGAATTCATGGGTGTTGACATGAAGCAATTTGGCGGCGAGACCTACAATGTGCTCTTCAGCATGCACGCCACGGTAATGATCTTTTTCGTGATCATTCCATTTCTCGTTGGAGCCTTCGGGAATTTTGTCATTCCGCTTCATATCGGCGCGCGCGACATGGCCTTCCCCTTCCTCAACGGCCTGAGCTATTGGATCATGCCGTTGGCCGGATTCGTCATGTTCGGGGGAATCCTTCTGGAGGGCATCGAGGCCGGTCTCAAGTCCGGCGCCTTCGCCTCCGGCGGCTGGACCTCGTATCCATCTTTGAGCGTCATAGCGGGTTACGGTCAGACCTTGTGGTGCATCAGCCTGATCATCGTGGGGACGTCGAGCATCATGGGCGCGGTGAATTACGTGACCACCATCGTCAAGATGCGCGCCCCTGGAATGACCTTCGGGCGCATGTCTCTTACAGTCTGGTCGATCTTTATCACGGCGATCCTGATTCTCTTCGGAACGCCGGTGCTGACCTCCGCCCTGATCATGCTGATCCTCGACAGGCACTTTGGCACCACCTTCTTCACCAATGAAGGCCAGCCTCTTCTCTATCAGCATCTCTTCTGGTTCTACTCCCATCCCGCTGTCTACATCATGATTCTTCCCGGCATGGGAATCGCCTCCGATATTGTTTCGGTTTTCGCTCGCAAGCCCATCTTCGGCTACAAGGCCATGGCGGCCGCCATGGCCGGAATTGCCGGGCTCGGCTTCATCGTCTGGGGGCATCACATGTTCCAGAGCGGCATGAATCCCTATCTCGGGACCTACTTCATGATTGCCACGATGATGATCGCCCTTCCCTCGGCTGTGAAGAGCTTCAATTGGCTGGGTACCCTCTGGCGCGGGAATATCCATTTCACCACGCCCATGCTGAACGCCCTGGGCTTTATTTCGATGTTCATCATCGGAGGCCTCAGTGGAATCTTCATGGCGGCGACGACGGTGGATCTGATGATCCATGACACCTACTTTATCGTTGCCCACATCCATTATGTGCTCTTCGGCGGCAGCCTCTTCGGAGTCTTCGCCGGGATCACCTACTGGTTTCCGAAGATGTTCGGTCGTATGTTCAGCGAGACTCTCGGCAAGATTCATTTCATCCTGACCTTCATAGGATTCAACTGCGTCTTCTTCCCCATGCATATCGTTGGAGCCGCGGGGCTGCCGAGGCGCTACGCGGCTTATACTGGCGAGGGGGCTTCCAAAACCTGGGAGCATATGCAGCCCTACCAGGAGTTCATGACCATCTCAGCCATCGTGCTGGGGCTTGGCCAGGTATTCTTCCTGATAGCGCTGATCTACAGCGCGATCTGGGGCAAGAAGGCCGAAAAGAATCCCTGGAAGGCGAACACGCTCGAGTGGACGCTCGATTCGCCTCCGCCGCACGGGAACTTCCATCCCGACCTTCCGACAGTCTATCGCGGACCCTACGAGTACAACTCCGCGCTTGTCGAGGAGGACTATCTTCCGCAGGACCGCGAGCTGGAGCCGGCAGGCGCGGGCGGCGACGATGGCCAGGAGGATGCCCCTTCAGGAGAAGGGGCCGCGTGAGCCGTGCCTGGAGCAGGCGGTAAGAAAGAAGCTCCAGTCGCGGAGGGTTCCTCGGGAGCCTCCGCCTCTGCTGGTTCGGATGAAACAACCGCGGGTGGCGGGCTCCTCCACGGGCTTGCCATCGCGACCCTCTGCGTCGCCTATCTCGGCGTGATTGTTGGTGGGATTGTTACCAGTACCGAGAGTGGCCGAGTCGACAAAAACTGGCCCAGTTTCGATGGGAATTTGCTGCCCTCCCCGGGCGGCATGCTCGATAATCCCGGCTTGCTGGTAGAACACGGCCATCGTTTGATGATGGCGAGCGTAGGATTCCTCGCGCTTCTGGCCTGCCTGGCGGCCTTCAAGAAGGAGAGACGCCCCAGGGTCAAGCTGCTTTCCATCGTGGTTGTTGCGCTGGTCCTTCCGCCGGCGATTTTGGGCGGATTGACGGTTCTATATAAGCTGCCGCCGATCCTTTCGGTACTGCATGTTGGCATGGCTATGTTGTTTATTTCCGCCGTCACAATCCTGGCTGTCGTCACCTCTCCGGGCTGGATAGGTGAAAAGACCCGGCTGAAGCTCTCCAAGGCGGACCCCATCTGCTCCCTGGCGCTCTTCGCCGTGCTCAGCATCTATGTACAGATCGTGCTTGGCGCCGTTCCTCGCCACGCGACGCTCGAGCCCGGGGGTGGGGGGGAGGCGCTTCAGACAATCGGTGACCTGGTGCATATTGTCTGGGCCTTCGCTGTTTTCACGGGAATCGTTCTGTTGGTCGGCAAGGTGCTCTCTCTCTCGAAGGCCGACCGCATTCTCCATCCGTCCCTGGGCCTGCTGTTGCTGCTTTTTCTCCAGGTGTTTTTAGGCTTCGCTACGTTCATTTATCAAACACCGCCTTCGCTGGTGGTCGATGAGGCCCCGGGGTTGGTTAAAACGGGTACCTTCGAAACCCTGGCCAGCGTCCATCAGGCGGTCGGAGTTCTGATCCTGATTCTCGCTGTGGTCGTTTGCGCTCGGGCCTACCGGATTCGATTTCTGAGCGCTTCTGAGCCGGGGGCGGCCTTATGAACATGGATGAGGCGGCCCTGGTAGACCAACAGATTGAAAGTTCGCAGGGCTCATCTCCGACCGCCGGTTCGTTGACCGGGCAGGGGCGGGATGAATCCGGGAAGACAGGAGCGGATGGGGGAACTTTGTTGAGCGACCTGGTGCAGATGAGCAAGCTCAGGATCAATCTCCTGGCCCTGGTTACGGTATTCGCAGGTTTCGCACTCGGTGTCTGCACATCCCCGCAGGGCTCGCTTTCGCAGTTGCTGTCGCCGAGATATGGCTGGTTGCTGCTTCATGTGCTGGCCGGCTCCTTCATCCTCGCCTCCGCCTCCAGCATCCTGAACCAGTACATTGAGAGGGACGCCGATGGTCTGATGGAACGCACCTCGTCCCGGCCTCTTCCCGCCGGGCGTTTTTCTCCGGCGCTGGCGAGGTTCCTGGGTATGGTTCTCTCCCTTGCCGGGCTGGTCTATCTTGTCATTCTGGTCAATCCGCTTTGCGCCGCGGTGAGCGCCGTGACGACCGGGGTCTACGTGTTTTTCTACACGCCGTTGAAGAGGGTTACTTCTTTCTCTCTGCTGGTGGGCGCCTTCGCTGGGGCGCTGCCGCCGGTCATCGGTCTGACCGCCGCCACCGGCGAGTTTGTCTCCGCCGGCTGGTCGATCTTCACGATCCAGTTCATCTGGCAGATCCCGCATTTCCTCGCGATCGCCTGGATGTACCGGGAAGACTACGAGCGTGCCGGTTTCCCGATGCTGACGGTTGTCGACAAAGAAGGCAGCGCGACGGCTATGCGGGTGGTCGGTTGGACGCTCGCCCTGGTTCCCGCCAGCCTGATGCCGGCGGCGGTCTTTGGCTTCGCCGCGGATTTTTATTTCTGGATGGCCCTGGGATCGAGCCTCGCCTTCCTGGCCTTTGCCGTCTGGTTTGGTATTACCCGGACCCGTGAGACAGCCCGCTGGCTGGTCCTCGCCTCTGTCGTCTATCTTCCTGTTCTGTTCATCGTTCTGGTCCTGACAGCAAAGGTACCTGAAGGGGTGTGATATGGCCGGCGAGTCGGTTGAGTCAAGGAGAGCGCCGGGCTCGACGGATGAGTCTGGAAACGCCAGGTTCGCCATCAACCTCTTTATCGTGGCGGAGATCATGTTCTTTGGCGCGCTGGTGGGAATGTATATCGTCCTTCGTCTTGGCGCGAAGAGCTGGAAACCGGAGGGCTTTTCAGAGCAGGGCATGGGACTCCCTCTCGGCAATTTGGGACTTCTCGTTCTCAGTGGTTTTTTCATTCTCCTCGCCTCTCGCGCCATTCGCAGGGAGGATCCGATCGGTCTGGTTTCCTGGCTCTGCCTGACGCTCGTTTCCGGAGCGGTGTTTGCCGGGATACAGTTACTCGAGTTTTCCCGGTTGATCGCGCAGGAACTGCCGGCACAGAACATCTTCGGCACTGTTTTTTATTCCATGGCCGGCCTGCACGGCCTGCACGTGGTCGGCGGAGTGCTCCTGCTGAGCTATGTCATTATCCAGGCGATCCGTGGAAAATATCATGAGCACAGGAGAATCGGGGTCGATCTCGTTCTCTATTACTGGCTGATGGTTGTGCTGGTATGGGTGTTTTTCTTCGGTATCCTCTACATTCTTTAAGAAAGCTTCTAAGCGACGGAGCGGCGAATGCACGCAGATACCATGGAGAAGCCCGAAAAGGGCACAGAGGGCGTTCTCGGCTGGCTCAGCTGGTCTCTGCTGGCTGTTGGCATCCTTGCGGTGGTCGCTTATGCGGTCGCCTGGGAGCGCCCCCGGGTATTGGCTCGTCATGGAGAGGTACCCGCCTTCGAGTTGGATGACCAGGAGGGCGCGAAGGTCAGCCGAAAATCTCTCAGGGGGAAGGTCTGGGTCGGGACCTTCATGTTCACCAACTGCCGCAACGCCTGTCCAGGGATGGCTGCCGAGCTGTTGAAAATCCAGAAAACCATACGCAATGAAGGCGATCTTGCCGGCAAATTACGCCTCGTTTCTTTTTCCCTCGACCCCGGAAGAGACACCCCGCTACAGCTGGCTCAATATTCCAGCCAGCAGGGCATCGACTCCAGCTGCTGGAGTTTTCTGCGCGGCGGCCGCGGGGAGATTGTCCGGCTCTGCGAGCAGGGTTTCAGGATGATCGCGGGTGGCAGCCAGGAAGCCGATGCCGAGTCCGGCGTTCCGCATAGCGATCGGTTTGCCCTGGTTGATGCGAAGGGGATCATCCGGGGCTATTACCGTCCGAACTCGGTCCCCGGTGATCTCGAGAAACTTCTCGATGCGGCCCGGATTCTCATCAAAGAAAACCAGCAGGAGTGAAGCGATGGAAGTAAACGACCTCCCATTCGTCAATGCCAGCCTGAACGCTCTCAGCGGAACCCTTCTTCTCGCAGGGTATGTCTGCATACGCCGCGGGCATAAGACAGCTCACGCCCGGTTGATGATCGCGGCCTTTTTCGTTTCGACCATCTTCCTCGGCTGTTACCTGACCTATCATTACCTGGCCGGGCACAAGCCCTACGAGGGAGAAGGGTTTTTTCGAACGATCTATTTCCTCATTCTCATCAGCCACATCATTCTTGCCGCGTTGGTTGTGCCCATGGTTCTGAGGACGGTCTACCTGGCCTGGAAGCAGCGTTGGGAGACGCATCGCTGGTGGGGGAGGATGACCTTTCCCATCTGGATGTACGTCTCGGTTACGGGCGTTATCGTCTACAACATGTTGTACTGAAGCTCATGCAAAGCTCCCGGGTCGTTTTCTTCTATACGCTCCTTCTCATTCTTCTCGCGGTCTCCCTGTTGATCCTCGCGGGCCGGGTTGGACCCGATGGATGCGCCTTCTGCGAGGGGGGAATCTTCGGTTCCTGGCGTCTCCTGCTGGTCCTGGCTGGCCTGGGAAGCCTGGTATGGTTCCTTGGAGCGGCGGACCGCGTGGTGGGTCTCCCAGTGTCAGCCGAGGGGCGCCTCCTTGGCGCCCTGGTGGTTTTTCCAGTTGTGCTGGCTGATTTTTCGGCCCCGATTCCCGGTCTCGAATGCCTTTCCCTGCTGGCTGTGAGCGCAGCGTTGTTGCTGGATCGCAGGGGGCAGGCCGGCCTCTCAGCGGTCATCTTTGCCCTCGCGGCCTCCTGGCAGCTGCAGTTGATTGTGTTTCCCCTGTGGCTCTGGATTTCGCGCTTCTCGCTCCGCTGGCGCCAGGGCAAAGGCTTCAACCTGGCTGTGGGATTCGTTTTGCTTGCCGGAGCCTTCTACATCGGGCAGAGGGAGCTTGTGAGTGTTCCAGCCCCTGGCGGCTGGACCCTGCGTCAGCAGGTCTTTGCCCTGTTGGGAGAGACTCGTGCGGAAGCCGGCTGGGTCGTCTTTGTCGGCCTTGCAGCCCTCCTGGGCGGGGTGGTTCTCTGGGCGGCGAGAAGGCTGTCCTCCGGTCCATCCGAGGGTCTGCAGGCCAGGGAGGTCGGAGGCCTCTGCTTCGTGGCGCTGCTGGCGGATCCCTCCGATGGGCTCAACTCGGCGACTCTTCTGCTGCCCCTCTGTATGCTCAGCTACGAGTCGGGACGTCACAGTTGCTCTGGGGGACTGCGAAGGTTCGCGCTGTCGGCCTGCGGGCTTTCCGTGGCGCTGTCCTGGCTGTCCTGGCCATGGATTTCCGTGCTCCCTGATTTAGAGCGCTATTCTCTATTGCTGGCGGTCGGGCTGCTCCTGGTGCTCGCCCCGTTGCAGCCCCGATCGCATCCGGAGGCGGGAGATGATCTCTCCTGCTCCGCCTGAGATCCTGTCCGGCCGGGCAGTCCTCCTGGGGCATGAAAAAACGGGAACCCGCTAAGCGGGTTCCCGTTGAAATTTCAAGATCTTCAAGCGTTCTAATTGATCCGCTTGTAGGTGCCGCCATTGCCGCGGGCAATATTTCTGAGGAATGTTTCCTGCATGCCGCGGCCGCTCATCATGACCCCGATCGTATTGATCGTGACGCGCTGGTAGTTCTGCTGAGCCACCCGCTGGAGGGTCTGGTTGAGGTAGCCGGATTCACCTCCGGTTCCGCCGCAGGGGCCGGTTCCGCCGCCGTCACCGACGTAGCAGACGACCTTGCGCTGGGCAGAGGAGAAGTTGGCGAATTGCAGCGCGGCGAGGATGCCCGCCTGGCAGCAGCTTCCGCTGCCGCCGCCGACGGCGGCGATCCAACTGAGCGCGGCCGATTTCATGCCGGCATTGGCTTCGATCGGGCGACCGGTCGAGGGGTACCTGAGCACTCCGGAATCAAAGAAGACGACGCCAAACTCGGTGCGGTCTGAGAACTCCTGGATGTTCCGGGCGATCTCCTGCTTGGCGCGGGCCAGTTCGCCCCGGTCCTGCATACTGCCGGAGCGGTCTACGGTGTAGAAGAAGCCATCGCCTTCGAGTTGCTGGCCGTAGAAGATGACCACCTCGGGAGCGTCTTCCTCTTCGGTGACGTTCTCGCCGACCGCATCTACGGGCAGATCGAGATTGTCCTTGGTGCCGACACTACCGACATCCTGCGCGCTGAGAACTGCGCTGAAGGTCAGAGCGCCGCAGCAGAAGAGGGCGCAGAGAAGAAATCTTAGAGACATTTTCATTAGAGAGAACCTCCGTTGATACGACAATTTCCCGCATTCCAGCCGCCCCAGGGCGGTCTCAAAAAAACGCAAGCAGCCGTAAAGCAAAGAGTTAACTTACGTCAGAATGAGAATTAATACTACCTACTGGGAAAGACGACGGCAAGCGACAAAACCGTGCAGGAATTCCCGTCTTTTTCCGAATAAATGCCGTTCTTTACGCAAACAATTCAGTGTCTGGGATTTAGGTCGGTTATTTCCAAACTGGCAGCGCCTGTATTTTATGGTTTGCAGCGGTCTTTGAAGCAGCCAAGGGAGCCTCCTGGCTGGGGCGTGGGCCCGCAATCAGGCCAGGGGGAGGCGGGAGGCTTCTGGCCCGTCATGACGAAGTTCATCAACTGGATGCCATCTTTGCGGTCGATGATCCCGTTGCCGTCGACATCCGCGCTTTCCATGCACTCAACCCGGCTTTTTTCATCAACCAGCGCGAAGATCGCCCTGGCATCGCTTACGTCGATGTTCCCATTCCCATCGACATCGCCGCGAATGAACAGGCGCCGTGATTTCAGTTTTGGCAGGAATCCGAGATCCGTTCTTGTGCCATCTTCGTCCGGAGGGCTGGCGGGGTCGCCTGCGTCCGCCGCGGGGGAATCGGTGAAAAGCTCCAGCAGGCCTGGAGTGTATTTCCGGTAGAGGCCCTGGTTGTCGGGATCGAGGGTCTCGGCATCCGGACGCAGGATCGGAACGCAGAGGCCGCCGCGGTCTCCGCATCTTTCCCATTCGGAATAGGGAGGGCGAAACAGGGGCAGCGCGCGAAGGTTGGTCCCCCCTGCGAAGGCCTCGTTCTCAACCAGCGACCAGGAGAACTCGCCGGCCAGGTCGAGGGGTCGGTTTCCCCACAGGATGGAGTTGCGGACAGCCAGGGGCGAGCCGGGCTCGGAGGACAGGGCTCCCTTGCCAAGGCGGTTGTCGACGATGGTCGCATGGTCAAGCTCCGCCCGCGCGCCGTTGAGCAGGCTGAGGCCGCCGCCTATGTTGCCGGCGACCAGATCGCGCGTTGAGAGCACCCGGCAGGCTCCCTCGGCAAGGATGGCTCCGCCGGAGCGGGCTGTATTTCCGTAGAGACGGTTTTTTGAGAGGCTCGTCAGCCAGGGGCGGCCGGGAGCCTCCGGGGCTGTCGAGATGAGCCGGATCGCCCCTCCCGAGAAGGCCCGGTTTGCCGTCATGCGGTTGCCGTGGATGAGAGCACCGGCGGAATCAATGTGGACGGCGCCGCCCTGCGGGGCGCGGTTGTCGGTGAAGGAGTTTTTGCTGAGCAGAGCAAGGGAGCCGGATGAGATGTGGATGGCCCCGCCGGCCTGGGCTCGATTGGAGGTGAACCGGTTGCCGATGAATTTCGCTTCTGAATCCTGGAGGAAGGCCGCACCTCCCGTGTCGGCCTCGTTGCCGGTGAAGATGTTGCCCTCGATGGTCGGAGAACTTTTGATGCAGAGGAGGGCGCCTCCGGCCCGGCGTCCATCCAGCACGGTTCCCCGGCCGTTCCTGATCGTGAAACCCCGTACGACGGCGGCGGCGGTCTCTCCTGCGGTGAATACCAGCAGGGAGGCCTCTCTCGCCGCAGGTCTCGTGCCCGGCCCGGAGAGGATTGTCTTCTCGGGACCCTCCCGGGATTCGAGAACGAAGTCTTTGCCGGGAAATCTCAGTGGGTCGGCAAGCTCGGAGGTGCCCGGGGCGACCGAAATCACCGTTCCGGCGGCCGCTTCTTCGATGGCTTTTACGAGGCTGGCTACGTCCTCAGGAACCCTGGTGATGCCCTTTTGCCCGGCGCTCTTTTTAACGACGATTGGCGGACTGTTGTATTCTCCCAGTTCGAAGATGGGGAAGCGCTCGGTGAGGTTTCCGATTCCCAACCGCCTGAGCTGGTGCGGCGGGAAGGCCCGGAATCGCAGTCGCACACTCAGCTTGAGTTCCTCGCCCGCGAATTGTTCGGGAATCTTGAATTCGTAGCTTGCCGACCGGGTCTGCAGTGGGGGGATCGTATGTTCTTCGAGGGCGTGGGCCTGCCACATGAAGAATACCGTTTCGCCTTTCTCGCCGATAAAGCGGTCGGTGAAGAGGGCAAGCTGGGGATCCTGCCGCTTGGTGTTTCCATGTCCACCTCGGATATCTCCTTGCTTGTCCAGGGTGCCCGATTCGAAAAGGATCTTTCCCGACCGGTTGACGGCTATGACCTCAAGCCACATCTCCCGCTCTGTCGATGGTCCCGTGGGCAGGTTGTGTCCGGCTCCGACGTTCTTGACGTCAACCTTGAGCTTGAAGCTTTCGCCCGCGACCGCGGCCTCGGGCGCGAAGACGCTCAGCCTGGCCGCGGTTCGCAGAAACTCTTCAACCTCCCTGCGTTGGTAGCCCATCCGTGGGAAGGGGGTTACGGCTACGTCGACTCCAATGAAGTCATGTCGGTGGAGACGGTTGCGAAGCGGTCCATCCGGGGTTGCGCGTCCCGTCTAGGTCTGCATGTGACAGTTGAGGCAGCCGGTGTTGCGGGCGGGGTAGGGGCTGGCAAGGAATTCCTCGTGGGGTTTCTCGATTTTGATTCCCTTGCGATTGACCACATTGTGACAGCTGCCGCAGAAATCAGGGTTCTTGAGGCTGTCGTTGGTAACAGATGCATGGGCCGGGGTTTGCTGGGGATTGGGGAGCCCGCCGACGAGTGGAGCTCCCGGCTTGATGCTGAAGCGGGCATTGGAGGGGGGGCCATCTTCGAGGTGGACGCTTCGATGGCAGACCTCGCAGGAGACCGCAGCCAGGGCTGTTTTTGAGAGTCCTTCAGGGGAGCTTGTTGAGGCCGTAACCTCTCCGGTTCCGGTGCCCACCGGGGCATGACAGCCGATGCAGAAATCGCCGATGGCGCCTTCGGTTTCCTTCTGCGCGAGACGGTGCATCGCGTGAAAAACAGGGTCGGTGATGGCGTAGGCGTGCATGGAGCCTCTCCATTCCTCGTAGTGCCGCGGGTGGCATGTTTTGCAGGCCTCCGCCGGCTGGAAGTCTTCCTTTTTCCATTTTGTCCCGCTCTTGGCTGCGGGCTTTCCTGCCGCTGGATCTTCTGCCGACAAGGGCTTGAGGCCGAGAGAAGCCGGCAGGCAGAGGGCCAGGTAGAGGAGAGCGATTCGATACATGAGCCTACCTTCCTCGCCTTCGAACAGGCCGGGGGGCGTGATTCAGGACAGTCCGGAAGCCTGTTTTCGCGTTGGCGAAACCATCTCCGATGGGTAGCTCGAGGAACCAGGAATAACGGAAGGTGGTCGGAATCGCCTCGAAGTCGGCGCCGGTGATGAAGTAAGAAGATGGAATGCCCCGGATGGATCGATCGCGTCCCCAATGCGGCCCGCGGGGATGGCTGATGACATCGGCTGAGTAGTTGTCGGCGTAGTAGTGGGGATTGTACCAGTCGTTGACCCACTCGAAGACGCCCCCGATCATCTCCTGGATTCCGAATGGACTGTCGCCCAGGGGGCTGAAGGTTCCCACGGGGAAGAGCTTGTTACCCCAGAGATGGTTCAGGTTCGCGTGCCTGGGGGTGGGGAGTTCGTTGCCCCAGGGGTAGCGCCGGGAGTCGCTTCCCCTGGCGGCGTATTCCCATTGGGCCTCTGTGGGCAGAGCCTTGCCGTGGAAGAGAGCGTAGGCCTGGGCTCCGGCCCAGGTGACATCAACAGCCGGGAGTCGCTCGTGTACCTTCTTTACCAGGAACCGTTTGTCTTTCCAGGAGATGACTCTTGCCAGCCTGGGTTCGGTGAAGTTGAGACCCGCGAGATCTTCATAGGAAAAACGAAGGAAGGGGACGAGCCCGCCTCCGCGTTGGTTGCCCATCACAGCTGCCGGAGTGACCGTGAGGAGACCCTCTTCCCATGCCGCCTGGAGAAAGTTGACGTATTGGAGATTCGTTACCCGCTGGCGATCCATCCAGTACGCCGGCAGGCGGACCTTGTGGGCGGGCTTGTCCGCCATGTTCTGGCTCGTACGGATGAAGTCGGGCCGGTCGAGGTCGGTGAGATTGTCTCCCATCTCAAACTCTCCCGCTGGGATCAGGGCCATTCCCCCGGTGGAGGGAGAGTTGAGAGAGATCTTTCTCGTTGTGCTGATGGGCGCGGCGGTGGAACCCTCAAGCTGGACGGTGACAGTGACCAGGCAGCTCTTCCCGGAGGCCGGGGCTTCCCAGAAGACCAGGCTCGAGTCGTTGGAGAGCAGCTTTCCTTCGGAGGCGGTCCAGGAATAGGCCGCCCTGCGAGGCAGGGCCAACTCGGCTTCCAATTGGATCTCTCCGCGGTGAAAAACCCTGGCCGGTCTTACGATGATTTCCGCCCTGGGTTCGGGAAGCACGGAGGATTCGCGCGGCTGCCGACAGCCGCTGAGGCCGAGAATCATGGCAAAGAGGACACGGAAAACCGTCGCGTACGGGACGGTTTTTGCGTTCCTGCCTGTGGCCGTAAAGGCGGGTATCAAATCTTTCTCCGGGACATTTTTATTCAGGACTAAAGATAATCAGGCAATGGAGGGCTTTTCAAGGTGTCGGACAACAAAGATTTAACCTTGCCAGAAGTGCGGTAACGATATACTAACGACCTTAACAGACCCATCTTATGGACGATGGGCGGATCTTTTTTCCTGCGAAATTCTTCGCCGAAAGTATGTTTTTTGCCTGATAAGGCGCTTCTGAGCAGGGAGTCTTCAGGCCCGGTTATCTTTTCATGCAGCTTGTCTACTACCCGGATCCCATTCTACTGAAGACCGCGAAACCTCTCGATCGGATCGATGCCGAGGTCAGGGAGAGAGTCGGGGAGATGTTTGAGCTCATGTACAGCGAGAGCGGGGTAGGACTTGCGGCGCCCCAGGTTGGCTGGAGCGTGCGATTGTTTATCTGTAATTGCCTGGGACATGAAGACAGGTCCGGGGAGAAGGTTTTCATCAATCCCCGCATCATCGACAAGGGTGAGGAGTCTGTCTGCGAGGAGGAGGGATGCCTGTCCATACCCGAGGTCAAGGGCA